>CAYTOJ010000111.1:0-6215 GCA_964439415.1 uncultured Rickettsiales bacterium
CTGCGCTAAGCTACACAAATGAGGTTTACTCATCTGCAAGCTAAGCTTAGCTCTCGAATCCGCATGTACCCTAAAGTACACTTGCGTTTTTGCGATGCTCGCTTCGCGCATTTTGCTCACCGCAGCGAGTTCCGAAAGAGGTCTAATTACTACACCGCCTGGAAAGCAGATGCACCCTGCGCTAGCTTTGGTGTATCTAATGGCATATGCTGCCCTGTTTTCTCATCTTCTATCAGGCTGGAAATCGGACTGGGACAATGCTTCTGGTTCTCTGCGCAATGGTTATTATATTTATTCTGCGTATTTTGAGGCAATTCAGACAAGCTTACTGATATATGATTTTTGTAAAATGCCTCCAGTTCTTTATCGCCTGCTACAAATTCTGCAATCTTACTTTGCAGGAAATTTATCTGCTCTGGTGTAGGCGCACCATTAATGGTAAAACGTACCATGCTGCCGTCTAATGTTGCATTTATCTCAATTCCAAGTCTAAGCCCATGTTGTTTTTCCTCGTCACTAATTAATTCTGGCTTTTCTTGTATAGCGTGCCCGGTTAACGTGATTGCAGTTTTCGATATTTCAGATGAATTTGATGTATCGTTAAAAAGTTCATATTCCGCTTTAAATTTTCCTTCAGTATCACCCTTTGAAGTAGTAATCATATCTACTCCATAAGATATCCTAACCTCAACAGATGGATCAGGCATAGCAGGAACTTCTGGAGTGGAAGTATTTGCTGCCTGCTGGTTTTCTTCGGACTCGCTCCAAGGATTCAACCAGGAAAGATCAGGCATGGGTAAATTCTGTACCAGACCAACAAAAAATTCTTTAGTATCATCTATTAGATTGCCCCACGGATTATCATCATCGCCAGGCTGATCCTGCTCAAGTGGTCGTTCATTGGCCATGACTTTTCCCTCCCGCTAATGCAAGTTTTTATTAAATATTTTCTAAAATGGGAATTTACCGGGAGTAGCCAGGTTTGTTTTTGCCGCCGTTACCGCGTGTTTCATTATTTAGTGACTGGAATGGTTTGCTTATTTTATCAACATCCATGCACTGCTTTCTTATTTTCTTGATAGCAGCTTCCAGTGCTGAGGAGTTGAAAACAAGCAGATTAGCGATAATTTTAGCGATCATCTCCGGGGTTGCTTCCAGCCCTTCGGTTTTCCACAGAACTTCACCGCTTGAGCTTATTACAAGGGTAATGCCAGCACCTTCAATCACCAGCGCCTCCCCGCCGAAAATGGCTGCGATATCCTCAGCGCTGGTGGCCATTTGCATAGGATCAGGAAGCACCGTACTGCTCATATTAATTACCCTTCTGTTATTATCTAACAATAACTTTCCTGCGTTACGATAATGTGAAAGGGATGGAGATTTAAGCCACGTTCACGAAGAATTTCACAATCCGTAATGAAAATGAAATATATACTAAAAACACTCTTCATGCGCGAAGACAGGGCTGATTAAATGTTCATTAAAAAAACATTTTTGTACTATATATTATTGCTGAGATTAAGAAATAATTAATGCCGAACTAATGCGAAAGACGTTCCATAAGCTTGTTTTATCTTGCCTGTTACTTGCAATGCTAGTTCAGTGGCAACCTGCGTGGGCTGAAGTAGCGGCTGATGAGAAGGCTATTTATGCCGCGTGTGTTAAAATGGTATATGAAAAACCTGGTGAGGCTTTGCAGTATGCCAATCTCTGGCTTGCTAAATACCCTGAGCATTATAACGCCCTGCACTGCAAAGCCCTGGCTTTGTATGGTGGGGGAGACTTCACGGAAGCTGCGGAACTTCTGGAGAAATTCGCTGGCCTCAGCGTTATTCCAACAACTGCCCGTGTTGATGCATACAAGCAGGCCGCGCAAAGCTGGCAAGCCGCTAACTTAAGTCTGCGATCCGCCAGTGCTTTAGGCAAGGCCGTTGCTATTTTAGCTGATAGCGGCATGGATGCGGCATCGCTGGATATTTTAATGCAGCAAGCTGAAATTCTGGAGAATGCAGGCAGGCCGATAAATGCTCTACAGGCACTGGATCATGCGCTGGAGATAAAACCGGATTTTGCGGAAGCAGAGGGTGCTCGCACCAGAATTTACAAAAAGTTATACTCTCAGGAGCGTGCCAAACAAATCAAACCGCCTGCTCCCACTCCCGCAGAAGCGGCTGAACTCCTCTCCACACAGAATGACTAATGGCACGCCAGGCTCCCGCGCTTCTATAGAATTCCTTACGAGCCTTGGGCGCATTGAGTGATAAACAGGCAATCATGCATTTAAAAAAATGTTTTAATGTAAGCTTTACTGCCAGCCATAACGCTTCCCCTGCTCCATTATATTTATTTTCCAGATATATGCGGGATTTTGTGAAATGATAATTCTTCAGTGCCTCAGACTTTGCAGAAAACCCTGATGACGCACCGCGCTGGTGCAAAACTGAAGCCTGCGGAGTTAATATTATAGAGAAGCCTTTATTTCTGGTGCGCAGGCATAAATCGTCATCCTCATAAAACATGAATATATTTTCATCGAATAATGGCTCATGACCAAAGCAGGACATTCTCACCAGCATACATGCGCCTGAAACAAAATCCGCGCAGATTTCCCCCTCCGGCACAACGTACTTCCCCCAACGCTTACGCAAAAATAGCGGCCGTGCTGCAAAAATTGAATTACGGTAGGAAAGCTGCGGCTGGTTGTTTTCAAAAAAGAGCAATGGCGCTATTATTGCGGCATCAGGGTAGCGCGCTGCAGCGTTTAACATTTCCTCCAATGCGTTTTTCTGCAGTCTTGCATCAGGATTCAAAAGCAGCACAAAACTGGAACTGCCCATAGACGCACCGATATTACATGCGCAGCCAAACCCGAAATTCTCATGGTTTACCAAAACTACAGCATCAGGTTTTGTGGCATTTATAACCGCTAGCGTATCATCAGTGCTGGCATTATCAACGCATACAACCCGGCACTCATTGGGAAGCGAGCTTAAGCAACCGCCAATTACTTTTGCACTGTTAAAGGTGACTATAACTACAGTTACATCAGCCGGGGCAGACACTATCATCAGGCTGAGAAAAGCTCTTTCAGTTCGCCGCTCTCATACATTTCCTTCACTATATCGCAGCCGCCGATGAACTCACCCTTTACATATAGCTGCGGTATTGTCGGCCAGTCGGTAAATGCTTTTATGCCATCGCGCAGTTCATTATCGGCCAGAACATTCACATCCTTGAACTGCACCCCCATTTTATTCAATATTCCAACCACAGCCGCGGAAAAGCCGCACATTGGCGCATTGGCTGTGCCCTTCATGAACAGCACTACATCGTTACCATTTATATCACCGCGTATGCGCTCAAACACCGCAGGCTCTACCTTGTCCATCCTGAATTCCCTAAAATTTAATTTCCGCAAATGCAAAAGAGTGAAGCCGAGTTTAGCTGAAACTTTTAACATACTCAACTAAAACGGCTTCTATAATTCTCACCGCCTCATCCACGTGCGATTTGTCAATGATGAGTGGCGGAACGAGGCGGATTACGTTTTCAGCCGCAGAGACGGTAAGAAGATTATGCTCGCGCAGTCTGTCAACGAATTCGGTATTAACTATCTTTGCATCCAGTTCAAAACCTGTAAGCAGACCTTTCCCACGGATGCTTTTAACCAGTGCAGGGTGCTTTTTCATCAGGCCATGCAGATTATCCCGCAGGTATTCTGATATATCCCTGACGCCTTCCATGAATCCAGGAGCCAGTATAATATCCAGCACGGCGTTGCCCACCGCCATAGCCAGGGGGTTACCCCCATAGGTTGAGCCATGCGCACCTGTTTTCATGCCCCTGGCTGCATCAGCCGTTGCCAGACAGGCTCCGAGTGGAAAACCGCCGCCGATTCCCTTGGCAGTTGCCACAATATCAGGTTTCACTCCCGCCCATTCATGGGCGAATAACTTACCTGTGCGCCCCATACCGCTCTGCACCTCATCAAAAAACAGCAGAAGGCCGAATTCATCGCATATTTCACGCAAGCCCTTTAGGCAGTGCAGCGGAATTTCCTTAATCCCCCCTTCGCCCAGCACAGGTTCCACCAGTATAGCTGCCGTAAACGGAGTGATTTTAGCGCGTATTTCATGAGCATCCGCCCATTTTACCTGGTCAAAACCATCCAGAAGCGGCTCAAAACCTTGTACATACTTGGTTTTTCCGCCAGCCGATATGGTGGCCATTGTACGGCCATGAAACGCGCCTTCCAAAGTGATGATACGATACTTCTCAGGCTTACCTGAATCATCAAAATATTTGCGCACTATTTTTATGCCGCATTCCACGGCTTCAGCACCGGAATTACAGAAAAAAACCGTATCGGCAAAGCTGTTCGCAACCAGCCGCTCCGCCAGACGCTGCTGCCCAGGTATGGTATACATGTTGGAGACATGCCATAAAACATCCGCCTGTTTTTTCAGTTCAGACACCAGATGCGGATGACAATGCCCCAGAGAATTCACCGCTATACCTGCGGCAAAATCCAGCATACGGCGTCCATCTGATATATTCAGATACACCCCCTCCCCCTTCTCCACCGCAAATTTTGTACGGTTGTAAACAGGCAATACGGGAGTTATGGAATTTTTTATATCAACCACAAATTTAGCCAAATAATAAAAATTCAATCTAAATCAGATCATATCACCTTGCAAGCGTCATCAAACTCAAGCCGTGTATTACGTGGATATAATTTTGATGAATCGCCGTAACCGATATTGCACAGGAAATTGGATTTTATTTTCGTATTGGAGAAAAATTCCTTATTCACACCATCCCTGTCAAAACCGCTCATGGGGTCGCAGTCCAGCCCATAAGCTCTGGCAGCGATTATGAAATATGCACCCTGCAGGCTGGAATTGCGGAAAGCCGTTTCCTGAATCAGCGCATCATTCCCCACAAACCAGCTACGGGCATCCGTATGCGGGAAAAGCTTTGGCATAAGTTCATAAAACTCCATATCCATGCCGATGATCGCCGTGACTGGGGCAGTCATGGTTTTATCCACATTTCCTTCCTGCAGATATTTTTTCAGCCTCTCTTTTGCAGACTGAGACTTCACAAAATGTATGCGAAAGGGGCTGCAATTGGCGCTGGTTGGCGCCATCCTCGCGGCATCATAAACTTTTCTCAACACGTCATCCGCCACTTCCCTTTTCTGCCAGTGGCTATGGGTTCTGGCGGCAAGAAAAATAGCCTGCATTGCCTGGGTATCTATACCGCTATTGTTTGAAGAATTAAAATTTTTCATATCACTCCGGTGGTATATTTTTTGTTTGTTGAGGGGGGCACACCCCCCGGCTTACAGCCTCCCCCCAGCGCACTGGTTAAGGCCGCTACGCTCCAGAAAGTCAAATCCTGAAACGATAGGAGGTTGTAATGTGTTAATCCTCGATACATGCTTTAATCCTCCAGATAATTAATCAGAATTCCTGAGTACAGAACTAGCACTATAAGCAATGTAAATAACAGTGAAATCCCCGCACTGATAGCCATTTTTTTCTTTAAATTGGTGGCTTTCGGCGCTCCTGCGCTATTACCGGGCAGCGGGTCAGACTCCCTCTCCACCCCTATCGGAAGCACCATAAGAAGTACAAGCGGCCATATAAGCACAAAAATAAAAAATCCGGATATTAGCCACCACATATACTCCTCACATTTCAAGAGTTGGTTTAACTATACAGCTATCGTCTGAAGAGCTGAAGTTTTTCATATCACATTGGCGGTATATAGCTATCGCACTTGAAGAGTGCGATAGCTATAGTTTTATGTTTTTCGCATGGCCGCCCCACCTTCGGTAAAGCTAGAGCGTGTCAAGCCCACCAGTCGAATCCGCGTGTGTACCCTGAAGCGGTTGCGTGAAACACAAAGCGATGGGAAGAGTATTTTCACCGCTCGCAAAATCACTGGAAAGAAGACACATTCTTGAAACGAGAGCAGCAAATTATCTCGAACACAACAAATTGTAGCAAAATCTTCAAAAAAACAACATGATAACGGTATAATAATTACGTTATTTTTTAGTCCATGGACTTGCGGAGGCTTGTTGCATCCTTAACTTACACCTGCTTGTAGGTGTTGAGGAGGAAGCAGTAAGCCTCCGTAAGTCCATTTTTCCACTCCAGGAAGGAGGTGAGAAAATGGAATATCTTTTGTCCAACCCAATGGCG
>CAYTOJ010000112.1:0-4711 GCA_964439415.1 uncultured Rickettsiales bacterium
TCTTTTTCTCCAGATAATCGCTGTAGCCGCCCATGTAGCCTTCTATAACCGCATCACCTTCAAAGGCTAAAACCTTGGTGACGGTGCGATCCAGAAAGTCACGGTCATGACTTACCACTATCAGAACGCCGTTGTAATCGGCGAGAATTTCCTGGAGCATATCCAGAGTATCCATATCCAGGTCATTCGTTGGTTCGTCCAGGATTAGAACATTGCCAGGCATCAGCAGCACTTTCGCCAGCATCAGGCGGTTCTGCTGGCCGCCGGAGAGCACACCCACCAGGTCACGGGCGATTTTTGGATCAAACAGAAAGTCTTTCAAATAAGCGCATACATGCCGTTCCCGCTGCTTCTCACCACTGCCGATGCGCACATAATCCCCACCACCCGGGCAGAGGGTTTTCCAGATGGTTTTATCAGGATTCAAACTGGTGCGGTTCTGGTCAAAGTAGGAAAATTCAACCGTTTTACCACGCGCTACCCGGCCTTCATCTGGCTCCAGTTCACCCAGCATTAATTTCAGGAATGTGGACTTGCCGCTGCCGTTGCGTCCTAAAATTCCTATGCGATCCCCGCGCATGACCCTTAAGTTGAAGTTCTTCAATATGGGGATGCTTCTACCGTCACCCCTTTGAAAGGACTTGGAAACATTTTTAAATTCGCAGACTATTTTGGAGACCTGCGCAGGTTCCAGCGGGTCAAGCTCAATTGTTCGCATGGTCTGGTTGAACGCGGCTTTATCATTTTGAAGTCTCAATCGCAGCGCAACCAGTTCCCTCATGCGGCGCATGTTGCGCTTGCGGCGGGCGGTAACGCCCCCTTGCGTCCAGTCTTCTTCAGCCTCCAGTTTCTTTTGCAGGTTTTGCAGCTCCCGCGCTTCCTGCTCGATTATCATCTCCGCCCATTCCTCGAACTCCCGGTATCCTCTGGGGCTGGTGCGGATTCTCCCCCGGTCTATCCAGAAAACCTTGCGCGAGATATTAGCCAGGAATGTACGGTCGTGACTGACGCAGAGTAGTGCACCTCGGTAATTCTGAAGATACTTCTCCAGCCATTCTATGGCACTCAAATCAAGGTGATTGGTTGGCTCATCCAGCATCAGCACATCCGGCTCGGTCACCAGCGCCCGCGCCAGTGCGGCCCGTCTGAGTTGCCCGCCAGAGAGGCTGTTCATCACTGCCAAACCATCAAGCTCCAGCGGCTCTATCACCATGTCCGCCAGGTAGTTTTTATCCTCATTTCTATCTGCATCCGACAGGCCGCTCAGAACAAAATCCCGCACTGTGTCAAGGGGGGCAAAACCCACCATCTGCTCCAGGTACCCTATATTCAATCCCGGAAGCTGGAAGCGCTTGCCTGCGTCCGGCTCCAGCTCCCCCGCGATCAGGCGCATTAATGTGGTTTTGCCGGAGCCGTTACGCCCCACCAGGCAGATTCTGTCCCGCTCCTGAATATGAATGGTGATATTATCAAATAGCAGTTTGCCGCCAATACTTAAAGATACATCCTCTACGCTTGTTAAAACTCTCTCCGCCATGAAGTGCCCTAGACCTTTGCGTTTGCAATATCCAACGCCAAATCGGCCACATTATGCCCAGTTATGGCGTTTTTGATACCGGCATCCATGATTCTACCAGCGAAGATTTCTGCTTTTTCCTCCATTGATTTTAAAGCCTTTTGCATCTCTTCGCGGTCTGCACCACGTATCTTGTCACGCAGGGTATGAATCGCCTGACTTAACGTTTCGCGCTCACTTTGCTCGATAAGCTCATTGTGCCTGTTTATCGCCCCCTCCAGGGCTAAAATGGCGCGCTCGCATTCGCTCCTGGTTTCCAGCAACAGCCTTTCCTGCATATCATTTGCTGCATTGGCGTGGGATTTTCTCAGCATCTCGCCGATTTCATCCAGACTCAGGCCGAAGGATGGTTTTACCTCAATACTCTGCACTGCGCCTGTGCTTTGCTCCCGCGCTGTGACTGCAAGTAACCCGTCCGCATCCACTGTGAACACAACTTTTACCCGTGCCACGCCTGCGGGTAGAGCTGGAATGCCTTGTAGTTCAAATCTGGCCAGTGAACGGCAATCCCGCACCAGTTCCCGCTCCCCCTGCAAAACATGGATTACCATGCCGTTCTGGTTATCCTGATAGGTGGTGAATTCCTGAGAGCTTGAGGCAGGAATCGGCGTATTGCGATAGATGATTTTCTCCACTATCCCGCCCATTGTCTCGAGTCCCAGCGACAGCGGCGTTACATCCAGCAGCAGGTTAGATGAACCAGTTGTCAGACCATCCGCCTGAATTGCCGCGCCTCTGGCTACCGCTTCATCCGGATTAATATCACAAAGCGGCGGCTTACCGAAGAATTTTTCCACTTCCCGCAGCACCAGTGGCACGCGGGTGGAGCCGCCAACCATCACCACCCCCTGCACCTGATCCTTATTTATTTTTGCGTCAGCGAGTGCTCCAGCGGCAATCTCCAGCGTTCTTGCCACCAGCGGCGCTATTAATATATCAAATTCCTGCCTGAGATTGCCGCAGTCCACACCACTGCATATATCCTCTTTGATCTGCCGCGCCTTCAGCAGCAGTTCATCCCCATCAGAAATTCCGGCAATAAGCGGTGATGCACTGGTGCTTAAATGCCCGGCCAGCAGTTTATCAAAATCATCGCCGCCCAGTTCCGTATCGCCCCCGGTTGCCAGTACCCGGAAAATGCCCTGGTCAAGTTTGAGCAGGGAGAAATCAAAAGTCCCGCCCCCTAAATCATATACCGCATAAAGCCCGGTCACACCTTTATCCAGTCCATATGCAACAGCGGCAGCGGTAGGTTCCGCCAGCAGGCGCAGCACTTCCAGCCCTGCTATCGCAGCAGCGGCTTTAGTAGCGGCTCTTGCGGCATCGTCAAAATAAGCAGGCACGGTAATCACGGCTCTGGTGACTTCCTGCCCCAGGGCTTTTTCAGCTCTGGCGACGGCTTTTTTCAGTATATCGGCTGAAACCTCAACCGGGCTAACCTGCCCTGTGGGGGTTTGTATCCTGATCCCGGCGTTTTTCATCAGGCGCTTAACTGAGCGTATTTTCTGCCCGTTATAATCAATCACTGATGGCAGCAGGGCACTTCCATCCTCACCGCGCAGCACTTCCACCCCATCCCCGCGCTTTACCGCCACCACCGTGTTGGTAGTGCCAAGATCAATCCCCACGGCTGTAGTCTCTTCAGCATGGGGCAGCGGCGTTTGACCAGGCTCGTAAATATCAAGTAACATGATGTATCTGTTATATCCTTAGTGTTTTGCTAGGGAATACATGATTTAACTTATCGACGCAATTGTTGACGCAAAGCTCATTATGACATTATTATACCGCTATCGTTTCAAGAGTTGGAATTTTCTATGTGTCTTCGGCGGTATATCTTTTGTTTATTGAGGGGGGCGCACCCCCCGGCCTAAGGCCTCCCCCCTACGCGCTGGCGCAGGTCGCTACGCTCCAAAAAAGATGATTCTTGAACTGCATATACTGCTCGCGTATGAAGAGTGCGGATTCTTTGCAGTTATAACGCGAGCAGTATATAAGCGCATGGGGCTGGTGGGGCGGCCATGCGCAAAACATAAAAGATATACCTATCGCACTCTTGAAGTGCGATAGTTATATCTATAACATACAAAAATAACCGCTTTCTTCATACTTTTAAGAGACCATTATGAATAAAACCAGCCGCAAAGAAGTATCAGTAGTTGAGGAAAGCAAAGGATCCAACGTTATAAAACAGGCCGAGGCGCTTAAGCTTTACAGGGATATGCTGCTGATCCGCCGTTTTGAGGAGAAAGCCGGGCAGTTATATGGCATGGGGCTGATAGCCGGTTTCTGCCACTTATATATCGGGCAGGAGGCGGTAGTGGTGGGAATGCAGGCGGCCATGAAGCAGGGGGACGGCGCAATCACCAGCTACCGGGATCATGGCCACTGTCTGGCATCGGGAATGGATCCCAAAGCGGTTATGGCCGAGCTTACCGGGCGCGCCTTGGGGTGTTCCCGTGGCAAAGGCGGTTCCATGCATATGTTTGACATACCAAACCGCTTTTTCGGCGGTCATGGTATTGTCGGTGCGCAGGTTCCACTGGGGGCGGGTATTGCTTTTGCTAATAAATACCTTGGTAACGGTAATATATGCACCGCTTATTTTGGCGATGGATCAGTCAATCAGGGGCAGGTGTATGAGACTTTCAACATGGCCTCGCTCTGGAAGCTGCCGGTGATTTTCGTGTGCGAGAATAACGAATACGGCATGGGCACTTCGGTCAAGCGCGCCAGTTCCTCCACTGAGCTGTATAAACGCGGCGAGCCATTCGGCATTCCAGGCCGTCAGGTGGATGGTACGGATGTTTTAAAAGTGCGTCAGGCCGCGCTGGAGGCGGTACAGGAAGCCAGAATCAACGGCCCCATATTGCTGGAGATGAAAACCTACCGCTATCGCGGCCATTCAATGTCTGACCCGGCAAAATACCGCACCAAGGAGGAAGTGGAAACTTACAAGGAAAAACATGAGCCAATAGAAAACTTCAAGAAATTCCTGTTTGAGCAGTCCTTCGCCACTGAGGATGATTTAAAGGAAATGGAGAAGGATATAAAAGCAATAGTGAACGATGCTGCTGAATTCGCTAAAACCTCATCGGAGCCTGACAGCGCGGAATTATATACGGATGTTTATAC
>CAYTOJ010000112.1:4811-6187 GCA_964439415.1 uncultured Rickettsiales bacterium
CCGCGTGAATCATTGGCAACTAATGCAACCTTATCAGTGCTGGCAGTCAGGGTTTTAAGCTCAAAGGCGTTATTATCAATCGTGGAGAGAAAATTAACGCCTGGCTCACCGGGAACGCTTAGTGAGACCACGCCTTGATTATCCAGTCCCAGTTTTCCTTCATAATGATTTTTCACGTGCTCCAGCGTGACATCGCGGCTGTTGCCATCCGGCATTACCATGCTCACACGGTTGTGCTTTGGGGAGGTGATGACAACTCCATCCCCCTGTTTTTTCATGTATGCTGGTTTTTCTTCCAGTTCAGGCTCCCGCAGCAACCAATGTATGATATTCTTCACCAGTGCACGGTATGGCGCGCCGCCTTCATGCCCACGCGCCCACAGCCAGGCCTGATCGCTCATCAGTGCCGCTACGCGCCCGCGCCCCATATCATTCACCAGAAGCAGCGGTTTGGCATCCGGCGTTTGCAGCAAAGTCCGCGCCCCATTTGAAGCTGTAGCCTCCACCACCCTGTACCAGGAGCCAAGAGCCGCCGAATAACCGGCCAGCGGCGCGGTAATGGGAGATTGCGCGCCTTCCGTGCTTAAAATGGCTGTAAATTTCTGCGTACTTGATTTCAGGAATGGCTTGAATGGCAAAATACTCGCAAAATCCGGCTGAACAAACATGGCGGAATAATCCGCCATATCACCCGCAACCAGCAGCAATGAGCCACCATTTTTAACAAAGGCCGCCATATTTTTCAGGTAAAGTTCAGATATTCCCGGATTTTCAGGGAACTGGTCAATAATCACCAGGTCAAACTTTTTCAGCCTCTCGCCGAACAGTTCCCCCACCGGAAATGGTATCAGGGATAGCTCCGCACCTGGGACTCGGTTATCATCCATTATGTTCCTGAGAATATTAAAATGCACCAGGTCAATCGCCGGATCAGCCTTCAGATAATTACGCCATACCCGTTGCCCGGCGTACACCTTGCCGGTTACCAGCAGTGCCTTCACCCGCTCCCTCGCTGCCCGCACCGTTACCAGCTCTGAATTATTAGCCTGTGATAGTTCACCCGGCAGATGCTCCAGATCAAAACGGAAACTGTTATTTCCCGGGTGCTTCAGTTTAACGTTTACCGCCTGTTTCTGATTAGGCGTTACATGATGCGTATCCACCACGCCCTTATCATCGGTAATACTGAGCTTCAGCTTCTCCGCTTTATCGCCATTACTATGCGCCACCAGTTCAACTGCGATGGAATCATCCACCAGGCCGCGTTTGTTATAGTTCAGTATTTCCAGGCGGATGTCCCGCTCATCAGACTTTTTTGTAACAATGAAATGAACCGGGCGGCTGCCAAGCAGGCGTTTAAAGCTGCTTGAATCATC
>CAYTOJ010000113.1:0-6034 GCA_964439415.1 uncultured Rickettsiales bacterium
CAATCTCAGTTAAAAGTCGCATCTTCACAGAAAGGATATAGAAAAATGGTTAAAGTTTTAGGCACTTGTAAAATATTTAACAGCATTTTCAAAAAAAGTGATTCCATCCCACTTCTGGTCTGCATTCTCTGCGCCTTTTCCTGCCTGCCAGGCGTAAACCGCCCGCTCCGGGTGCGGCATTAAAGCCAGAATACGGCCACTCTCGTCACTAAGCCCCGCAATGTCACCCATTGAACCATTTGGATTGTAAGGAAATTCGCCACTCGCCGACATTCCATCCGGCTTTATATACCGCAGCGCAATATAGGGAGATTCCGGCGCAATATCACTATTGTTATCTATCAGGAAATTCCCTTCACCATGCGCTACCGGAATATAAACATCCCCGATTCCAGCCAGCCATGGGGACTTATTGTTTACTTCTGCCCGTACATGCACCCAGCGGCACTGGTATATATTGCTTTTGTTATGAAGCAAAGCCGCTTGGCGCTTGCCATATTCAAGACCACGCGCTGGAACTACTCCTAAGTTTACCATTACCTGGCAACCATTGCATATGCCTATGCTTAAAGTACCGCGCCGGAAGAAATCGAGAAGCTCCGCCTGCATGTTATTATTGATGCGGTTGGCCAAGGCATTGCCTGATCCGGTATCATCGCCGTAGGAAAACCCACCTGGAATAGCAAGTATCTGATATTCTTTTAAAATCGCACGATTATCTATAATATCGTTTACATGAACTATTCTGCCATCCGCCCCGGCGAGGCGGAAAGCGTGCAGGGTTTCTTCCTCGCAGTTAAGACCATAACCGGAAAGCACTAGAACCTTTGGAATCGCCATAATTATCGGTAATACCTTAAAAAATCTCTCTGATGATGAAACTATCCAAAATACTTTACTGCTATCAAAGCACCTCCAAGGGCTACTATCATGCCACCCAGGCGGATAGTCATGCGCATTTCCATTTCGCGCATTTCAGAGCGCATGAGAGCAAGGTCAGCCTTGAATTCAGATTTAAAGCTGTTCGCCTCTTCCCTGGTTGAAAGGTGGGAAAGGTCAAGTTTTACAGATTCCCTCAGCTCATCAGCTATAGCCTCGGCATGTTCCTGCGGTATTCCCTTCTCACGCAGGCGGCGGGCGGTGGAGAGTGTGTCAAATGTAATAGCGGTCATGAGAACTTTCTTATTTCAACCAACATATTTGAATGCTATCAGAACGCCAACGGCAGTAAACATCATCCCGCCCATTCGAATAGTAAGGTCGCGCTTCAGGATTTCAATGTCGTGCTTAGTAGCTACAGTATCTTTAAGTGCCTCATCCAGCGCCATGGCATGGGCACGAGCCTGCGCCTCAGGTATGCCGGCCTCCTTAAGTTTCTCGAGATAAGCGAGTTTATCAAATGTAATAGAGGTCATGATTGATTCCTGTGTATGGGAATTATACCCCACACCGCCGAATTTCACAAGGCTGCTTTTGTTCGGTGTCGCGAGCGTGTGATATGTCCTGTTAGATAGCAGGTTAAATGTCCGGTTAATGTTCTCTAAATTTATCAAGATTTAGAGGTTTAGATGAGGTTAACCCGGCTATTAACGGAGTGTGTACCTATAGCACTTCAAGAGTGCGATAGGTATATCTTTGTTTGTTTTGCGCATGGCCGCCAATCCAGCCCCATGCGCGTATATACTGCTCGCGAATTAACCTCAAAAAAAACACACTCTTGAAACGCGAGCAGTATATTCCCACCTCGGAAATCTGGCGCTCGCAAGCTCGTTACTCAGATTTCCGCCTCCCCCGCAGGCGGTGGGAGATGTTACGGAGCTATTTTCCCCGTTGTAATTCCTACAATTTTTAAACTTGTCGGGTGGTGAGCGAACAAGTGATATGTCCGTGACACTTCAAGTGTTTTGGATATAGAATGCACATAAGAATCTGGTAAAAATATGATCCGCCAGTACGAACTGGTTGAAAAAATTAAATATTACGACCCCGCTGCTGATGAAGCGGCGATTAACCGCGCTTATGTTTTCGCCATGAAAGCGCATGGAACCCAGACCCGGGCTAATGGTGACCCATACTTTACCCACCCCCTGGAGGTTGCGAATATCCTCACCAGCTTCAGGCTGGATTCAGCATCCATCATCACGGCGCTTCTGCATGACACGCTGGAGGATACTGAAGTCACGCTGGAGGAGATAACCGGAAAGTTCGGCTCGGAAGTAGCGAAACTGGTTGATGGTGTTACCAAACTGAATCAGCTTGAGGAGAAAAGCGAGAGCATAAAACAGGCGGAGAATTTCCGTAAGTTAGTGGTGGCGATGTCGGACGATATCCGCGTGCTGCTGGTAAAACTGGCGGATCGCCTGCACAATATGCGCACGCTGCATTTTATCAAGAAACCTGAAAAGCGTCAGCGCATTGCCAGGGAGACTCTGGATATATACGCCCCACTGGCGGAGCGCATAGGTATGCGCCATATACGGGAGGAACTTCAGGATCTGGCCTTTGGGGAGATTTACCCTGAAGTCCGGCAGTCCATCATAAACCGCCTGAGTTATCTGCGGCAGGAGGGTAAAAGCCTGGTGGATGGAATCATTGGTGAGATGTCCCAGTTGCTGCTTAAGCACAATCTGACGGCTGAAGTTTCCGGGCGTGAGAAATCGCCCTATTCCATCTGGGTTAAGATGCAAACCAAGAATCTGGGTTTTGAGCAGCTTTCCGATATCATGGCTTTCCGTATTCTTGTGGCGGATATTCCCTCCTGCTATCAGGCTCTGGGAATTATACATTCATCCTACCACATGGTTCCTGACCGCTTTAAGGACTATATCAGCACGCCCAAAGGCAATGGATATAAATCAATCCATACTACAATTATGGGCCCCGAGAATCACCGCATTGAGTTTCAGATACGAACATATGAGATGCACGAGTTTGCTGAAGTCGGCGTGGCATCGCACTGGTCGTACAAGGAAGGTGCTTCGGCGCAGGTGGACGGTAAGCAATACCGCTGGATCAGGGAGCTTCTGGAACTGCTGGAAAGCAGCAGTAATCCTGAGGAATTCCTGGAAAACACCAAGATGGATTTATACCATGATCAGGTTTTCTGTTTCACCCCAAAGGGTGATCTCATCAGCCTGCAACGCGGTGCAACGCCTGTGGATTTTGCTTACGCCATTCATTCCAGCGTTGGCAATACCTGCATCGGCGCAAAAATAAACGGGCGGATTGAACCGCTGAAAACCCAGCTTCACAATGGCGACCAGGTGGAGATTATCCGCTCCAAAACCGCGCAGCCCTCCCCCGCGTGGGAGCGGGTAGTGGTGACACCTAAGGCGAAGGCGGAAATCCGCAAATTCGTGCGCGGCCAGCAACGTGAGCAGTTCCTGAATCTTGGCCGTGGCATACTGGAGAAAACCTTTGCCGATGAGGGGAAGGAATTTGTTGAGAAGAATCTGGAACCGGCCTTAAAGAAGCTTGGCAAAAAAACAGCGGAGGATTTAATCGCCGAAGTGGGGGAGGGAATCCTCAGCCGCCAGGCGGTCTTTGAGGCATTATACCCGGATCATTTCAAAACAAAACGCACGGCGGAGAAGCTCAAAAACGTTCTCACCAAGCCACTTAAAAAGAAAAAAGAGCCTGCCAGAAAGGGAAGTATTCCGATAAAAGGTTTAATACCCGGCATGGCGGTGCATCTGGCAAACTGTTGCCACCCGCTGCCGGGGGATAGAATTGTCGGCATAGTATCATCCGGTAAAGGTGTGGCGATTCATAATCTGGATTGTGATCTGCTGGAGAAGTTCACTGAAACACCGGAACGCTGGATAGATGTATCCTGGGACAGCATAGATACCGATAAGAAGTTCATAGGCCGCCTTAAAGCCGTGGTTTCCCACTCAACCGGTGCGCTGGCGGATATAGCTAACTCCATAGCCAAAAGTGATGGCAACATATCCAATCTGAAAATCGTCAACCGCTCCACCGATTTTTTCGAGATTCTGCTGGATGTGGAAGTGAAGAACAGCAATCACCTGATGAACGTTATGAGTGCTCTCAGGGCGCGCAGTATGGTGCATTCGATTGAGCGTTATTCATCATAATTTCAAGCGGAGAATAGCTGATGCATTCTCCAGAGGGGTAGCCTCTTACAACCAGCACGCGGCTCTGCAACGTATGGTGGCAGCGCAAACGGCGGAGATATTCCGCACACTGGCAGCGCCTGGCTCTCTAACACTGGATGCAGGTTGCGGTACGGGGTTTATAAGCCAGTCTTTGCCGCATGATTACAGTGCTAATATTATCAGCCTGGATATATCGGAAGCTATGTGCCGCACAGCCCGCGTGAATAACGGTGGCAATGCAGCCGTTCTGGCTGATATGGAGGCTCTGCCGTTTAAAGATAGTACATTCAGCGGCGTTGTCAGTTCCCTGGCATTGCAATGGGCGGATGCAGAGCGTTTCTTTCATGAGGCATACCGGGTGCTGGGTAGCGGCGGTATAGCAGTAGCCTCAACCCTGATTCCCCCAACCTTTAATGAACTGGATGCGGTGTTGAATAATATAACCGGGCATTCCCGCGTCCGTGCCTTTAAAAGCACGGAGTATTACAGCCAGGCATGTCTTGATGCAGGTTTTCTACCTTTCGCATTAAATACAGTAAATGCAGACGGTGGGATGGTAAGGCAGGAGATAATCACTGAACATGATTCTGTCCGCAGCATCCTCAAAAACCTGAAATCCACCGGCGCATACGCCAGTGAGGCTGCTGTAGCACCACTTAGCCGCGCAAAACTAAAGGCATTAGAAGCTGAATACACACAAAACTACGCACCAGAAGGCAAACTGCGCTTAAGCTGGCATGTGTTATATCTGGCAATGCGTAAACTTTGAGCGTTATGGTGGGTATTATTTTAACATTTTCTTCACTTTTAACCATCTGGCAAATGCGTATAATCCGCCAATTAATTAACCAATGAATTTTAATGAATGGAAGTTTTTATGGTGGATGAATTATGGTCGCCTTTACCGGAAGAAAGTGAGCATAGCAAATGTCAAAGAGCTGTTAGTGAAAATTATAATAATAAACTTATAGATTTTGAAACCTATAAAAGACAGCTTGATGAGTGCCCTCCTCCTCCGCCATTTCTTCATGCATATGTAGCTGAGCACAAAGAATTCTTCGAGCTTACACAAAATGAGTTAGATCTAACCATTGGATTGGATGGTTTAGATCATGCTATTGATATAAACCACACTGAGGCCACTACTTCACTACAATATATACGTGATGCTGCGCTTGCATTGCTTGCGGTTAAACTTGGTGTGCATGATGCGCAGGAACTGGATAAATTCCCGCAGCTTAAAGCATTAGCTGAGACGGAAGCTGTAGCAGCAGCCAGTGGTGCTTCCGGAATTGCATCCGAAGTTTCCACGCCACCCGGTGGTAACATAATGAAGTGGATAGGCAAATTCGATATAGCCTTCGGAGCTTTGCAGTATGAATATATATTCAGCGGGATGAATCAGGAGCAGAGAGCCGCCGCAGCTAATGATATAATCTCCCGGCTTGATGGAAGTCTTTATATTGAGCCGACAAAAAAACTGCTTGATGAACTGGTTAATATTGATAACCCGCAGCATCCCAAACCCCTTCTGGCAGCATCGGACAAAATAATATTATCCGAGTTTGGGCTTACTAAGGAGTTCTTCGCACAAAGCGTATCCTATGTTCTGGAGGATTTCGCTAACCGCAGAACCCAAGCTTTAAGCGTACAAATGCAAAATAATCTGGTTTTGCAGGATGGCAAGAATTCCATATATGGCAACCGTAGTTATGGAAGCTTTTTGCTGGATGTAGTAAATGGTGTGCTTGATAACATCCCACTGCCGCCAAAACAGAAAACGCAGGACTTAGTGCAGGCTTTGTAGAGTTACAGGAAGCTGGAACCGCTATTTCCAGTGGGTTGCTTTAACTAAAAGGCAAGGTATATCAACTATGTTTTGAAGTTGTATAATTATGTTGAATTTTAGCATTAGC
>CAYTOJ010000114.1:0-6031 GCA_964439415.1 uncultured Rickettsiales bacterium
TCGCTAATGCTAAAATTCAACATAATTATACAACTTCAAAACATAGTTGATATATCTTCCAGTTGGTTCTGTCCATGGCCAGTTTCCATGAGCCTGCGCTAACACCAATCAGATTGACCAGAAACACAACCAGTTCACGCTGCGGAATTTGAACCTCAAGAATAAAACGTTGCAGACGGCGGTAGAAGGATGAACTCAGCGCATTGCCGCGATAAACTTCGCACAGTTTATACAGGTTCACCGTGCCAAGATGCAGCATGCCGCAGATAAGCTCACTCAAACACTTAGCTCTTGATAAATGCAGAGAAAAATATGATTGTAACAGCCGAGGGGGAAAAAGTGACAGACACGCTTATGCTCCATCTTTGTGTGAAAAAAAACGGACATAATTCATAAGTCGCAATATCTTAAATTTTAGTAAACATATAGACAATATATTCAAGATACTCTTCCATATGTCTTTGGTATACTGCTCGCGTTTCCGATGTGCGGATTTTGTGCAGCGAGTTTGCGAGCGGTATAGACGCGGATTCGGCTGGATTGGCGGCCATGCGCAAAATATAAAAAATATACCTGTCGCACTCTTGAAGTGCGACAGGTATATAATAGATATTCAGGAATAAAAGCCAAATGGCAAAACCGCTGAAAATAAGACTGCCGTCAAAGAAAGTGCTTATAACCATAAGCATTATATCGGTTATGCTGATGCTTATGCCTGTACTGGCTGGATTTTTTATAAACGAGCAGAAAATAGCTGCGGATGTGGTGCAGGCTATTGAGAACGGCACTGGCAGAAAAACAGTTGCACGGGGAATGACAAGTTTTAAGTTCTTTCCTTATCCATCAGTAGTTATCAAACAATTATATGTAGAGAATAGCCGGGAGGGGATTTCAAACTACCTGTTTAAAGCTGATAAGCTGATAGTGGAAATGGGGTTTGGTGGGTTATTTAAAGGTGTGCAGGGGGTAACAGTCATAAAGCTGCAAAACGCTGAGCTTAAACTAGAAAAGTTCAGGGGCAATGTATATAATACTCAAGGGAAAACGCTGGACTGGGCGCTTCGTGGATTTTCAGAAAACTGGATTGATAAACGCAAAGTAAATATTTCAGTTCAGAATCTGCTGATTTCGCATTTGAATGTTGATAGCAAAAATAGCACTGACACCTTATTTCCGGCTCTTGATATGAGTTTTGGCGGGGGCGCGGCATCCTTAAATGGTAAAGCGGTGCGGGATAATCAGGAATATAGTTTCGTAGTAGCGCTTCAGAATGATGTTAAAGATACCGGAGGCTTAACGGCATCAATAACTTCCGCGAAATATAATGCTGATTTTAAGGGCAAACTTAATTTATCAACTCTCGCTGTTGCTGGCAAATTAGCAGCGGATGTTGTGACTACAGCACCTGCAAAAGTATCGCTAACCGCCGATGCGTCTTTCAGGGATATGGCGCTTGCAGTTGACAACATAACCTTTGATGCTGATTCAGCTAAGGGCAAGGCTGATTTCAAGTATAATATTAACCAGAATGAATCATCACTGGCGGTAAAACTGGACAGGATAAGCCTGACGGCTTTTTATGATTACATTAAAAAAGAATATTCCGGTCTGGAGAGTAATCAGGACAGCCGCCTGCTGCTTGGCAATGTTTTCGGCGGAGTGCCACTTAGTCTGAACATAGAAGCTAAAGAAGCCATTGTTGAAGGCGGGGGCACGGTAAGTTTTACTGTGGATATTGAAAACCGGGATACGGAAATCACCATAAATCAGATTAATTTCGTACTACCAGGCGATACCAGAATCACTACTTTCGGTTTTATCACCAAGCCTGACGACCCCGGTGCGCGCTTTGAGGGGAATATAGAGGTGAGCAGTGCATCATTTGCTGAGGTGCTGAAGTTTTTGAGAGTAGAGCATAAAACTCGTGATGCAAACCTGCTTAAAGAATTTTCCATGAACGGCAATATCAGCCTGGGTCGTAACGAGCTAAGGCTTACCGAGATGCGCATGAAGCTGGATGATATAACGGCGGTAGGGGTGACGGATATGAAGCTTGGCATTCCTTTAAAGGTGGATGCCAGGCTGAAAATCAATAAGGTTAATCTGGATTCGTATGGAGTTTTCGCGGGGGAGGATGTTAAGCCAACGCACGTTGATGCCAATCAACGGGTGGAGCTTGTTTACTCGGGGCCTTTCGCCTGGCTGAAAAATGTGAATTATGAACTGAACGGCGTTTTCAGTATCAGTGACTTAAGTGTTAACGGCAATGCGTATAAAGATTCCTTCTTTGATGGTGTATTATCCAGAAATTCCATTAACTTAAAGGAACTCGATACCACATACGGTGACAGCAAAGCCCGTGGTAAGCTGAAAGTGGAACTTGTGGATGGCTGGCCGGAATTCAACGCCGATCTCACATTCAGTAAATTTGACTTTGATCATTGGTTTCCGTGGGATGATGCTACAGCACAGAACTCCAGCCCGACAAAATTAGATAGCCCTGGCAAATGGTCGCTGGAGAAAATAATTTTTAAATCGTTACGGGAAATCAGGGGGGATTTTAAATTCTCCAGCCCACAGTTTAAATTCCGGGATTTCAGTCTGGCAGGGGTAATAGCCACAGGGCGCATCAGCACTGACGAGCTTATTCTGGAATCATTCAGCGGCAGGGTATTTGATGGAATGGCGCAGATGACCGGGTCTATATATACCGGTGCTATTCCCGGTTTTTCTTTATCGTTTGTTCTCTCTAACTGTGAAGTGAATGACCTGTTCATGCATTTTATGGAACTTGATACCATATCAGGCAGGATTGGCGCATCCGGCAACATAAAAACATCCGGAACCAATGAGGCTTCCTGGGTTTCCAACCTGAATGGCAAGTTAAGCCTGGTTAGCAACGCGCTAAAGATTCAGGGTTTTGATCTGCCTAATTTCGGGCGGCGGCTGGCCAACATAAAAACCGTGGCTGATGTGGTGAATCTATCCAAATTATCATTCGGGGATGGTGAAACCCTGTTTGACAAAACTGAGGTAGAACTGGACTTTCAGAATGGCATAGCCATACCCAGAAAAGCAGTTGCGGATGCTGGATATTTAAGAGCTTCATTTTTGGGAAAACTGGACTTTCCAGAGTGGAAAATAGACGGCACGGCATATTTTAATTTAAAAATTCCTGACGCTGAGAATATGCCAAGCATAGGCATGATTATGAGCGGTGCAATAGACTCGCCTGCCAAAACATATGATACAAAAGCTATTGAAGCCTACATTGCCAAAAAATCCACGGAAAGTATAATCAGGAATGAGCAGTAGCAGCAGGGCTGTTCAATGATTTTATTTGCGCTTACTGTAAAATAAACCTTCCATAAAGCTATCGGTTACGCTGTTAACCATGTTTGGCACTGAAGGCTTTTTATGCAGGATGCGGTCAATACCATCATGCACATAACCAAAGGCACGTTTTATCATAATAACAGTCAATACAAGCAGTACCAGAATACCGGCGACTATTACCATCCACGCCTGTCCGCTTGAATAACCGTAATCAATAAGGGCAGAATAGGAAAGCCAAGCCAGGCTTATAAGCAGTAACAGTAACAACTGCGCGCCTAAAATCAGCAATGATGCTATTGCCGCCATGCGCGGCAGGAAACCATTAATATCCCTGGATTTCAGCGTGTAACGCTTTTCAATAAACCCAAGCAATAATTTTCCTATAAGTGACATGGCGGCAACCTTACTTAAAAGCACAATCTAGCGGCGGAGGATTGCGCCCAGAACAAAGCCAAGGCCAAGTGCTATAGCGCTGGAGCGCACAGGATTGCTACGAATCTCACCTGTCATTTTCTCGCCTGCAGTGCAGATTTCGCCGCCAGCCTTATCCATAAAACCACGCACCTTGCGCCCGGCCTGATTTGCGTAATCTGACAGGTCTTCCATAACATCCCCTGCTTTGTTGTGCATATCATGTTTCGCCGAAACAGCGGCATTTTTAATATCATTGCCTGCGGAATCCTTGGTCAGATTAGCCGCTTCTTTTGTAGTGGTAGAAAACATGTTCTTCTCCTTAGTTGGTGTTAAATTGTAAATTTTATGGTCGGTTTAACGCTTCAGCCATGTGCAGATAACCTATCTCAACCTCTACGCGGCGATCTTTCTGCAGGCACTCAATCAATGCCGGGCGGGACAGGGTATTCGGACATTGAGTTATTGGCGCATCCTCACCCATCCACCGCGTTTCAGTAACCTGGGTTCTGGTATACCCACGGGAGACTATATACTTCCTGACCGCCTCTGCCCGGCGCTGTGATAACTTCTCGTTATAAGAAGGCGAACCTATGCGGTCGGCAAAGCCAACTATATTAGCCTGTTTAACATCAGTCTCGGTTTTTAAGATACCGGCCAGGCTATCCAGCTTGCGCTTGGATTCCGGTGACAAAGTTGCCTTATTAAAACCGAAGTAAACCGTGCGCTCCTCCTGGGCTATTTCCTGGCGCGGTGCAATTTCGGCCTTTTTTTCTACCGGAGCGGCTCCGCAGTCATCCACCCCAACATTCCACCTGGTGCGAACACAGTTGCCATAATTGTTTACCACAACAACGTTAGAAGTGCTGCGGACAACATCATGAAAATTCGGCATGGAGGAAGCCCTATCAGGCATGAAAGATAAGATCATGGCAGATAATAAAACTGGCAGGCTGTTCTTCGCGTTTAACATAATTTATCCCCCGTTATGGTTGGGAGCATTAAGCCAGTCATGAACTTAAGTAGCGATATTATGAAGCTACGAGAGCAATAAATATATGCTAAGTAATAATCTTTGCTGATTCTTTATAAATGCATGAACCAGCCGTATCGCATATCTCGCATGGACTGTTTTAAATTCCAAAGAATCAAATTATGGAGGATAAACTCATGGATATTTACGAATACCTGGAAAAAGATCACCGCGCAGTGAAAGAACTGATAGAAAAACTGCTGAGTGCTAATGACAACAAGGAAAAGCAGCGGCTATTTGATAAAATCAGGAATGAACTGTCTCTCCATGCCGACACTGAAGAAGAAACTTTCTATAAAGCCTTGCAGGAGAACGGCGGTAAACAGTTACAGAAAAAAGAAGAACATGCTGAACATGAGCATGATGAAATCCGCCAGTATCTAGCGCAGTGCGAGGGGGAAGAATTAGACAGTGAAGAATGGCTTATAGCTTTTGGTCAGCTTAAACACGCCGTTGAGCATCATGTGGAGGAAGAGGAAGGAGAAATCTTTGAAAAATCCCGCAAGGTTATATCCGGTAAAGAAGCGGAAATTCTGGCCGAAACCATGGATTCCTTAAAGCAGCAACGCAAATCAGAACTCAATGCCGCCTGAACTGGTTTTGTGCAGGTTACTACTGACGGGCGAAAATCTGCAGGATTTTTAAATCCTCAGCGCTTAAAGGTGTATCCGCCTTTTCATTATCACCGGGGGCAGCCTTACCCCTTGCCTCCTCCAGCTTTATTATAACCTGGGTGAGCTTTACAAAAGCCTCCAGCAGGTGAAAATCACCTTCACTGCTCATATCGGCCTTCAGTAATAATGAAACTTGCAGCTTATTCAGCAGCAGGGCGGCTATCTCAGCGGCTTTATCCGCTACATCACAATCTTCTTGGCTGGAAAACCGCTTTGACTTAATCTTTGTCATGCAATTGATTTTAAAGCTGATCTTTTTCCCGTGGAAGTCCTCAGAGAAAATTGTTATATGTTGAGGATTGACATAAAGGCGGATCATGGCAATTAGATATGGTTCATGGAGGGTATAGCTCAGTTGGTAGAGCGCCAGGTTGTGGTCTTGGATGTCGCCGGTTCGAGCCCGGTTACTCTCCCCACTGTTTATAAGTATATGAGCATTGATGAAATTATTGAAGAAGCAAAGCGGCGGCTTTTGCCATCACCAGTTCTTCATCAGCGGGGATGATGTATACCTGGAATTTGCCAATCCATTCAAGCAATCCCATAATGCGCCCTCTTATCTCCACGCTGTTCTCAC
>CAYTOJ010000115.1:0-1157 GCA_964439415.1 uncultured Rickettsiales bacterium
GCATTAGTAGAAATCGCTACAGATTCTGAGGCCTAAAGATTCCTGCCGCCATTCATAAGTGAAAAAATGCGCGGTGTCAGCCGTGCGGCAGTAAGTGCAGCAGCCAGGCAAATTGTGAGGGTTAGAGTAACGCTGGTAAAATAATGTACCATCAGGTGTAATGTACTTGAGCCAGCCATAACCTTCCATAATACTGATTTTATTACAGCAAACAGAGGCCAGTGAGCGGCATAAATAAAAAATGCTGTGCTACTGATAGGTAATAATTTTCGCCCTATATATTGATTTTTAAGAAGGCTAAATATTCCCCAGCAGGCCAGCAAGCCGGGGAGGCGTAAAAGATTAGTGGCTATATACAGCCATTTAGGCGGAGATTCCGGACTGAATTCAACCAGTAATGGCGCGGCGGCGCGAAGCCCCGCCAGAATTATATATAATATGGTTAAAAACAGAGTATGTTTCTTACTAATCGCAAGCGGCAAATTGTTACACCTGATAACCCCGCCCAGGTAAAAGAAGAGGGGGACATCCCAACGGGTGAAGATTAATGCATCCGAATTATCAAGCCATAAATAACCCAGTATAACAGTGCCAATGGCTGGTATGTGTTTTATAAGTGGCCACAATAGCGGGGTTATCATAGCGGTTACGAACAGATCCCGTACAAACCAGAACTGGAAGGCCAGTGGGTGAGTGGTAATGGCGAAGATATAGTTTATATAATCCATCCAGCCAGCCATTGAGAAATTCAGGCTCAGGCGTTTGGATGTAGTAAAAAGCGCATTATCCGGGTTGTAGATGAAAAGCGCGTAAAAGCACACCAAGTATAATGAATTCCATAAAATGAGTGGTATGTAGAGCGAAACAAAGCGCCGCTTCATGCGTTTTGTTATTGCTTCCCATGCATCTGACCTATTGAAGTTAAAGAATAAATAGCCAGAAATTATACTTAGCAGCGGCACTGCGCTGAAGAAAATAAACAATATGAAGCTATTAAACCAGGTTGCAAACTGGTTTTGACTGACATCCATTCCCGCGAAGGGTGTTATGTTTGAGCCTGGGAAATTCCCATAATGCAGGAATATCAGGCCAATAATCAGCACAATACGCGCAAGCGAGATAGCTTGTGATGTATCTGTATTATGCACCCGCACTAT
>CAYTOJ010000115.1:1257-5884 GCA_964439415.1 uncultured Rickettsiales bacterium
ATATAATACGAAGCATCGGGCGCTCCAGAAAAAAGTGGATCATAAGCCCTGCCATAACTGCTATCAAAGCCAGAAGAATATATGAGATTATATCAGGCAGTAGTTTACTGGCTCCTGTACTGATGAAGACTTTAGCTGATACCGAGAGTATCATGAAATGAGTGAGATAGATAGCATAGGATGCATCGCCAATTCTTTTGAGCAAATCAGGGATTTTTATTCTGTTCTGTAGTTCCAGGCGGACAAAACCGATTATAATTAAAGAAGAAGCAATGCCATACATCAAGTCTCTGATATCCTTTGACAGGTAGATGTCATAATTATCATCATACGCAGTAGCGGAAAAAACAATCAGCCCGCAAAGCGCAAATATGATAGGGTGTTTTATGCGGTAGCAGCGCACCAGCCAGCAGGATAGTGCCCCCATACCAAAAAGTGTATTAATGGGAGCCGCTAAGAAGGAGAAAGGAAATGCTGACTGGTTTATAAAAATGGAATAAAATGAGGCAGCCAGCCATATTACAAGTGCAGCAAGCCCAAGTCGCTTATTTAAAATGGCAAGTGCGAATATGCAATAGAATAATATCTCGTGATGCAGCGTCCAGGCCACAGCCAGAGCGTGTTTAGCTTCCGCGCTTATTGGTATTAGAAGGTACGAGGAGATAATGGTTGTTGCCTGGCGGTGATATTCCTGACCGAATGAGGGAATCAGGAAATATATGGCCAGCGTTCCGGTTAGAACCAGCCAGTAGAAGGGGTATATACGCACAAAGCGTTTCAGAAGATATTTTGGCAGAGTGCTACTTCGGCCAAGGTCGCGCCAGTGAGCATGAGTGATTATAAAGCCGCTGAGTACAAAGAAAAAATGAACGCCGGCATGGCTGAATTTGAATATGCCGTGTGTGGGGTCGCTCCCCCAGTATTTATCCAGTGCGAATATATAAAATGAATTATGGAATAATACTATCAGCAGTGCCGCAAAAGCCCGCCCGGCTTGCAAGGTATAAAGTGTCTGCCTTTCTGTTGTTTTGCTTTCAACTACCTCATGCATCAGAAGAAAAACCTGTTTTCCCGCCTTATTTCTCTAGCGTTCAGTGCAATGCCGCCTAATGCACTATGGCGTGTTACTATATAGCGCGGTTTGATAGTGCCGCCAAATTCTGCGAAGAATAGCACACCGTTGGAATTACTAAGACCGTCAAAATCGAAAATCAAGCCACGCTGCGCTGCATCCTTCATTGCTTCCCAGGTCAGCAGGCTGATAACACCCCCATGTGAGGCTGGCGAGCGAGTGGACATATAATAATATGATGTATAAGCATCCCAGATGCAGAACACTGCGGCGGTGAGGTTGCCCTGAGAATCCCTGGCGGCGTGTATTTGCCCCCTGCCACGGGCAAGGGTGGATTCAATCAGCTTAATGCAGATGTTCGTATGGCAGATATTTTCCTTATCCCTGGTCTCCAGGTTGGAATTGTAAAATGTCCAGAATTCCATTGGGTCTGTAATATAGCAAAGTTTTACATCATCCTGCGCTGCTCTTATTTTTTTGCGTTTCTTGCTGCGCATGGCGCTCCAGAGAACATCTTCCGGCAGTGGCGGGACTTCAAAGGTAAACTGCACTCTGCTATGAAATTTCTTCTGCTGAAATGCTATAGTATCAGTTATATCCCAGTGGCATTTGTATTGATAAATAGCCGCTGGCGGCAGTTGATCCACCAGTTCATGAATTATATTCAGCCGCTTTAAAAACCGGGTTGGTGCATTTCCCTCCCTTGCCACTATAGCCGGACCTAAAAAGTGCGTCATGGGCGGCATAATGCTGTATTTCATGCCGAATCTACTTTTTAGAAAATATGGTAGGCGGCCAACCACCAGGCCATTTTCCTTTGCTTCCACGTATGAATAATTGCCCTCTGCGGAAATATCCAGCCACCATGGCTCATGGAAAATGGTCGGCTCCAGCGGATTTGGTGCGGAAGCGGTAATTATCGCTGCTTTTTCAGTACTCATAGTAACTGTGCTTGAAGAACTAATTATTTGCGCTAGCCCTACTTTACAATCAAAATGGTTAAAATATCGCAACTATACCTCTCGCACTTAGTGCGAGAGGTATAGCTTTTTTGTTTTGCGCATGGCCGTCAATCCAACCCCATGCGCGACTATACTGCTCGCTACTTGCCTGCAAAAAATCCGCACTCTTGATACGCGAGCAGTTGATATATCTGCCAAACTGTCCTCACCCTACCCCTCTTTGTACCCGGGATGGGAAAACCGACGGTATAATTGACTACTGCATGAACAACCCTGCTCTACTCAAACTACACTGGACTAATATCGCAAGTGTTATATAGATATTAGCAAATTCAGGAAAGTGGAGCGGGGATGGGTATGGAGGATTTACAAAAGCTGGCGCGGGAAAAGCCGCTTATACAGGTGGCGGATGGTGAGAAAATTCTCATCCTCGGTGCTGCCGGGCAGATTGGGGAGAAGCTTAGCCCCATCCTGAAGCAGCTATATGGTAAAGAGAATATAATTCTGGCGGATACTGAGAATGCAGCTTTGAACAATCCAGGGATGATTCCGCTGGATGTTACTAAAACCAGCCAAGTCATAGAGTATATAAAGCAGAACAATGTTAAGGTTGTTATTAACCTTGCTGCTCTGCTCTCAGCGGCATCTGAACAAAGCCCCAATGCGGCATTACAGGTTAATCTCCGGGCGGCAAACGATCTGATGTTTGAGCTTAATGAAGAGAAGGTCAGAAGTAAGCTGGATGTTAAAGTGATGGTGATGAGTTCAATCGCCCGTAACGAATTCAGGCCGGAACTAGCCGAAGATGAAGCGATAAGTGATTTGATAGGCGGTAGTAAAGATAGTTATCCGGATAATATAACCTATAATGCGCAAAGCTTGTATGGCGCAACTAAAGACGCAATGGTTGTGATAGCGCGGATGCTATCTAAACACTTTGGTTTGCAGGTAGTAGTATCCGAACTCAGCGGGGTGCTGGCTACTAAAACGCCCTGGCCAAGTGATGGCACTACTGAGGAAGTTGATAAACTGATTGTAGCCTGTGCAGCCTATGCCGTGTTTGGGGATAAATGGACGCAGATTCTAGCCGACAAGGTTGGAACAAACCCAAATGGTGAAACCCGGTATATAAGGGGTGGATATTATGTTCCGGAAGTTACCGCTGATGCAAAATTCAGCATGGTGGATAGCGACACGCTGGTATCTGCGGTTATAAAATTATTACATGTTGATACCAGGCAGGCAGGGTATGACCCGCTCTTTCCGGTTGCTGAATACCAGGTAAGCATGAATGAGGCTATGGAGATTCTGCGTAAAAAGGTTCCTGGCTTTCCCATTAAATTTCCAAACGGCGTGGAGGATGGCGCAAACCCCGGCAAGTGCGAGCGCGCAAGAGTATGGGGAAATCCAGCCGTAGAGCGCACTGTTGATGCTATTAGAGAATTCAGGCAATACAATGCGGAGGATAGCATTCTAAAGGCCTTTAATAGGGCTAAAGAATATTTCCAGGGAATACAGAGAATACAGAGTAATTTACAATACTCAGAGCTGGAGGGGGCTGTATTTAAAGGCAAGGAGGAACGAAGCAGAGCCGCCTAAGCGCAGAATTGAGGTGTCAAAAAATCTTGACTTCGGGTTTAATTTCGTTAAAGGCAACCAGATATATTATATAGGATTATTGTTTTATGGCAAAGAAGGCCACTACACTCATCAGATTAGTTAGCAGCGCAGGCACAGGCTTTTTCTATGTGAAGAAAAAAAACTCCCGTACCAGCACGGAAAAGCTGAAACTGAAAAAATATGATGCAAGAGCACGCAAACACGTTGAGTTTGTTGAACAGAAAATCAAATAGTCTGTTTAGTCCTCTGCCTCTTCTATCCAGGCTGCTTGTATAGCCTCCAGTATCTTCTCGTTACAGCGGGTAGGCTCATCACTGAAGCCTTCTATCTCCAGTACCCATTTGCGCAGGTCGGTGAACCTGATGCTTTTGGGGTCAGTATTGGTAAATTTCTCCTGCAGGGCGATAGCAATATCTTCCACATCTATCCAGCGCATATAAAACCTCCTCAAAGCGAGCTTGACTTATACCTTAAGCGTGTTTAGTGCAAGGTCAAGGTGATCGGGCGGCTGCGGGATTTATCCCGAGGAAAGTCCGGACTCCACCGGAAAAGGCTGCGGGTAACGCCCGCCGCGGGCAACCGTAGGGAAAGTGCAACAGAAAATAAACCGCCTGCGTTAGTTTGCTAACGTCGGTAAGGGTGAAACGGCGGTGTAAGAGACCACCGCGTTCATGGTAACATGAATGGCACGGCAAACCCAGCCTGGAGCAAGATCGAATAGGGGTGGCACGCGGCTTGCCGCAGTAGTTCCGGCTACGTCTGCCCGGGTAGATCGCTTGAGGCTGCTGGCGACAGCAGTCCTAGATAAATAGCTGCCTCCGTGGCAACACGAAGACAGAATCCGGCTTACAGATTACCTTATTTCAGATTTCCGGTTTCAGGTTTCTGATTTGAGAATGCCTAAGAGGCTGGGTTGAATTATGTTTATGGTGTATTTTTAGATGATTTTTAGACTGGTTTTAGGAGAAAAATG
>CAYTOJ010000116.1:0-5755 GCA_964439415.1 uncultured Rickettsiales bacterium
TTAGCGTAGGTAGGTTAGCGTAGGGTGAGCGGCCATGCGCAAAACATAAAAGATACACCTATCGCACTCTTGAAGTGCGATAGGTACACACTCCGTTAATAGCCGGGTTAACCTCATCTAAACCTCTAAATCTTGATAAATTTAGAGAACATTAACCGGACATTTAACCTGCTATCTAACAGGACATCTTTATTTGCTCTCGACATTCTAGGGGTGCACCTCATAACATTATGAAGACTACAATTTAGCAGAGCAAGATGTAGCTAAAACCAATTCTTCGTTTGTTGGGATTACGTATACTTGGAATTTTCCAATCCATTCAAGCAATCCCATAATGCGCCCTCTTATCTCCACGCTGTTCTCACCGATACCGCCGGTAAATACAAGTGCATCCAGTCCACTTAAGGAAGGTATAAGCCCGGCTATCTGCCTGGCAGCATGAAGGCAGTAAAGCTCTATGGCAAGTTTTGCCTGGGGCTTGTCACTCAGTAGAAGCTCCCGCATATCCGCACTGATGCCTGATACCCCCAGAAGGCCGGACTCCTTATAAAGCAGTTGTTCCAGATCATCCAGCGGCATTTTCATTTCCTGCAACAGGTAAAAAAGAGCGCCGGGGTCTATCGCGCCGCAGCGCGTGCTCATCATCAACCCGTCCAGCGTGGAAAAGCCCATAGTGGTAGCGATGCTTTTTAAATTCTCCATCGCACAGGCGGAGGCTCCCCCCCCTAAATGCACGGCGATAAGGCGTTTGGGAACTACGCCACCCGTGATTTCCGCAATAGTATCCGCGATATGCTGATAGGAAAGTCCGTGAAAACCATAACGCTGCAAGCCTTGATCCTGGAATCTCTGCGGCAGTGGCAGCCTGCGCTCAATATCCGGCAGGCTCTGGTGGAAGGCGGTATCAAAACAAGCCACTTGCTTTATGTGTGGGTATCGGCGGCGCATTGCCTCGATCATCTGCAATGCCGCAGGTTGATGCAGCGGGGCAAGGGGAACTAACTTGGCAAGTTTTAAAATATTAGAGTCGTCAAGAATTGTAGCTTTACTGAATTCCCGCCCGCCATGCACCACACGGTGCGCCACTCCATATATACTCTCTTTGAGCGAATCCAGCCAGGCATCAATTTCTGCGTCAGTATTAGCAGTCACATGGCTTATGCGCAGCAGGTTACCAGTGCTGAAGAGAGCCAGCTTGGTATTGGTTGATCCGGCGTTGCAGGTGAGAATGTAGCTCATGCGCAATTGAAAATTATTGTATAATAAGCCAGCGTAATATACCCATTCGGTTCTAAGATTAGTATACTAAAATCAGGAGTGATACGATGAATTTGCAGAAATTACTGAAACAGGCGCAGGATGTTCAGAACAGAATCAACGAGGTGCAAGCCAAATTAGCCGATGCTGAAGTTGAAGGGCAGTCCGGCGGCGGTATGGTGAAAGCGGTGGTAAACGGCAAAGGCGAGGCCAAGAAAATCACCATTGATGACACACTGATAAATAAGGATGAAAAAGAAATTCTGGAGGACTTGATAGTAGCGGCTTTTAACGATGCCAAAACCAAGGCGGATTCACAGTTCAGCGATAGTGTCAGCAACATAACCGGGGACTTGCCGCTCCCCCCCGGATTTAAACTGCCGATGTAACTGCTGGCATAATAGATTCCAGTTATGCGTCATCCTGACGAAATTGAGCGCTTAATCCGCCAGTTCGCCAAACTGCCTGGCCTTGGGTCACGCTCAGCACGCCGCATAGTGGTGGACATGCTGAAGAAAAAACATGAGCTGATGACACCACTAGCAAATATGATGCTGGAAGTGGCGGCTAATGTGCGTTCCTGCCGGCTGTGCGGCAATCTGGACGTTGATGACACCTGCCATATCTGCGCCGATGAACGGCGGGATAAATCGCTTATCTGCGTGGTGGAGGAAGTGGCTGATATCTGGGCGATTGAACGCACCGCCGCCTACAAGGGGTTATACCATGTACTGGGCGGTGCGCTTTCCGCCATTGCGGGAGTCGGACCCGATCAGCTTAATGTGCAGGGGCTGATTAAACGTATTGGTTCAAATGATATAAAGGAAGTAATCCTGGCCACCAGTTCTACCCTGGAAGGGCAGGCAACCGCGCACTATGTGGCGGAGAGCCTCCAAGACCCGGATATTAGAATCACCAGACTGGCACAGGGTATGCCAATCGGCGGTGAGCTTGACTATCTGGATGAGGGAACTCTAGGTGCTGCAATCAAGCTCAGGCAGCTAACATAAATTTAAATATACCTCTTCAGTGCTTCCGGAATATGCATAGTATTCTCAGTATAATAATTCTCCAGCACTGCTATTAAAGTGCGGCCTACCGCCAGGCCGGAGCCATTCAGGGTATGCACAAATCGGGTTTCCTTGGAACCCGTAGGGCGGTAGCGAGCTTTCATGCGCCTGGCCTGGAAATCTCCGCAACTGGAACAACTGGAGATTTCGCGGTAAGCCTTCTGCCCCGGCAGCCAGACTTCTATATCGTATGTTCTGCGGGCGGAGAAGCCCATATCGCCACTGCACAGTTTCATTACCCGGTAATGAAGCCCCAGACGTTTGAGTATTTCCTCAGCGCAGGCAGTCATGCGTTCATGTTCTTCATCACTTTGTTCCGGTGTGGTGATGGAAACAAGTTCTACCTTCTGAAACTGGTGCTGGCGCAGCATTCCCCTGGTATCGCGCCCGGCGGCTCCCGCCTCTGCACGGAAACAGTGGGTGAGTGCGGTAAAACGCATTGGCAGTTCAGCCTCACTTAATATACTATCTGCAACTAAATTAGTAAGCGGCACTTCTGCGGTTGGAATCAACCAGCGGCCATCAGTGGTTTTAAACAGATCATCAGCGAATTTCGGCAACTGCCCGGTTCCCATTAGTGCCTCATCCCGCACTAGTAGCGGCGGTGAGATTTCCGTATAGCCAAACTCACGGGTGTGAACATCCAGCATGAAATTGGCCAGTTCCCGCTCCAGCCGCGCCAGCAGACCTTTCAGAATCACGAAACGGGAGCCGCTGATTTTGCCTGCCTGCTCAAAATCCATCAGCCCCAGCTTTTCCCCAATCTCGAAATGCTCCAGTGAATTTTGAATTTCTTTTCTCTCACCCCAGGTTCTGATCTGCTCATTGGCTGTTTCATCCGCACCAATAGGCACATCCTCAGCGGGAATATTTGGCAGTGTGCTGAGTATTGAATTTAACTCCTCCTCAAACTCATTGCGGCTTTCAAACTGCTTGAGAAGCGTGGATACTTCATTCGCTTCATTCATGAGCCCGGTTGCATCCCCGCCTGATTTCCTCAAAGTGCCAATTTCACGCGCTAAGGCGTTGCGCCGCTGCTGAAGCTCCTGAACATCATTAAGGCGTTTGCGGCGTTTCTCATCCAGTTCCAGAAGTATGGGAGACTGCGCAACCATACCGCGCTTGAGTAGGGCAGCGTCAAAAGCATCAGGATTATCGCGGATAAGTTTAATATCATGCATCCGTGTTTCTCTTTTCAATTAATCTGCAGGTGTAAACGGAAATCTCGTACAGCAGAAGCAACGGCACGGCAAGCATGAGCTGACTAAGCACATCCGGCGGCGTGAGTATCGCCGCGACAATGAAAATAATAACGATAGCGAATTTGCGTTTTAACGCCAGCCAGGTGGAGGAGACCAGACCAATCCGCGCCAGCAGGGTGAGTATCACCGGAAGCTGGAAGCACAGGCCGAAGGCAATGATTATCTGCATGGAAAGGCTCAGGTATTCTGATATTTTAGCCTCCATTAATATCGGTATGCTCTGCTGATTCTGCGATTCAAAACTCAGGAAGAACTTCCAGGCCACCGGGAACGCCACATAATAGGCCAGTGCCGCACCAAGCAGAAATAAAGCTGGGGAGATAATAAGATAAGGAATAAATATGGCGCGTTCACTTTTATAAAGGCCGGGAGCCAGAAAACAGTACAACTGAAAGGCAATAAAAGGAAAGCTGATAATAAAACCTAAGAAGAGTGACAATTTTACATACACCACAAAAGCCTCGGTAAGGCCTGTATAAATCATCCTGCGATTATCCCCCGGCATGGCATCAGCCAAGGGCTTTATCAGGAAAGAATAGGCGCTACCTGCATATATATAAGAGACGCCAGCGGCTAGTATAAATGCAGCGCAGCACCAAAGCAACCGGGTTTTAAGCTCAGCAAAATGCTCAACAAACGGCGCACGGCTGGCTTCGATAAATGATTCATCATTACTACGTTCAGGCATATAATTTTTTATTGTCTGGCCGATCAATCAATAATTAACATTTTAGGGAGTATTATTCCACCTAACATATAATTGGATAAGTAGCAGGTAAAGAATTTGCGCTCCATAAATCAGAAAAAGTGCGCCTTAGTGGAAAAGGAGCGGAGAGACAAAGGCTTCACACTGGTTGAGCTTTCCATAGTTCTGGTGGTAATTGCTCTGCTGGTAGGAGGAATCCTGATAGGGCAGGATATGATAGCCAGTGGTACAACACGGAAAGTAGTAAGTGAATATACAGGCATCTCCTCTGGTATGAATGCATTCTATGGTAAGTATAATTGTATTCCCGGAGATTGTTATAAAATTTCCACTTACATACCTGGTGAAACCGATGGTGATGGGGATGAAACTATCGAGAGTCCTGCCAGCGCGAGTGCTACAGGAGAATCATTTCAAGCATGGAAACAACTGGCAGGTGCGGGACTTTATTCAGGTAGTTTTAACGGCCTATCAGGTGCAGGTGGAGCTTCTCACGCTGTGATAGGAACTAATGTTCCGGTTTCCAAGGTAAGCTCCAGTGCCGGATATGCATTCGGTTATTTAAGTACGCAATCCGGTAGCGCTAGTTATTATGATGGTTCGTATGGAAATTTAATATATTTTGGAGCCGCTACATCTACATCTACATTAAGCAGTCCTTCTGTAAAACCTACCCAGGCATATGAGATTGATAAAAAGATAGACGATGGCATTCCGGGCATTGGTAAGGTTAAAACCTGGCTTAACAGCGCAGCAAACGGCTGGTATTGCTCCACAGTAGGTAGCTCAGTAGCCTCACCCAGCACTTCCGCGTATGATCTTGCGAATAACAAAACTGAATGCAGCCTGATTTTTCTTATCGGTTGGTAATAAAAACGCCCCCGCAGGGGCGTTTTTATTGTATATCAAAATAGCTTACCCACTGAGTGTTGAGGTTTTCGATTCAAGCGCACCCAAGCGCCTGGCAACCCTTTCCAGCATTTCTTTTATGCGGAGTTTCTTTTTTTTCAGTTCGCTGATAGCGGCAAAATCCGGCATCCGGTAAGTCATTTCCCGGCGGATTTCATCTTCCAGTTCATTATGACGAACTTTTAGTTGACCTAGGTATTTCTGGAGGGACATGAAGTATTCTCCTTTAGGTTATTATTCTAACCTGGACATTGTAGAAAAACCCGCTCTTATGTTCAAGACCAAAGTTAATGTCAAGTAAATTATTTGTAAGTATCCCCAAAACACTTGAAGAGTGTTTTGGGGATGCTATTTATATGTTTGCTTATATGTTTGCGCATGGCCGCCCCGCCACCCCCATGCGCGTCTATACTGCTCGCGGATTAACTGCAAAGAATATCACATTTTTGAAACGCGAGCAGTTGACTAATTAGTGACTGAAGACACACCGTTTTATTTTAACTTCACTTGTGTTTAACAATATTTTTGATACTAATATCAATGTGGTAGGT
>CAYTOJ010000117.1:0-3356 GCA_964439415.1 uncultured Rickettsiales bacterium
TCATCTGCAAGCTAAGCTTAGCTCTCAAATCCGCATGTACTTCTGTGTACACTTGGCTAAGGCTAAAAACGCTTTCAGCGTTTTCTTCACGCCTACGCTCTGCGATGCTCGCTTCGCGCTACTCAAGCTCACCGCAGCGAGTTTCAAAAGAAGTCTAATAGACCTGAGCGTAACAAAAAAACCGCCTGGAAATTCCAGGCGGTTTTTGTCGTATATGTATCAGGCTATTATATGATGATGAAGGAAGTTGCATCCAGTTCATCAACACCAACATCCTTAAGGGTGATGGTGTTACCACCGCCCAGACTGATAACTGCATCACCATCAGAGTTGGTGGATACAAAACCAGCCAGAATGTCAGCACCTGAATCAATGGTTGTGCCATTGACAAACTTCTTAACAGCAATGGTTTCATCGCTTGCGTCAAAGTCATGGATAACATCCACATCAGAGCCACCAAGGAAGATGAACATATCGTTGCCATCACCGCCACCGAGCAGGTCATTACCGGAACCGCCTTCGATAACATCGTTGCCTTCACTGCCATATACAGTATCAGCGCCGCTGTTGCCTTCGAGAACGTCATTACCGGAATTACCGTCAATGTAGTCATTGCCTGCATCGCCGGAGATGGTGTCGCCACCTTTACCGCCGCTGATCCAGTCTTTGCCTTCATTGCCCCAGATGCGGTCAAAACCGTCGCCGCCGCTGAGCCAGTCAGCACCTTCGCCGCCCCAGATGTTATCGTTACCGGTATCACCCTTGATGGAATCAGCACCGCCATCGCCATAGATGTAGTCGTTGCCTTTACCGCCTGCAATGGTATCTTTGCCGGTGTTGGAAGCAGCATCAGCATCGTCGCAATCGTTAGCGCCGTCACCGTGAATGGTGTCATGGCCATCGTTGCCTTCAAGATAATCATGGCCTGAACCGCCGAAGATAACATCATGGCCGGTATTGCCTTCAACCTTGTCAGCACCAGTACCACCATAGATGGTATCAGCACCCTGACCACCGCTTAAGCTATCAGTGCCGGAGCCTCCGAATATTTCATCATGACCTGAGTCGCCATCAATAGAATCAGCGCCCTTGCCACCGAACAGGCAGTCATCGCCGCCGCCGCCGTTAATGGCGTTATTGCCATCGTTACCAGCAATCGCGTTAGCATCGCCATTACCTTCAGCTTTCAGATCTTTATTTCCGGTAAGAATCAGATTCTCAACGTTATCATCCAGCTCATAAGAAACTGAAGATACAACCAGATCAATGCCTGCACCTTCATTTTCCTGAACGCTAGCATCTGCCTTGTTTACAAAGAACAGATCGTTAGCAGCTGTGCCTTTTAAGTTTTTCTTTGGTCCGAACGCATTATCAAAGCTTACGTCCTCACCTACGCATTCAACGGCGCACTCCTGCTCCGCTTTGGAGAGAGTACTGTAATCGTCGAAAACGGTACCAACTACTGTAGCCATAATCTACCTCATCATTTTAATATAATTGAAACAATCGCAGCGTTGGACTACAAAGTATATTAATTGATGTCAATATGATTTATTAAAAAATACGAATTAATTAAACGAACATAATTAATACAACCACTTATTTTGTGCACTGCATTCCGCACAATCAATTAAATAGCATTTACCTAATCAGATGAATTCAACACCGTTTACAAGTAAAATCTACTTACGCCCCTGTCCACTTGGTTAAAAAATCGGTATTGGCTGCATTGCAAAAAAGCAATTTAATTCAGGCAATTAAAAATCAATTATGTTTACAGAGCAAAATTTCGCAAAAAAAATTATCTCCGGAAATCTTTGATATTGAGTAGAATTTATTTTTCTGTATACGAGTCTCCAACAATTCCAGCGCTTCAAATAAAAAATTATATGGTACACCTGTTGCATTTTAATAATTATTTTTTAGGAGCGAAGCGACCTGCGCCAGCGCGCTGGGGGGAGGCTGTAAGCCGGGGGGTGCGCCCCCCTCAACAAACAAAAGATATACCGCCGAAGTGACATGGAAAATTGGGGTTCTTCAAACGCTAGCGGTATATCCGGATCCGGCAATTATAAAACGGGGCTGAATAAATCCGCCCCCACCATTACTTACGCCTGCGCGCTAGGGCGTGGGGTTTTTATGCTTTATGGAGACTTCCCATATGCGCTAACTGGCGGGGAGAGCATCTCTATTGACGGTATCCCTGCGGAAAAACCATATCTGGCAGCATCTCTCATCGGCTCCGCTCAGAGGCGCATGGTTATGATTCTGCGCGTCAGCGATTCATATTACCTTGATACCATTCATGAAGTAACCTTTACGCAACCTAATGGTAAATATTCATGGAAGCATGAATCACTATTGGATGAATCGGGGGCTGGCTTTGGCAATTTCCTGAACGGGCTTGAGGAGGCCAATTGCCTTAAAGTTTTAACCCTGATGATAAAATATGCCGCTGTGGATGCGGCTACGGCTGCCGCCAGCCATTATTCAGCCTTAAGTATCGCAGCCCGCACGCGCCTTACAGCAATGGAGCGGAAAGTTGAGGGGCAATTCTGGCTTACACCCAACATTTTGTATGGGGAGGTTGAACTGGGCGGAAAAAACCTGTCCGGCGCACGGCTGGTTATCATTGCTCCAAATGGCATTAAGGGATCGGCTGCGGAAATAATGCAGTTGCCTTATCAGAGGCCAGGGCAGGAAGGCGCATTCCACCCGGTAACCATGCTGCTTAGTAACAAGGCCGTGCAGGAAATTGAAAATGGATACATAAATCTGCTAACCAGAGAGCAGCTTATTCCCCTACAGGCTATAGATACCAAAACAAACCGCCAGATAGGCTCAGCCCAGATTATCAGCTATTTAAAGACTCTGCCGGATACTACAGGCTTTAACATCAGAAATTTTATCAATAATGCGCTGATAGAACATACGGCGAATGAATCAAAAGCAGCTTCATCGGCACTTGTAAGAAATTTGCAGTTGCATATACCGTCAAGCCATACTTCTGTAAGCGACAAGAACGGTTCTTTCGGCATTAATCTGGAGATGACATTCCCGGTAGATGGCAAAGGCATATTTATTTCCGGCTGGATGTTTGACCCAATGGAAATGGCGGAGAGTTTCTCACTGCAAGCCGACCTTGGCTTTTCCCTTAATTTTGCTCTGGAGAGGCTGCATTTTTATGCCCGCAGGGATGTAGAGGATATTTACAAGGAATCTCCCCTTTACAAAAGCGGAAACTGCCGTGGTTTTATTGCATTCCTGGAATATCCCAAAAATCTGGCGGCAAGAATTAATGGCTGGCCGGATCCGTTATCCTATCGGCTGACGGTGCAGCTTAAAGGTGGGCTTAG
>CAYTOJ010000117.1:3456-5582 GCA_964439415.1 uncultured Rickettsiales bacterium
GCCGCTGACCCTGATATGAAAAGCGCTGAAGTAATATATGTGCTGGATTATCCTGAACATAAAGAATTGCTGCTGAAGAAACTACGTGACCTTTCCCTCTTATACCGCTTTCCTGTGCGCCTCGCGGTAATGTCCACCAATGGTGGCTATGCCAGGGCAACTAACGCTGGTGCTAGCCTGGCAAAGTCCGGGCAACTGGTACTGATGAATTCGGATGTCGCGCCCGTCACCAAAGGCTGGCTGCCTGCTATGCTGAATGCCTATAATAATGCTCATGATAATAAGATAGGCATTATCGGCCCTAAGCTGCTTTATGAGGATGGTGGGCTTCAACATGCTGGCATGTACTTTGAGATAGACACAAAGTACGCTTTCTACGGCAACAAGCATTACTTCAAGGGGTATCCATCCGGCTTTGCCGCTGCTAACGTCAGCCGCACAGTTCCTGCGGTAACCGGGGCATGTATGATGTTATCAAGGGATTTATATAAACAACTGAATGGCCTGTCCACCGATTATGTAGTGGGTGATTTTGAGGATTCCGACCTTTGCCTGCGCGCTTATAAGGCCGGATATAATTCTTATTACCTGGCTTCAGTTGAAATGTACCACTTTGAAAGGCAATCAATGAATCAGGTTGCGGAGGATGCTAATGCGCGGTTCAATCTTAATGCCTCCATCCATGCAGAACGGTGGGGCAGAGTTATTGATGAGGTTATGAGCGCACATGGCTAGGGAGACATCCAGAAAGAAAAACATAGCGGCGGTGACAGTTGCTGATACACCGACTGATATATCAGTTGCGCGGAAAACCAGGGTTTTAGTGGTATCGCACAATCACCCGGATTTTTTCCCAGGAGGTTCAGAGAAACTCGCCTACCAGTTGTTCAGGCAAACTAACGCATCTGACTCCCACACTGCTGTGTTTCTGGCGGCGACTGGGGCAATCAGCAGGGAATCCGCGCACCCCGGCACACCGTTTTTATCCCATAACGGCAAAGCCGATGAGTTTTTATTCTGGGGCGATGCCTTTGATTACCTGATGCAGACCAGCCGTAATCATGAGGCTTTGCATAATGAATTCGCGGAGTTCCTAAAGGCACAAAGCCCTGATGTTGTGCACTTTCACCATACCCTGCGCTTTGGCGTGGAAGCTATAAGGGTAGTGCGGGATGTTCTGCCGCAGGCCGCAATTATTTACACGCTGCATGATTTTATTCCCATATGCAACCGCGATGGGCAGATGCTGCGCAAAACTGATGATTCGCTTTGCTCATACGCCTCCCCTGCCCGTTGTCATGAATGCTTCCCGCATATCCCGGCTAACCGTTTCAAGCTCAGGGAGCTTACCATAAAGCAGCATTTTGAACTGGTTGATGCATTTGTCAGCCCAAGCAGAATGCTGATTGAGCGGTTTGTAGAATGGGGTTTGCCACGGGATAAAATGCACCTCATTCAAAACGGGGTTGATACCTCGCCTGTCATGAAAATTAATTCTGGAATTAATCAATCTGGAGCAGACAAGCGCAACCGCTTCTCTTTCTTTGGCCAGATTTCACCTTATAAAGGAACCATGCTTCTGCTGGATGCGGCAGAGAAACTGCTGGCGAGTGGTTTTGATGATTTTTATGTAAATATTCATGGCAACGTATCCCTGCAATCAGAGGATTTCAAAAAAGCATTTGCAGAGAAAATCAATAAACTACAAAGCCATGTGGCTTTCCATGGCAGGTATGATCACGACTCAATCCCGAAGTTTATGGAAAATACTGACTGGGTGGTTGTGCCATCCATCTGGTGGGAGAATTCTCCGCTGGTGATAGCCGAAGCATTCCGTCATGCAAAACCAGTGATTTGCAGTAACATCGGCGGCATGGCTGAGAAAGTCCAGCATATGGAAAATGGTTTGCACTTTGATGTTGGCAGCAGCCAGAGCCTGATGCAACAAATGCGCAAAGCCGCAACCACGAAAGGCTTGTGGGAGAAGTTACAGGCGGGAATAATGCCGCCGCCCTCAATCGCTGAATGCGCGCAGGAGTATATAGAGCTTTACGGGCGCATTTTACGTTCGTCCACGCACAAAGTTGAGCCAACAGGCAAAAAGAAAGTAAAGGCGGCATGACAGA
>CAYTOJ010000118.1:0-5446 GCA_964439415.1 uncultured Rickettsiales bacterium
AGGCACATGCAGAATAGTCTGCCCATGAAATCCGGTAACGTCAATATCAGCGGCACTAATGCCGGATTGCTCTAAAATCTGTAAAGCAGCAATGGCATTCAGGCGCGTGATATGGTTCTCAAACCTGGCTTGCTTAAGCGTACTGGTCAGTGCAGAATCCGCACTTCTTTTATATGCATCAGCAGCTTCCCCAAATGGCAGGTAAAGCGCAGCTAACCGCTCCACCACCTTCAATCCATCAGTCCTGATAATGGCGGCATCTATACCATCCATTGATGTACCGCTCATCAGCCCCAGTGCTGTGTATAATTTAGTGTTCATCAACTGGCCTCGACATCTAAAGTCTTTTTGATGGTAGACATGGGCAGAAGCAGAGAAAGCGGCTTATCCAGCAGTGGTAGTGCGCCATAACTGGCATACCACTGTGCAATATCCTTATTCTTTGCGTCAATCAGCAACGCTACACCACCAACTTCCTGAGCCGCACGGAGGCAACGCCTGCCAGCAGACAGCAACAATTGACCACCCAACCCTTGCCCTTGCACTGATTTATCAACAGCAAGGCGGCCAAGGCGGAACACCGGAATGTCATGCCGTGCCAATCCATGCTTAATCACATCAGGTGCTCGGGAAAACTCTATGGAGGCAGGGCTGATGGAATAGAAGCCCAAAACCTTGACCGTATCATCATCAGCCACAGCGAGGAAGGTTTTAGCGCCGCCCTGATTATGTGTTTGACGGGCATGAAGACGCAGAAAATCATTCAAAGCCGCATCACCACAATCAAAAGCTTCCCTATTATGCCGCTTAGCAATTGATTCTTCATGCCAGGGAGCAATAGCCATTATAATTCAGGCAAAGCGCGGGCAGCCGCCAGAAGCTTCGCATTCGGCGCAGGTGGATTTTCCAGAGCATCCAGTACGCGCATACTATCGCGCTCTGACAGGGAAACCCGTTCAGCCTGGTCAATTACATTTTTTGCCGCATACAAAGCATTCCGTAATACAAAATCCGTAAGATCAGTATGTGCGTAGGCCACAGCCCGCATCAGCAACGCTTTATCGCTGGAGCGAATCCGTAACGATATCCGGCTGTTATCTTCAATGGCTACTCTCGGCATTGTCCTTTTCCTGATAACGGTTATATACCTATCGCACTTCAAGGGTGCGATAGGTATATTTTTTTTGTTTTGCGCATGGCCGCCCCACCAGCCGAATCCGCGTCTATACTGCTCGCAAAATCACTGCAAAAAAAACGCACTCTTCATTCGCGAGCAGTATATAACCAGTATAATATACAAAATAGAAAGCACTGTCAATCTGTACGCTTTCAAAACACACTGCAATAAGTTACAACTATACTCCTCGCATTTCAAGAATTGACATTTGGAGCGTAGCGACCTGCGCCAGCGCTGCTTAAGGGGAGGCTGTAAGCCGTGGGGTGCGCCCCCCTCAACAAATAAAAGATATACCGCCGATGTGATATGAAAAACTTCAACTCATCAGACGATAGCGGTATATTCATAATACTCCGGTACGCGTTCACGAAGCGCAGCGTCCAGTTCATCATAACGGTCTAACAGATCCATATACCATGCTGCCCGTTCTTTATAATGCTGGCATTGCAGGCGGTTATGCTTGACATAATCATAAGCCCGCCCGGCTATACCATTCCGGTATTCAGCATTTTCTATCAGCTTGACAAGTTGCTGCTCCAGCTCTGCGCTGTCGTTAAAGAACAGACCAGTCTGCTCATGCTCCAGACTGTTTTCATACACCACGCGGCTGGCCAGTGCCACAGCACCTGAGCCTGCGGCTTCTATGAATTTCAGGTCGGATTTCATGCGGTTAAATTCATTATCCTGCAGCGGCATGAAGGAAATATCGCAATCAGCTAGGGCTTCCTGATAGCCTTTGTAATCAGTCAGCGGAATAAACTTTTTAGCTTTAGTTTGCAGAGCCTTAAAGAATACTTCATCGTAAACCACCACAAATTCCAGTCTGGATTCATAAGCACTTATAACGCGGTTGATGGTGTTCATATATGCTGCCCAGTCCTCCCCTCTGTTCAGCGCGCCGAAAAAAACTTTTACAGTATCACCATCCTGCTTTGGTTTTTTTAATTCCCGCAGGCGCGCCAGTTGGTTAGGGAACGCTTTAATGTTGGGGTTGAAGCTGGCCAGAAAATCCAGCAGCGCCGGGGTTGATGTCTGCACCGCATGAACGCCGCGGAAGTTGAGATAATTATTCTGCTCAATCTCCGGCCAGCGCATGGGGTGATCATCAAACTCCATTACCAGCAGGTAGCGGTTTTTCACCGCCCATTTTGGCAGATCTAACGCATCATAACGCATGATCGGGCGTTGATATACCAGCACACGCCGCTCAAAATGCTGCTGAAAACGTGGCCGCAGAGTTTTTACATCGTGTATGCAGGCAACGCCTGGCATAGTTGCCATAAATGCATTCGGCTCCAGCACCCGCACATCGTTACATGCCGCCTGCGGTTTCAGGGTTATAGCATGAACCAGCATCCTGGGGGGGGTGTAACCTCTCGCAGCCGCCCTTATCAGGTAATGGCTTCCCATGCTCTCCAGCTTGAAGCGATCTGGATTCACCTTTAAACCACCTAAAGTCTGCGGCATCATGCTTATAAAATTCTCGAAATCCTTTTCCTCACCACGCGGTGTTAAAGGGGTTGCATCCAGAAATTTGCAGCCCGTACTTTCAATGCCTTTAATAACGGCTTTAATGCTAATGCCAGGCACTTGAGCTGCCGTTCCCCTGATCTGCCCTTCAATATTGCGCCAGTATTGAACATTTGGCAGCAGCAGCAGCAATACACCATCATCACGTAGATACTGTATGTGTGCGCTGATGTTTTGTTCAAGCGCGGATAAATCACAGACATTCTCATAAACAATTACGTTTAAACTTTTAGCGCCAATGCTAGGAGCTGAAAGGTCAGACGTAGCATGATTTAAATTAGAATAAGTTACGCCGTAATATTCAGCGAATGGGTTACAGGATTTATATTGCACCCCAACCGAATCATCTGCGCAGCCGACATGCAGAACTCTGGCGGCATCCCTTGGAATCAGCTTAATAATTTCTTCGGAAAGGTTTAATCCTGCCTGCTCCAGAGCCATAATTACCTACATAAGTTTCTCAAGAATGAATATAAACAATTACACATATTAAAAAACGATTGAAAGAGCGAACGGTTAATATATAGGTTTATTTAACGTTAGTATTAAGAAACACCGCAAAAAATAAAACAATATACTGATCGCGTATGAAGAATGTGGATTTTATGCAGTTAGGCTGCGATCAGTATAGAAGCGCATGGGGCTGGTGGCCTGTCGCCCGAAGCTATGCCTACCGAAGCTTTAGCGTAGCTAGGTTAGCGCAGGGTGAGGCGCCCATGCGCAAATTTGAAGTGCGATAGGTATTGCATGCTGGATATAAAAAAAGTTCCGCAAGCTCTAACGGAAAAAGTGAATAGTGTAAAAGATGATAACACTGACATGAATAACGGGTTTAAATCGCTGGGTTCGGAGACATTTAACGAATACAAGCCGGAGAAGGAGATACTCCCCAGTGAGCGCCCCTTCGGCAGGCGCGGCGATCTATCAGGCGACTCCAGGTCGGCACTGCCGCCTATATCTTCCGGCAGGGTTTATATAGTTATCATCGCCGCAATCGTTCTGGTGCATCTGGCTTTTGCCGCTTATATAGAAATGACCAGCAAAAAACCTCAATTCGCCGGAACATCTAAAACAGCCATTACTAGTAAAGAGGATTCCAAACAGGCTCCTGCGCCAGTTATAAAAACTACGGATAATGAAGCTAAACAGCTTAATAATTTAAAACCAGGCGGTGGGGGTATTAAAACTGCGCACGGAGAAATCAAGCCCGGTGAAGCAAAACCGCTGGCAGTACCACAGATGAGCCGAGAGAATCAACCCCTGAAACTGCCGGAAGTTCTGCCGGAACCTGGTAAATCCTTAATACCACCCGCCCCAAAGAAAACTGAGAATGGCAAGCCGACCTTAGACACTAAAAAGCAGGAAGAAGCAAAAAAACTAGAAGAAGTTAAAAAAGCAGCGCAGGCGAAACTGGACGCACAGCGCAAGGAACAGGAAGCGAAAAAAGCCTTAGATGCCAGAAAAGCTGAGGAGATTAAAAAAGCTGAAGAGGCTAAAAAAGCCGCCGCCACGAAAAAAGCAGAAGAAACAAAAGCCATGAAGCCAGTCGCGCCTCAGGATTCATCAAATAACAAGCTGAATGAAAAACAGCTTTTAGAGATATTACAACAAACTAAATAATAGAGTTAAAGTTATGAGAAAGTTAGCATTCGCATTTATACTTTTAAGCCTGTGCCCTGTGCAGGTGCTGGCGGAAGATGGCGCCCTTGGCATAGTCACAGGGTCCGCCACCGGAACTAATATTCGCATGGCTGAGGATATTGCAAAAATCGCAGGTGGCCAGGGCATAAAGATTGACGTTAAGGAATCCCGTGGTTCGATTGATAACATCCGCCGCATGTCCAGCAAGGAAAACGCCACACTTGGCATAGTACAGTCCGATGTACTGGGCTACCTCTCCCGCGTGAAGGATAAAACCATCAGCAAGTCAGTTAAGGATTTGCGCATGGTATTCCCCCTGCATTCAGAGGAAGTTCACCTGCTGGCTAAAAGTGATATAAAAACCTTCGCTGATCTTAAAAACAGAAGCATTGTGGTAGGGTCAGAGGGCAGCGGAACCTGGCTGACATCCATGAATCTTCTGGCGATGCAGGGCGTTATGCCGAAAAATATCATCCGCGCTGAACCGGCTGAAGGGCTTACCATGCTACTCACCGGCAAAACTGATGCGATGTTTTATGTAGGCGGCAAACCGCTTAAGCTGTTCAGAAATCTGGAGGATGTTGCAAAGGTATCATCCAAGGAAGGCGGCGAGAATCCGGTAGAGCAGATTCACCTGGTTCCGCTTAATGATCCTAAAATGCTGAAAGAATATAAAGCGGCGGAAATCACCCCGGCAGATTATTCATTCGTGAAGGAGAATGTGCCAACCATAGGTGTCACCGCCGTGCTGATGAGTTTTGACTTCGCCAATTACGGCACGGAATACGCTAAGAAACGCTGCGCTGAGATCGGCAAAGTGGCAAACATCATTAACGCTAATTTGACTGACCTGCGTGAAACCGGCCATGCCAAATGGAAGGAAGTAAACCCGGAGACTGATATTAAATTCTGGCAGAAGGATGCCTGCGCCAAGCTGGATTCCAAAAACGCCCTCGCCCCGCAGAGCGATATGGAGAAAAAACTCCTCCACTCCATCCAGCAACGCTGGTAGGGTGGTTTAAGTTTCTGACGTTGACTTATGGTTGATATTGAAGCTGGTGTAGCAGCAATACAAGCGGCAAAAGACCCGTTTGAGGC
>CAYTOJ010000119.1:0-5431 GCA_964439415.1 uncultured Rickettsiales bacterium
TGGAATGCCGTCAGGATTTTCAGTTTCTCTTCCAGAATTTCCGGGTGTTTTAAATCACACACTCTAACCGCCCGCCTTCCGGTTTTATCCTCATAAGCGGGGCCGATGCCACGGCCTGTAGTGCCGATCTTTCCCGCTCCCAGAGCTGATTCTGACGCAGCGTCCAGTTGTCGGTGCAGCGGCAATATCAGCGATGCATTCTCGGCGATTTTTAAATTATCAGCAGTGATTTCAACTCTCTGCGCTTTAATCCGCTCAATTTCTGCCAGCAGCGCGAAGGGGTCAATCACCACACCACCGCCGATAATGGAAAGCTTGTTAGGCCGCACAATGCCAGATGGAAGTAAACTTAAAATGAACTTCTCACCGTCAATCACCAGTGTATGACCAGCGTTATGGCCGCCCTGGAAGCGCACTACCACATCAGCGCGTTCACTCAGCCAGTCAACCACCTTGCCTTTGCCTTCATCGCCCCACTGAAGGCCTACCACTACTACATTCGCCATATACTCCTCAAAAAAATCCTCTAATAAATTTCAGCTCCGCACTACCTCTGCATCACCATCATAAAAACTGAGTACCGCTTTGCTGCCAGGCGGAAAACCGCTGGCTGACTTGAGCAGAACACCATCCTTAGTATGCGCCATAATAAACCCACGCTGGAGGACTGAACGATAATCCAGCGCCAGCAGCAGCTTGGAGAGGCTGTTATACTCCCTGTTCTTGTTATCCAGCACCCTTAAAACAGAAGCTTTTGTCCGCTCATGAAAGTCACTTGCCGTTTTAATATTGGATTCCAGGCTTTGCATTAACACAAGTGGCTTCAGACAGGCTGCGACAAGATCAAACTTCTGCGTTTTCATAATTAGAAATATCTTCGGTGCGCTTTGCAGGCGATCCGATAAATCATCCAGCTTCTGCGCAGGATAGCTCAGTAAATCTTCTTTTCTTGGCAGAGCGCGGGCGAGGGATGCAACCTGCGCACTTAAATTATCCAGTATCCTTGCCGCAGCACTATCCAGCCGCTGTGATACTTCGTTTAAGTAGCTTTTTATCTCCCGCAGCACGGGCACGGCTTTTTCTGCTGCTGCTGTGGGGGTGGGAGCGCGCAGGTCAGCCGCGTAGTCTATCAGTGTGGTATCGGTCTCGTGGCCTATGGCTGAAATAAGCGGTATGGAACAAAGCGCAACTGAGCGCACCACAACTTCCTCGTTAAACGCCCATAAATCCTCAACTGAGCCACCACCACGCGCCACAATGATAAGATCAGGGCGTGGCACATTCTGGCCACCATCCAGCGCATGGAAATAGGAAATGGCAGCGGCTACCTGTTCCGCCGCCCCCTCCCCCTGCACCTGCACGGGGTAGAGCACCACCTGCACGGGGCATCTATCCCGCAGACGGTGGAGAATATCGCGGATTACCGCCCCGGTTGGTGATGTAATAATGCCAATTACTTTTGGCATGAATGGTATGGGTTTTTTACGATCCTCTGCGAATATTCCCTCACTGGAGAGAATCTTTTTCAACTGCTCCAGCCGTGCCATTAAAGCGCCAAGGCCAGCCGGTTCCATCCATTCCACCACCATCTGGTATTGCGAGCGGCCAGGATAGGTAGTGATTTTGCCCGTGCAGATCACCTCCATCCCATCTTCAGGTTTAAACTTCAGTTTTCCGGCTGTACCCCGCCAGCATACTGCGTTGAGGCAGGATTTATCATCCTTCAATGTGAAATATAAATGCCCTGATGTATGCAGTTTGGCGCCGCTGAGTTCCGCTTTTACCCGCACATAACCGAAATTATCCTCCACCACGCGCTTCAGAGCCATTGCAATATCGCTGACCGAATATTCCACGCTGTTATGTGTTGCTGGTTGCTGCAAAGTTCTTCTTTGTATTTGTATAATACCAGAAACACTTAAGAGTGTTCCCGGCATATTATTTATATTTTTGCGCATGGCCGCCAAGCCAGCCCCATGCGCTTATTATACTGCTCGCAAATTAACTGCAATAAATCTACACTTTTGAAACACGAGCAGTATAATGCCAGTGATAAAGCCTTATAGCAAAACCGGAAGCATAAAATGAATATATTGGTTATTGGCTCTGGTGGCAGAGAACACGCCTTGTGCTGGAAGATTGCAGAATCTCCGCTGCTAAATAAACTTTTCTGCCTGCCAGGCAATGCAGGCACAGCAAAAATAGCGCGCAATATCGCTCTAAGTCCATTAGATTTTCCGGCGGTGAAGGATTTCTGCCGGGATAATGCCGTGGAACTGGTAGTAGTGGGACCTGAAGAGCCTTTAACCCACGGCATTACTGATTATCTGCAGGAGCATGGTGTACAAGTATTCGGCTGCTCCAAGGCCGCCAGTATGCTGGAGGCATCCAAGGCTTACACCAAGGCTCTATGTCTGGAGGCAAACATTCCAACGGCTGAATATGCTGAATTTGAAGCACTGGAGCCAGCCGCTGCTTACATCCGCAGCAAAACCCCACCACTGGTGATAAAGGCTGATGGCCTCGCTGCCGGGAAAGGCGTGGTTATAGCTTATACTATAGATGAGGCTTTGCAGGCAGCGGAAGAAACCTTAAGTGGCAGGTTTGGCATGGCTGGAAATAAAATACTGGTCGAGGAATTTCTGCAAGGGGAAGAACTAAGCCTATTCGCGGTTTGCGATGGCAGGCGCGCTTTGTACTTAGGCTCTGCCCGTGACCATAAACGCGCTTTCGACGGGGATGAAGGCCCCAACACCGGTGGCATGGGAACATTCTCACCCGTAGCCGCCGCCACGAATGAATTAGTGGAAGAAGTGATGAATACTATAATCACACCAACCGTAGAAACAATGGCATCCAGAGGAACACCATACCAGGGAGTGTTATTTGCCGGACTGATGCTGACCAGCACCGGCCCTAAACTGCTTGAATACAACTGCCGCTTCGGCGACCCTGAAACTCAAGTTTTAATGCGCCGCTATAAAGGCGATATTGTGCCGCTGCTGCTGGGTATAGCTTCTGGTAACTTAAGCGACATACAAATAGAAAGCCAGCCAGGTGCGGCTATCTGCGTGGTTATGGCTGCGCATGGCTACCCCGGTGAATATGTGAAAAATAGCGTGATAAACGGTCTGGATGCGGCGGAGAATATTGATGGCGTGCAGATATTCCATGCCGGAACAAAGCTTGAAGGTAATAAGACAATAGCAACCGGCGGTCGCGTTTTAGGCATTACCGTTCTGGCTTCAGGCTTTATCGCTGCACGGGCAAAAGCCTATGAATCAATAGAAAGAATTAACTGGCCACAGGGATTCTGCAGAAAAGATATTGGAAAGAATGCGTGATTATTCTTTTACTTCCCAGGTATAGAGCCGTCACGAATCCACTCCAGCATTGGTTGCCAGCAGAGTTTTGCCGCGCTTAGTGATGCAGTGATACCTATATGGCCGCAATCAGGTGTCAAAGTTGTGCACAAAGGTATGTTGTCAGCCAAAGCAAACGCTGAAGGCGGCGGCACTATTTTATCTTTTACGGGGATTACCGCCAGCGTTGGCACTTTTATTAGGCCTGGCTGTATTATCCGGCCGCCAACAGCCCAGGCTCCGTTCTGCAGAGTATTTCCGCCTATCCACTGGTTCAGGCATTCCTTCGCTGCCGGGGCGGAGAGGTTAACACCATCGTTCACCCATTCTTCCACCAGCATGAATAACTCACGCTCGAATCCGGTTATCTCACCCCTCCCCAGGCGCTGAAACTTGCGCTGGAACAGGAAGGGATCATTCAGGTGAAACATTGCCTGAACTATATTAGAGCTGAAAGTGCCATGATCCTTTAATGCTGATGCGGCTGAGGCCAAAGTTTTTCTATGCGCCGCAAATGGCTCCACGGCAAAATCCCACGGCGCGGCCAGAAGCACCAGCCCCGCTATAGCTTTATCAAGCAGTTGCGCTGCCGCAACCGCCATAGTCCCCCCCATGCAATAGCCAAGCAGGTAAACCGGGGCAGTTTTGCCTGCATGTTCAATCGCCGGAATTAAAATCTCCTCAATATAACTACGCACATTCAAACTTTTCTCTAATTCGCCTGGCTCACCCCAGTCGAGAACCTGGACATTAAAACCATGATGCAAAAGGAAGCGCGCCATGCTGCAATCCTGGTGTAAATCCAGTATGTTCCAGCGGTTGATGAGCGATGGAACCATCAAAATTACCGCATCATGTTTGCGTGGCATTAAAGCCAGCAGCCGGGCATTTCCCTTACTCCAGATTACATCATAAGGCGTCTTGTAAGAAGATTCACTACGGTTTGCGTAGGCGCCAAGGCCGGTTAGCAGACTACCCCAGCGGTTTTCAATTTCTTTGTTTATGGCATCCAGGCCTTGCGCTTCACCACTTTGTTGCAGTGCATCAACCAGGGTTTTCAGGCTTGACAGTTGCCCCATATTCAAGCCTGGCGATGCGTTTTTCAAGGTCTGATATACGAAGAGCGAGCTGTGCGATAACAAGGTCTGCAACCCCATATGCATGGGCAGCAGGTTGGGAAACTTCTGGCTGGCGTTTGCTTGTATCATCAGGGGTCACATTAGTGGTATCTTTCGGGTAAGTAAAAGCCTTACCAAAGTCGTGCATCAGTTTTATATATGAGCCTGCTGTTTCCGGATCAGTCAGTGCTTTGGAAAGCTGTTTCTGCCATAAATCCATAAATTCCCTAGCAAACGCCTCGCTACTATCCGCCATTTTTATTTACCTGCACAATTTTTTGTGCAATAATTCCTGCACAAAAAAAGTAAAGCCGCCATGGAAAATAAAGCTGCACTGCACAAAAAGAATCAGGCCGAAAACCCGACAGTTATAAAGAAGTATGCCAACCGCAGGCTTTATAACACCGACACCAGTACATACATCACGCTGGAGGATTTATGCGCAATGATCAAGCGCGGTGAGGATTTCATAGTGTATGATGCTAAAACCGGGGATGATATTACAAGGTCAGTCCTCACCCAGGTTATAGTGGAGCAGGAATCAAAGAATTATAATCTGCTGCCCGCAAGTTTCCTGCGAAAGGTAATCAGCTTTTATGACGATGGCATAAGGGAAATGCTGCCGCAGTATCTGGATGCCAGCATAGATGCCTTTGTGAAGAACCAGGAAAATATGCGCTCAGTGTTTAAAGGCTCACTTGGCGGCATAATACCAAACCCGCAGCAGTTTGAGGAAGTAGCAAAGCAGAACATGCAGCTATTCCAGCAAGCCATGACTAAAATGATGGATCCCTTCGGCCTCTTTGCCCAGCAGAAGAAGGATACGGATACGAAGGAGTAGTTTTATCGTAACTGCATAAATGCCACAAGCACCAATACATGTTGTGTACAAGTGCACTGAAGTCTTTTCCCGCCTGAAGGCGGGGGTTTTAACCTCAGAAGGGACTATGA
>CAYTOJ010000120.1:0-5346 GCA_964439415.1 uncultured Rickettsiales bacterium
GTTCTCTATATATTCCCTCCCCTGTTTACGGGGGAGGGTTAGGGAGGGGGCAGAAAAATACTTCATGGTAACCACTATCACTGCACACCTATTTCGGGTTTTTTATCTTCTGCTATAGCCACCAGGCTGCCATCACGGATTTTGATATGCCCATCGGTAATAACCACCTCCCCCGCGTTCAAGCCTTGCGTTATTTCAACATTGCCACCATGACGTATGCCAGTTAAAACCTCTGCTCTAACCGCCTTACCATCACGCACTATATAAACATAAGTTTTACTAGCCTCCGGAAAAACCGCCTGTTCGGGAACCAGCAACGCGTTTGCATCCTCCCCCAGGATAATTCTGATATTCACGAACAATCCCGGCTTTAAAATACCATCAGGATTATCAACTACCGCCCGCGCTGATATATTGCGGCTGCTCTCATCCACGCCCGGGTCAACCGCCTGAATGGCTCCTTTAAAGCTGCGGCCTGGCACAGCATCTGAGCCAAGCTCAATCTCCATGCCTTTAGTGATTTTTGAATAATAACTCTGCGGCAGGGAAAAGTCAGCTTTCAGGCGGCTTACATCCTCTATCAAAGCTATACGCTCCCCCGTTTTCACCATGCTGCCGGGGCTTACCCCCCTTATTCCCACCAATCCGTTGAACGGTGCGCGAATGATCATTTTATCCACCTTCGCCTGCGCAAGCGCCACTGCCGCCTCATCCACCCGCATTTTCGCCAGCGCATTATCCCTTGTCTCCACCGTTGCAACGCCGCCTTTTGCAAGCTTGTCAGCACGCTGGAATGCTAACCTGCTGTTATTGAAACTGGCTTTTGCTGATGCCAGTTCAGCCTCCTCAAGGCTGGAATCCAGCTTAACCAGCACATCCCCCTTTTTAACCCGTGCACCCTCAGTAAAGTTTATCTCCAGCACCCGGCCATCCACCTCCGGCGCTATTACTGCCGCTTCATTGGATTTCAAAGTGCCGGATGTTACAGCGTCATACACCGCCGTTCCGGGCTGCACAGTTACCACCTCAACTACGGTTGCTTTTTTCTCAGCATTTTTCTTAGAAGATAAAGGAGCCTTGCCGCCTTCAAGAGCGAGCCAAGCAACCGCAAGTAACGGTATGATAAATAAAGCCCCAAATACAACCTTGCGCAATTTTATAACCCAGAGAATATTCGCTCTATTAAAGCGGTATTATGCATTAAATTTCAAATGTTGTTTTGGTGACAGCGTGTAAAAATTACGAACAAACCCATAAATCCTATTTATATCAATTCCAGGCGGATGCTTCTACCCACCGCTGAAGCTGCTTTTATGATAGTATGCAAAGTAACAGCCGTATTCTCAGGGTCTAGCAATCTGTCAAGTGCGGCACGGCTGGTGTTCATCTTCTCCGCCATACTACTTTTTGTCATGCCATTTTCTTTCATCACCTGCTCTAGCTGCCAGGCCAGAACCTGCTTGATAGCCTGCGCATTGCATTCATTAAAAACTCCTTCTTCCTCCAGCAAGCTTTGCAGAGATGAACCAATAGCAGCATTCTTCTTTTTCATAACTCCCCAGGTCTGCTGGCCTGGATGTACGTTGCTTGTCTCCCCCACCGCGAGCATAGGGGGATTAAGGGGGGGGAATGTGTTGGTACTGCTGAAGGAAGAAAGCTTCCCCCCACTAGCCCCCTTTGTGCCCGGTGGGGGAAACCGAGAGGCAGTACCAACACCTGGGTAGTTACCTTTAATCAGCCCACCGTTTCATCAAAACATCACAAAATCGCAAAAAAAAAACAATAGGTTAGCGTTACGCTGAATTCGTTACATAAGCCTTTTTATGTTAACATCAACGTAAGTTTGGCTTGCAGAGGCAACGTATCCTCTGTGAGGGTATGGTGCTTTGCAAGCCCCAATTCAGACCGGAGGGTCTATGAAAATCTTGATTTCCGCTTTGATCGTGCTCACGCTTCTGCTTGGCAATACAATGCTAGTTTCGGCGCAAACAAGCGTTGCTTCGGCGCATAACCAGGCAACTCTCAATTGTGCCAACTCTGGTGGTCGGCTGTATTCGATGAGTATGACAATTTACTCGGATGGTACGGTTTCGTTGTATGACTGGGCTTGCCAACGGCGCACGCGCCGAGCACTCAGTCTTGCAGCAGCCGAAGACGCCGTCAGCATATGCCTCGAAGAGGGCGGATCAGACATTGTGGTGTACCGGGGTGGCTATACCTGTAACTATTAAGGTTTTAGCACTCCCAGGGATCAGCAATGATCCCTAAAAAAGATTGACCCGGATAGACCATAAATCTACCGGGTCTTTTTTTTATCCCGCCGCCCATGCGCACCATAATAACAAAGTAACCCCCCAGGTCTGCTGGTCTGGATGTACATTGCTTGTCTCCCCCACCGCGAGCATAGGGGGATTAAGGGGGGGGAATGTGTTGGTACTATGGGAAGAAGAAAGATTCCCCCCCCCTAGCCCCCTTTGCCTGCGGTGGGGGAAGCCGAGAGGCAGTACCGATACCTGGGTAGTTAAGATTTCTGCTCCCTTGGTGGTACGGAATCCACCGGAGATTTTCTATTTCACTTTCATCATGCGGACGGCTATAAGACCTATGTAAGATGCCTTGGGAAATCCATGCTGTCATGCAGAACACGGATAACATATATCGTACTTCCTTCGACACGATAAAAAATAACATGCCGCCCTGAACTTCAACCTTTATAATGTTCTGAAACCCCATATCGGGGGCGGCCTTGCTCTGGCTTTGCTTGAATGTCAAGTAACGCCGAATAGAGAGCATTCTTGTAGACAATAGCCTGTGCTTCACCCCATTGATTGACAGTAAAGTTGGCTATAGCCTCCAAATCGTCTAACGCAGGGTCAGTTATAACAAGGCTGTAATCAGTATGAAGTGACATCAGGCCTTACAATTTTCTCATTGCGCTTGGCCTTTTCAAATCCTTTATTACATGCAGCTTCAAACAGTTCGTGAGTTAGTGGCTGCACGCGCCCTTCATGGATAGCCTTCTCACCAAGTTCAAGGGCAGTTGTTAATTTGTGTTGCTCATTTTCTCGCAACCGCCTGACAGCATCCCTGATTACCTCTGTGACACTGCTATAGTAGCCATTCCGCACTTTGCTACGGATATACTCTTCATCCACTTCAGCAAAAGAAACTTTCATCATAGTCACCTCCTTACCCCTATTATACCCCAAACTAGGGTATTTCACAAGCAAAGTTCAGCATAAGACATTATTGGCGGTTGTTTCTTCATTGAATTTTAAGCAATCATGGCATTGCACAAATTTACATGCTGAAAGTGAAGGTTCCGTTGAAAGATACGCTCAACTGTCCTTTACCTATCACATCCATGCCAATGAGCACTTTTATCGTGTCGTCCTCGCATATAAATTCGGATACGCTCTTTTTTGGCTCAGCATACGCTATCCCGCCGAATGGCATGACAATATCAACATAATAAACATTGACTGTAACGATTCCGTTAGCGGTGCTCATCGACCCTCTGGATACCGGAATCAAGCCCATTTCACGAGCAAGCCTGGAAGAAATGCAGGTTGCGGTAGCACCCGTATCTATAATGGCATTGGAAAGTTCTACAGGCTTATTGGGATTGAATGTGCCGCCTGGGACAATACCTACCGACACGACAAGCGAATTGCTTTCCGTCCAGCCGGAACTAATTCCAGGCATGAGAATATATACCTAAATACACCGGAGTTATCTTTACCTGCTGAACTGAAAATAAACCATCAGGGTACGCAAGTTCACCGTATTTCATTGCGTCTCCCATACTGTCAAAATACTCAACAGCCTTCTTTTCACGCATTAAAGCATATTTTCCTGCATGTGTGGTTATTATTGAAGGCAGTAATTCCTGAAACGCCTGATAATTCTCTTCAACGTGTTGAGGGGCTTGCGCCATATAACATTTTCCTGATTGTTCCAGAATACAGCATTGTAGCCATTTATGCCGCAATCCACAAGTTACAAATGTTCAGGTGGCATTCTAGCACCAGGGCAACAGAAGCGTTATGCGGCGCGGCTTTCAAAGTCTATACGGGGGTCAACCAGGGTATACACAACATCACCGATAAGTTTAGCGACAAGGCCAAGCAGGGTAAAAATATAGAGTGTGCCGAACATCACCGGGTAATCGCGGTTGATGGCCGATTCAAAACTAAGCAGCCCCAGGCCATCGAGGGAGAAAATAATCTCTATCATCAAACTGCCGGTAAACAGCATGGTGAGGAACGCGGCTGGCATGTGTGATATAACAAGCAGCATGGCATTCCTGAATACATGGCCGTACAATATAGTGCGTTCCTTCAAGCCTTTAGCGCGGGCGGTGAGTACATAATTCTTGCCGATCTCATCCAGAAATGAATTTTTAGTCAGCATCACCAGGCTGGCCAGGCCGCCGATCACCAGGCTGATTATTGGCAGTGTAATGTGCCATAAATAATCCAGGATTTGTGCAGGCCAGCTTAAGGTATCCGTATCGCCAGATGATAACCCGCGCAGCGGAAACCAGTTGAGGTAACTACCCCCGGCGAAGATAACCACCAGCAGAATTGCGAACAGAAAACTGGGGATGGAATAGGTTATGGTGAGGAAAAAACTGCTCCATAAATCAAAGCGGGAGCCGTCCCGCACTGCTTTTTTAATGCCAAGGGGAATCGCCAGCAGGTAAATCAGCACGGTTGACCATGCGCCAAGTGTGATGGAAACTGGCAGCTTTTCCATAATCAAGGCGGATACTGAAGCATCCCGGTAGAAACTCATGCCGAAATCAAAAGTTATATAACTTTTCAGCATCAGCAGAAAGCGCTCATGCGCGGGTTTATCGAAGCCGAAGCGTTTTTCAATCTCCGCGATTATTTCAGGGTCTATGCCGTGCGCCCCGGTATATTGCGACTCTACTGCGCTGGCAGATTTATCAATATTCATGGCGTTTGGCGTAATCTCCAGACTGCCTGAACCTGCTGCTTTATCAGTAGCCCCGGTGTGCGAACCTTTGATTTTAGCGATCATTACCTCAACCGGTCCGCCGGGCGCAGCCTGGATAATAAGAAAGTTAAGCGCCATAATCCCCAGCAGTGTGGGAATCATCAATAAAATCCTGCGGATTATATAATTAAGCATCTGTTATACTGTATGCAGGTAAGAATTTAAAAATCCTCCGGACACCACAGTTACAATTACGTTGCTACCTATCGCATCCCCCACCGCCTGCGGGGGGGGACTGAGGGGGGGGAATGCGTTGATACTATAATAAGAAGAAAGGTTCCCCCCCCTTAATCCCCCTATGCTCGCGGTGGGGGAGACAAGCAA
>CAYTOJ010000121.1:0-1901 GCA_964439415.1 uncultured Rickettsiales bacterium
GGGCAGGTGTTGCTATGGCACTGGCGCACCAGCAGGCAGCCCATAGCAATCAGGGATGCCGTGCCGATACCAAACTCCTCCGCGCCCAGCATGGCAGCAATAACTACATCCCGCCCGGTTTTTATGCCGCCGTCTGTTTGTAATTTGACACGGTGGCGGAGGCGATTAAGCGTTAGCACCTGGTTGGCCTCCGCCAGCCCCATTTCCCAAGGACTGCCAGCGAATTTGATGCTGGAATACGGGCTGGCTCCTGTGCCGCCACTATGCCCTGAGATAAGTATTTTATCCGCCATTGCTTTGGCCACGCCGCTTGCGATTGTGCCAATTCCGGCTTGCGATACCAGTTTTACTGAAACAATTGCGGCTGGATTTGCCTGTTTCAGGTCGTAAATAAGCTGCGCTAAATCCTCGATTGAATAAATATCATGGTGCGGCGGGGGGGAGATTAAACTGACACCCGGTGTGGAGTGACGAAGAACAGCGATTTCCGGCGTTACTTTAAAGCCTGGCAACTGGCCGCCTTCGCCCGGTTTTGCCCCTTGCGCGACTTTTATTTGAAGCTCCAGAGCACTGTTCAGGTATTGCATGGTAACGCCAAAGCGGGCGGATGCTACCTGCTTGATGGTGGAATTGGCATTATCCCCGTTCGGGCGCGGGTGGTAACGCTCTAAAGCTTCCCCCCCCTCACCGGAATTAGAAGCCGCGCCCATGCGGTTCATGGCGATTGCCAGCGTTTCGTGCGCCTCCGGGCTTAAGGCTCCCAGGCTCATAGCCGGGGCGATGAAGCGTTTTCTTATTTCAGTGATTGATTCTACCTGATCAATATCTACAGATTTTTCAGCGGCTTTAAAATCCAGCAGGTCGCGTAAGTTAACCGGGGGTTGATTGCGAAGCTCAGAACTGTACTGCTGGTATAGCGCGTATGAACCCTTAGCGACTGATGATTGCAGCAGGTGGATGTTATGGCCGTTGTTGGCGTGATGCTCACTATTGGCGCGAAGCCTGTAAAAACCGCCTATCGGCATGTCTTTATCATCCAGCCAGGCGCTGCGGTGTAATTCCAGAACACGCTTTTCTATACCATCCAGCCCTATACCGGAAATTTTGGAGGGCATTGCCGGGAAAAATTCAGTCACTAATGCCCGCGAAAGTCCTATCGCCTCAAAATTCATACCTCCCCGGTAGGAACTGACAACTGAGATACCCATTTTAGACATAATCTTAAGCAGTCCGAGACTCAGTGCTTCCTTCAGATTTTGCAGCGCATCCTGCACGGATATATCCAGGCTGCGTTTGATTTGACTACTCGCAACCTCATTATCACCAAACCAGCGGCCATGAGTTAGGCGGGCTGTAATAGCCTCCTCCGCCAGCCAGGGGTTAACGGCGGTAGCACCTGCACCGATAAGCACGGCCAGGTGATGCACATCAAAGCACTCGCCGGAGCGTACCATGATAGAGGCTTGCTTGCGTAAGCCTTGCCTGACCAGGTGAGTGTGAACCGCGCCAACCAGCAGGATCATTGGTATGCGCGCCTTAGCTTCATCCTCAGCTTCATCCGTGAGGATTATATAGGGCTTGCCGCTGCTAACAAACTCTGCGGCTTTGCCTTGTATATCCCGAATGGCCTTTTCCATGCTGCCCTGAAACACAGCATCAATAACAGCGACTTTATCCTTGAAGAAGTTTTTGACCGCGTTTAATTCCTGACTAAGCAGCACAGGGGAACTAAGCAGTAGTGAGTGGGTGTTGGCATTATCATGCGCCAGCACATTGCCGCTGTTGCCGAATCTGGTGAACAGGCTCATGACTGAGCGTTCGCGCAGTGAATCAATGGGTGGATTGGTAACCTGGCTGAAATTCTGGCGGAAGAAATGATGAAACCCTTTAAAGCCATCACT
>CAYTOJ010000121.1:2001-5272 GCA_964439415.1 uncultured Rickettsiales bacterium
GCCAGTAAATCCTTCAATTCCTTGTCACCGTAGAATTTACCCTCAGCTAAATTCACCCCGATAATGCCACCGGGAGCCACACGGCCTTTAGTAATTACACTTCTATCATCCACCGGAACCATTCCGCTTTCTGAGCCTACCAGCAGCAGGCCATCGTCAGTCAAGGAGTAGCGCATGGGGCGCAGGCCGTTGCGATCCATTCCGGCGATCAGCCACTTGCCATCGGTTGCGGCTATTGCCGCCGGGCCATCCCACGGTTCTGACACGCAGTTGCAATAGCTGAACAGTGCTTTGTGCGCATCCGGCACATCGCTGGAGAGCGACCAGGCAGGCGGAATCAGCAGCAGTTTAGCCAGCGGCAGCAGCTTGCCTGCGCGTACATGTAACTCCATGGCGTTATCCAGCATGGCGGTGTCTGAGCCTGATTCATTCAGCACCGGTTTTACATCCGCCATATATTCGCCGAAATCGGGGCAGTGCATGTTGCTCTCAGCTATGCGCGTCCAGTTGATGTTGCCTTTCAAAGTATTAATCTCCCCGTTGTGGGCGAGGATGCGAAACGGCTGCGCCAACGGCCAGGCCGGGGCGGTGTTGGTGGAGAATCTCTGATGGAAAATTGCGTAGGCTGATTCAAAAACCGGATTTAAAAGGTCAGGATAAAACTCAGTAAGCTGCTCCGCCTTGAATAAACCTTTGTAGGTAAGTGAGCGGCAGGAGAGCGAACAGATATAAAAGCCGGTAATGCCACGCTCTGATATCACTTTTTCAATACGCCGCCGGATGAGGTAGAGCTTCAATTCAAACTCCGCTTCATCGCTATCTTCAGGGCAGTGGAGGAGAATTTGCTCAATCTCCGGCCTGGAGTCGTTGGCGATTTCACCAATAACGTTGGAATCCACCGGAACCTGCCGCCAGCCGTATATCGCATACCCGGCGCGCACTATTTCAGTCTCCACAATCGCCCGGCATTGTTCCTGCGCGTTCAGATTTTTCTTGGGCAGAAAGATCATACCAACGCCTAGGCGCCTGCCGCTTAAACTTCTGCCAATGCCGGATAAATAAGCACCGAAAAACTTCAGGGGTATTTGAATATTTATCCCTGCGCCATCCCCGGTTTTGCCGTCCGCATCCACCGCACCGCGATGCCATACTGCTTTCAAGGCGTTTATGCCTTTCTCCACCACCTCGCGCCTAGGTCTCCCATCTATCGCCGCTACCAGCCCTACGCCGCAGGCATCATGCTCATCTTTCGGGTCGTAAAGGCCATGTTGCTGTAAGTACTGCGCGTTTCTGATTTGCATTGTATCTTCTCTTCCCATGCTAAATTTATTGCATGGACATTTTCACCATGCAATAGGTGCTTTATGAGTAGTGTAATACAAACTGACATCACTATAATCGGTGCGGGGCCGGCGGGTTTGTTCGCTGTGTTTCAGGCGGGAATGCTGGGGCTTAAGTGCCATGTGATTGACACGCTGGATGCTGTTGGCGGGCAGTGCGCCGCGCTGTATCCGGAAAAGCCGATATATGATATACCTGGTTTTCCATCGGTTGATGGTGGGCAGTTGGTGGAATTGCTGGCAAAGCAGGCGGAGCCGTTCAAGGCTGTATACCACCTGGGCCAGCAGGTGGTAAGGCTGGAGAGCAGGGAAGGGCGCTTTTTAAGTACAACATCGAAGGGCACGACTATTGAATCCGGCGCAGTGATAATCGCTGCCGGATGCGGCGCGTTTGGTCCAAACCGCCCGGCACTTGCCAATATCGAACAATTCGAGGGCAGTCATGTTTTTTACATGGTGAACCGGAAGGAAGATTTCAGGGATAAGAATATTGTCATCGCCGGTGGTGGTGATTCCGCGGTGGACTGGGCGAATGCGCTGGCTGGCATAGCAAAACGCATATATGTTATTCATCGCCGGAATAAATTCCGCGCCATGCAGTCGAGCGTAAGCCAGATGGAATGCCTGGCTGCTGAGGGGAAAATTGAACTGGTGATACCCTACCAGTTGGATGCTCTGGAAGGCGAAAACGGCAAATTAGATGCAGTTGTCGTCAGCACGCTGGAGGGAGAGAAAAAAAGGCTGGAGGCAGATGCGCTGCTTTCATTCTTTGGCCTTAGCATGGAACTGGGGCCAATTCTGGACTGGGGGCTGAATCTGGATAAAAACCATATCACCGTAAATCCGGCGACAATGGAAACATCTACCCCCGGCATCTACGCCATTGGGGACATTGCAAGCTATCCCGGAAAGTTAAAACTTATTCTGACTGGTTTTGCCGAATCTGCTATCGCCGCCCATGAAGCACGGCTGCGCCTGAAGCCTGATCAGGCTCTACACTTTGAATACTCCACCACTCGCGGCGTACCAGGTAATAAATGAGATTACTTTAAAATCAAAGCGATCCACCCATTCTTGCGGATGCGTTTGTGGAGCTTCAGCCCTAGCAAGCGGTGGGGGAATAGAGCCATGCGCTCCTGCGATTCAAGTAGGCCTGAGAGAACGGCATAACCACCCGGGCGCAGATTATCTTTTAAACTTTTGGCCATTCGCATAAGTGGCCGCGCCAGAATATTCGCCATTATCAAGTTGTATGGCTGATTCCTTTTCACCAGGCGGGATTTATAACCATCCGACGCAGCAAAAGGAATGCTGCGGATTCCATTCAGTTTCGCGTATTTAGCGGCGAAGCTAACAGCCGTTTTATCTATATCCACCGCAGTTACCCGCGCTGTGCGTATACGTTTTTGCAAAGCTATTGCCAGCACGCCGGAGCCTGTGCCGACATCCAGAGCATTCAAGTTTTTATGATGCAATAATCCCTTGTTAGTCAGGTAACATATGGCTTCCAGGCAGGCGGCGGTGGTGGCGTGTTCACCTGACCCAAAGGCTGTTCCGGCATCCATTAGCACAGGGATTTTACCAGATGTATGCGCGCCTTTATGGTGCGAACCATGAATGTAGAAGTCCCCAGCTACAATGGGTGTGAAGGATTTTAAAGTTTCAGTTATCCAGTCGTGGCTTTCAATCTGTCTTACGACATAACTAGAATTTTCCATGCCTTCCAGTTTTAAAAGCTCAGTCATGCGCTCTAATATTATCACATCATCCGGCTTTTTATTATAGATGAATTCTACGTCACAGCTTGTGCCGTCCGCCGCTTCAAACATGGATATGGAGAGGGCATCATCCCCAAACACAAGCTCCAGCATCTCCACCGCGCAATTTATGCCTGTGATGCTAAGAGCCCAGAGTTTTACCTGATGATTAGT
>CAYTOJ010000122.1:0-5257 GCA_964439415.1 uncultured Rickettsiales bacterium
GTTTGATTTTTCTCTTTCCCTCCCGCGGTCCATCTTTTATTTGTGGAAGGGGCCGCCCCTCCCAGGCTTCCCCCCCCCCCCCCCCAGCACGCTGGCGCAGGTCGCTACGCTCCAAATGTCAACTCTTGAACTGCAATAGGTATAGTATATAAGCTGATTCAGCTGACGGGCGGCAGCACTTTTCAGCAAACATATAAACAATATACCAGAAACACTTCTAAGCTTTTCCGGTATAACAAGAATGGATTAAACATTGCCAGCAAGAAAATTTAAATACCGCCGGATTTTACTTAAAGTTTCCGGTGAAGCCCTGATGGGTAACCTGCCCTATGGTCAGGATCAAACCGTTATTGAACGCATCTGCGAGGAAGTAGCGGAAGTTCATAACGTCGGCGCGGAAATCTGCCTGGTGGTGGGCGGCGGCAATATCTACCGTGGCATGGCAGGCGCGGCAGGCGGCATGGAGCGCGCCAGCGCCGATTATATGGGAATGCTGGCAACCGTGCTTAACGCCCTGGCACTGCAGAACACTATGGAGAAGATGGGTCTGCATACCCGTGTGCTTTCCGCCATCACCATAACTGAAATGTGCGAGCCTTACATCCGCCGCCGCGCTATCCGCCACATGGAGAAAGGGCGTATTGTTATTTTCGCTGCCGGAACCGGCAACCCGTTTTTCACAACCGATACCGCCGCAGCACTGCGGGCTGTGGAAATGGGCTGTGACGCACTGTTCAAAGGCACGCAGGTAGATGGCATCTATAGCGCCGACCCTAAAAAGGATAAAAAAGCAGTCCACCTGCCCAACCTGACCTATCAGGAAGTGCTGACTAAAAACCTGCAGGTGATGGACGCATCAGCCATAGCACTGGCACGGGATAATAAACTGCCGATAGTGGTTTTCTCCATTCAGGAAAAAGGCTCCCTCGCCCGCGTTGTGCGCGGCCAGGGCAAGTTTACAGAGGTGGTGGAGTAACCTGAAACCTGAAACCTGAAACCTGAAAATAAGAGGTAGTGATTTTTAGTGCCCGTTTATCCCCCTCCAGTTTTTTGCAATGCTTTTCCGCTTTGCGGGAAAACATGGTTGGCTCCCGTTCTTTGGGCATGCGAAGGCGGAAGTATAGGCTCAGTTGATTCGAGTTTGGGAAGCACATTCAACTCACCAATAGTTAGTCCATGCCCCTGGCCATGATCATTAGCTGCTGATAGTTCTTCTGCACCGCTCTTTCCACTTATCATTTTGTTCAAGGATTGATTTAGAATTAGCCCTAATTGGTCAATAAATTTAGTTATTATCTTGCCAAATACATCATCAGTCTTAGCCTTCGCATCAATGATGGTATTATGTAGATAATCAAGATTTGGCTTAGTGGGATCAATTCTTTTTACGATATCTTCAAAGAAAGTATTTTGTAGCTTGCCCTCTTTTTCAAGTGTTGAAAACTTAGCATGAGCCAAGATTGCGGTAATATCCTCATCACTAAGGAGAAGAATATCGGCACTGATCCCTAGAGCTTGTAATTCCCTGGCAGAAATGCGCCTTAAATCCCGCGCAGTATTTACAGCGTTGGCCAGATATGATTTTGCTCGGTCAGGCAATGTAAATCCATTTTTGCTTACTATTGCCTGGGCGCGCTCACTTAAAACTTCACCCAGATGCTGCTTCAACCAGTCTACACTCCAACTATTATCCAGAAGTTCTGCTGTTAAAAGTTCAAGCTTAAAGTCAGCAACAACCAAAGGATCAAATATAGGGGCACCTCCAGACGTTCTTGTGCCCTCACAAATAGCCATCCACGCATTGAATGATGAATTACAAACATCCTTCATTAACTCAGCCATTTTTGGCTCAGCTAATTTTTGATATTCCTTACCTTCATCGTTGCACATTTTGTAAATAGTGCCGCCTACAACGCTTCCTACCAGCAGTGCGCCTGCACCCCAACCAATAGGATTCCAGAAATTCGTAGCGGCAACAGCGGGAAGCGCTACAGAAATAGCTGCACCAGCGGCAGGAATTCCAAACCATGCACCAGCTCCAACTAAGCCACCAAGAGCCGCACCTGTAACGGTCGCCTGATTTCCTTTATTCTGAAATCCCTTCCAATAGTATGTATCCTTAAGTGATTGACCTACAACCTGTTGCTGGTCAGTCATCTTATCTCTTAAGAACTGTATTAATTTTAACTGCTCAGTTGTTGCTACCGTTCCATCAAACCAGCGGGGTGGATCATTTTCCTGTTCCAATATTAGCCTAACAAAACTAATTGCCGCAGGGCCATATTTACCCTGACTCATGGGTAGTGCGTCAACGGCAGCCTGATTCTTACGTAACTGCGGCTGGCTGATAAAACCTGCTATTGAGCGCACAGATTGCTCTAACCCAGCTAGTTGCCCAAGATTAACTGAATCAGAACCAAATAGATTAGCACCGGTTTGCGCTATGCCTTTAGCCACTTCTAACGGATTACCAGTTGCAACACCTGCTCCTGCTTCTGCCATACCACCCAATGCGCCGTTACCCATGTCTGCCCCACTTCAACAAATGTTTCATCTTAAGTACATCATCCCATTTTAGCGTTAAATATACATGACAATTCAGGGAGGATTTTGTGAACGGGGATAAATTATAGCTCAAAACAGAACAGCCAAAAAACAGGGTAAATCGTTTAAAAACACACGCCCCCTTCGTGGTATACTGCTCCCGTATGAAGAGTGTGGATTTTATTCAGTTAAAAATGGCGATCAGTATGTACATTTTTCCCATCGCTAGGTATAGCCATATTTACTGCTCAATATTACTCCTTAAATATTCTGGAGAAATATCCAAATATTCAGACCATACAAGCGTGCCATGCTGAAGGCCAAACTGTATGAATTTATAGGGATCAGCTAATTCCCTGAAAACACCTTTCTTGGTAAGCTCAGTAAAATCAAATTCCCCAACAGCTCCATCATTAAACGCCAGACGGAGCTTAAGGCCACCAAGATATTCTACATCTTCCACCTTTATGCAATTATTCGGTGAACCAACAATATAATTACCTTGCAACATCATTTTAACGGCTCAATCTGCTTAGGGTTCTGCCCACTTTGGACAAGCTCCCAATTTTCAAGAAGCTCATTTCTATTAACATTACTCCATTCAATCACCTTTTTCAACTGTTTAGCGGGAAACTCACCTGTTATCATACCAATCAAAAGGTTAACCTCTATTTCATAATCATCATAAATCGCATGGAAGTGAGGAGGCTGGTGCTCGCTCCAGTACATACGGATAATAATACCAAGAAATTTGCAAATTGTAGGCATCTAGACCTAACGTTTATATTCCATAGCATCTATCAAGAAAACAATATTAGATGCACATATGTGAAGCGCATATGAGGCTATATACGGAGGTACTACCTTAATCTCCTCTCCTTGTTCATGTCCACCTTCATTGTTTCTAACTTCAGGCAAACCAGATGATAATATTGCTAAAAGCTGGTCAAAAGAATTTTCTAAATATGTGGGAAATAAATTATTATGACATAATATTTTCTTTAAATCTGATGCTCTTGCACCCTTTGTGTATTCCCATTTCTTTATAGTACAAATAATCTTCATAACGCTTTCAAAGGCACAGTTCGCAGAAGTAACAGACTCTTTATAGTTTCCATCACGAAAATGCTTATGAGCTTTTAGAAACTCTTCTTCTGCCCCTGAAAATTGAGGATTTTTCAATAAGATTAATGCAGGTTTTATAACTTCCGCATGTAAAAAAATATTGTCTATTTTCAGTATAGAGCCATTTTCAAATAAATAGCCAAATCTGTTTTGCCTAAATCTTTCATTCAAATCATTTATTGAGTCTCTGGCCTTCTGAGTAATACCCAGATCATCTATTCTGCCTCTTTTATTAAGAGCTAAGGCAGTGATAAAACATAATTCCTAAACTTATCCACTTCAAGGTATCGTTGGAATTAATAATAAAGTGGTAGCAATCTTCTTTTGGATTTTGTTTTCCAGCTATATTTCCATAGTAGCCACAAGATTCACAAAAAATATCTCTGATCTCTTTCCAACCGTAATAATTACTCCTTATATAATTTGTATATAAATAATCTACGATTTCACAAGAGCCAAGGGCGCGGTCTAGTATATAACAAACTTGAGTTCTAAGAATCTTGGGAACATTTTCATATTCCAGTATGTCAATTTTCGGAAGCTCTCTATTCCGCTCGTGATAAAGTTCAAGGCAAGCCGTAGAATATCAAATTATATCAGCTGGTGAGCATATACTTATCGCACTTCAAGAGTGCGATAAGTATATCTTTTATATTTTGCACATGGCCGCCAATCCAGCCCCATGCGCGTATATACTGCTCGCGAATTAACTACAATAAATCCACACTCTTCATACGCGAGCAGTATAAACAAATATAAATGTTGAGTAAAACAAAAAACCCCTAGAACCTGGCGGCGACCTACTTTCCCATGCTTCGCAGGCATAGTATCATCGGCGCTAAGAGTTTTCACGGTCGAGTTCGGAATGGGATCTCGTGGTTCACTCTTGCTATAGCCACCAGACCTTAGGGGTCTGATTCAGGTATCTGAAACCAGAAGCCTAAACCTGAAATTTGATTTATAAGATTACATCATAATTTCTGGTTTCTGGTCTCAGAATCCTAATTAAACAGGTTAATTTCATTTCCGTATTATTCTCACATGCTGAGTACTTTTTAGTACTCAGCACTTAACAATTTTTGAACTACGCATGACGGTAGTTCTGAAGTAATAAACCAATCGAGCTATTAGTACCGGTTAGCTTAACGCATTACTGCGCTTACACACCCGGCCTATCAACGTGGTGGTCTTCCACGGCTCTAATGGGGAAGCCTAGTATTGAGGTGGGTTTCCCACTTAGATGCTTTCAGCGGTTATCCCTTCCGTACATAGCTACCCAGCGCTGCTTCTGGCGAAACAACTGGTACACCAGAGGTACGTCCAACCCGGTCCTCTCGTACTAAGGTTAGATCCTCTCAAGCTTCCTTACTTCCACGGCGGATAGGGACCGAACTGTCTCACGACGTTCTAAACCCAGCTCACGTACCACTTTAATCGGCGAACAGCCGAACCCTTGGGACCTGCTCCAGCCCCAGGATGTGATGAGCCGACATCGAGGTGCCAAACCTTGCCGTCGATATGGACTCTTGGGCAAGATCAGCCTGTTATCCCCGGCGTACCTTTTATTCGTTGAGCGATGGCCCTTCCA
>CAYTOJ010000123.1:0-5197 GCA_964439415.1 uncultured Rickettsiales bacterium
CATTTCAGGTGTGAGAGTTATTTTTTGCCCAAGAGCATCTTTCAGTTCGATCTTATATTCCTTTTCCTCCTGTAATCGCGCAGCCTGGTACACCACTTCCTTAAAGGTCGCAGAATCTACATCGGATAAATCAACTACTATATGCTTAGGGTCACTTGCATCAATCCCGCTCGCAAGAATATTCTCTACCAGTAAGGCTCTACCAACTACACCAGTATTAGTAGAATTTATATTCGCTATATTACCTAGAAATCCCTCCATGGATTTTGCATAATCCTGAAGCTGATCAGGCGTTACTGGTGAGCCGTCAACTATCATCTGGCTGAATATAGTACCAAAAGGAGTAGTCTGTATTGTATCCACAGTATAGTTATCAAGGCTCAGAGATATGCTCTTGCTGAAAAAGTCTGTAAATGAATCGAACAGACCTGCATTTTCCTCCCCATAAAAACCTTTTGCTACCTCGACAAAATCTTTATGAAATTCAGGAGTAGTCAGTGGCTGGACAACACCTTGTGCAATTGGAGGTATAGTTTGAGCCTGATCTACCATATTCCGCCCCATTATTTAGATTAATACTAAAACAAGCTATCAACTTTATGTTAAGCTTTTATGGCATCATCTTATATTTCAGAGATTTTTTTTTCGTGCCACAACCAGATTATTAAGCCACAACCAGAAATATTGGTGTTTTGTTATCTCAAGGCTAGTTTTTGCCTTGTCAAATAACCCCTCTATATTTCGCCTATTATAATATGTTTTATGATCCAAAATGGAGTCAGCATTAATTATGGATAACTTGTAAGCCATAAATTCCAACACTGGTTTAGCCAGCCAGCTCGGCACTGTAAGTATAAGCTGACCACCTGGCTTTAGAACCCTGGATATTTCACTTATAACTGCCTCTGGATACTCCAGATGCTCAAGAACAGCCAGCATTACTACTACATCAAAGGAATTATCAGCATATGGTAATTCTTTTTCAATACGGTAGCTGGTTAAAGCTATTTTTTCATCAGCACATTGGCAGTCCTTTGCATCTATACCATATCCCTTATAAATACGATCTTTTATGCTATTAAGAAATATAGCCTTTGCTCCACAGCCAATATCAAGCAATACAACATCAGGCTTAAGAGCGATCTGCGATATAATTCTGCGCATCCTGAGCTTTGTGATAAAGCCGTCTAAGGGTTTTAGCTCATTAGTTTTTGTTTTTCTCATCCCTTATGAAACTCCGCCAGTCTGGTTTTGAATTCATCCTTGCAGGCTTCCAGTTTCTCACGGTTGGTTATGAAAATATCCATGAAGTCATCCCGCGAGAAGGCAAAGATTTTAAAGTGCACATCGCCGTAATTATATTTCATACGTTCCCGCACAAATGAGCATAAGTATAGATAGTTATCTACATGCTCTACTTCATAATTGCCGGCGGCTATATACCATATAGTTCCTGCTTTGAGAAATTCAGTATTCCTGCGCTTTTGGATATTATCCAGCAACGTAAACAATTCATAGAAATGTTTATACATCCACTTTATCGGATAACCGGAAGCATAATACAATTTATTGCCATTTAATCTGTATTCCCCAAAGTCAGTGTGAGCGAGAAATTCTTTTCCCTGATCCTCAAAAAATTTCAGATGCATAATCGTTTCGTAGTGAGCAATACCAATATCACCCTCCTCCATATTATCCCGCAGGTATTTCAGGCCGTTATTGAAATTATCTCTAGTCACCATAAATTCTGCGCGCTCAGTATGCGCTATTCCCCTTATGCTCTGCACTGCCGTCAGTAGTGCTATTATGGCGACAACCCATAAATGCTTATACTTATGGGTTTTAATGCCACTTATTATATACTCTACAGCCTTGGCTACACCCAGCATCAGGAACAGGTATAACCCTGAGAAGTGCCGCGCTGCGAATGTCGGCATTTGCTCAGTTACTATCAGCAGTATGTAAAGCGCGGGGCATAGTACAATCAGCAGCAGAATGTCCCGGTTTTTGCGCAGCATTAGTGCCAGGCCGATAATGCTTAAATACAGGAAGAAAAGACCCAGGCTGGCGATATTATCCAGCATGTACAGCAGTGCCATCATGAATCTGCCAAGGCTGTATCTGTCATGCCCCCAGTAGCCGGATTTCACCAGTTCGTTATAACTTGCTGTTTCAGTGCCAAAGTAAAAATGCCGCAGAATCAGGAAAGCTGCCACTATCGGCAGACATGCCAGAATCCAGAGGATTATATTCTTTAATAGAGTTTTTTTATCAGAGCTTACAAGCATCACCGCACGGTGCAGCGATGTTGCAGCGCAGATGACAAGACCGGTAAAGTGGGCAAAACACATCAGCGGTGCGGTAATGGAATACAGTATCAGAAGCGAGGTTTTATCTGTTCTGCTATAACGCAAGTACGCATAGATATTTATGAACACCAGAACATGAAACATGCTGTAGTTGCGCACCACCAGCGAATGCACCACCGGAAAAGTCAGAAATGTGGTTAGAAATGCGCAGATAATGCCTGCATTTCTATTAAAAGCTTCCCTGCCCACCAGGAAGCTAAGCGGTATCAGCGCCATACCGAAAACAAGCGATAACAGCCGGTTCCATATCAGCCCATCCCCCAGCATCAGCCAGTAATGCCGGATGATAAAGCCAAGCGGCGGGTGATTCTGCCCCTGCACCCGTTCTAAAAGTTCCTTTAAATCCTGCCCCTTGGATATGGCGATATGCGCCATTTCATCCGTCTGCAATATGTAATCGGAAATACCGCTGAACATGCGCACACATAGCCCCGCCAGCATCAGCGCCAGAATAATCCAATTCTCTTTGAGTGTATCAGTTATCTTCTGCATATTTATGGATTATATCCGCCCGTTAGTGTTTTGAATAACTCCTGCAGAATTGAGAGCCTACCCGCGATGCCGTTGATTTTAGTCGGTGTGCTTCCCTGCTTTGGATAGATTCTGGTAACAGGTATCTCACATACCTTAAATTTCAGTTTAGCCGCCCGGTAGTTTAAATAATACTGCAGGCTGTAATGCCTGAATACATCACGCAGCGGCTGCACCTGTGGATGCTCTAGAAACTTAGTGCTATAACCCCGAAAACCATTGATAGGATCAGTAAACCGGAAGCCTGAGAATATGGACATTACGGGCGCGAATATCAGCCGTATGCCAAGCACTCTGTCAGGTGGCGTATTATCGTACCTGCCGCCGGGCAGAAACCTGGAGCCTTGCACCAGGTCAAAACCACTTTCTAATTTATTGGTAAATTCGGGGATAGCCTCAACACCATCCTTATTATTGCCGTCAACGGTTATAATACCCTTATAGCCTGATTTTAAGGCGTAGCCAAATGCCTGCACAAACTGGTCGCTCAAGCCCTTACTGTTATGCACAACCAGCAGTGCGGTTATTTTATCCCTCAGAAAGTCCGCATCTGTTGCGCCATCACTGCTGCCACCATCAACTATTATAATGTCCGCGATGCCTCTTAACGCTTGCATCCGCTCAAGCTGGGTTTTTATTCTCGCCCCTTCATTTAAAACACCAATGACTATGCAGTAACTGGATTCTTTACCTGCAAAAATGTATTCTTTATATTTATCCATTCCGCATAATAGCTTCTAATAATTACAAAATGCCAGTGACCAATTTAAAAAGCATTAATGCGCCGGATCCGGAAGGTGATGGCACGCATCGCCTAGCCTATTATGAATGGGGAAGTGGTGATAATACTGTAATCTGTGTGCATGGCCTCACCAGAAATGCGCGGGATTTTGATTATCTGGCGGCTGCATTATCCGATAATTACAGAGTTATCTGCATTGATGTGGCCGGGCGGGGCTTAAGCGAGCACCTCAAAAATCCGGCCTGGTACAATTATAAAACTTATGCCGATGATACAGCCTTTCTGCTGAAGGCACTGAATATAGAATGCGTCAACTGGGTGGGAACCTCAATGGGCGGCATAATCGGCATGGCTTTTAGTGCCCTGCACCCTAAAATCACCATCCGCAGAATGGTCTTGAACGACATAGGCAGCCGCATTCCAGCTAAAGGCTTAAGCCGATTGGCAGCCTACGTTGGCACAGCAATGGAATTTCCGGATTTTGCAACTTATGAGCAGGGAATGAGAGCATTACTGGCAGGCTTTGCCATAAAAACACCGGAACACTGGCAGCATATGCTGAAACACTCGGCTGAGGCCACTCTACAAGGCCGTTACCGCCTGCGTTACGACCCGGCTATATCCAATATGTTTAAGGATGCAAACGGTGCGCTACTGCAAATAGAGGACGCAGACCTTAGCAAACTCTGGGAAGTGGTAAAGTGCGATACGCTGATTCTGCGCGGAGAAGAATCAGATATACTACTGGAGGACACCGCCAGGGAAATGACGACTTTAAGAAATAATGTAAAGCTGATTGAGTATTCAAATGTCGGCCACGCCCCTAACTTGATGGAAAGCCAGCAGATAGAGGACGTGGCAAAATTTCTATTTTAATATTCTAGGCTGCCAGCTTTAAATTAGCGGCTGAGGTGCGCCCTTTATTAGTGGCAAGATCATAACTGACTTTCTGGCCTTCGTTTAAAAAGCTGATTCCAGCCCGTTCTAATGTGCTGATATGTACAAAAACATCACTGCCGCCATTATCCGGCTGTATAAAGCCAAAACCTTTGTTGGGATTAAACCACTTAACCACGCCTGTTGCCATTATTAAAGTCTCCTTCGTTTGGCGATTAAAAAAGAGTTCGCGCCTAAACCAAGCACAGTAGGAAGTAACAGGAAGCAGGCATAGCCTAAATTCTCACTGTAGATGCGCACACGGCAAGCCGCATACTGATATTCTCCGCCCGCCAGTTAAAAGCCTTATAAACTCTAATCAAAAATACACATTTTCATTTTCAAGTCAAGACAGGGACAAAGTCAAAGGCAAGGAATATCAAGGCTCTAAAATAAAAAAATGATGTTGTTTCCAATTCATTATAGCCCTTTGATATAATAGCAGATATGGTCAATCGCAGAGGATATAAATCTTATGATTGAGAAATATAATAAAAGCCCCCAGCGCATTAAAACGCTATCCAGCCTCCAGCAGCATGTAACCCAGAATTGCGGCACTGAGCCACCATTTCAGAATCAGTACTGGGATAATAAACGCGAGGGTATTTACGTTGATATA
>CAYTOJ010000124.1:0-3376 GCA_964439415.1 uncultured Rickettsiales bacterium
CCTCTGCTGCCCCTCCTTTGTGCCCGGGAGAGGGGACAACGGAGCAGGTTTTCTCTATGTTCCCCCTCCTGTTTACGGGAGGGGGTTAGAGGGATGGCAAATAGAACCTCTAACTTGTCGGGTGGTTAGAACTGCATCACTGTTATCTGGTTAAATATACCCTGCATAGGGTTTATTGGTGATAGACTTCAGAAGTTTGATAATAAAATGCCCGGTGGTTTTCGAAGGATCATCCAGGGTGGGGTGATATTCGGTAAGGTCGGCTCCGGCAAAGAACGGGTCAAGCAGGCAGGCCTGCAATGCCCGGAAACCCTCAGTAGTGCTGATGCCGTCTTTCACAGGGGCGCCGGTTGCATGTGCGCCGCTGTCAGGGTCAAAACCATCAACATCAATGCTTAGTATACATTTATCTACACCATTTGCTGCCAGATATTCTTTTGCCGCCTGAAAAGTTTTTGGCAGGCCACTCCGGCTTACATGCTCCATTGAAAAAATCTTCATACCCAGAGCTTGCAGGATCGAAAGCTCGCCCATCTCCAGGCTTCTGGTGCCAATGAATACAATGTTGGATGGCCGGATTAGCCCACCCCTGCCCGGGTTCAAAAGTCCCGCCAGTGCTGCGATAGTCATGCCGTGAATGTTACCAGTGGGGGATGTAAGCGGTGTATTGCAATCAGCGTGCGCATCAATCTGCAGAATACCTATGCCGGATAAATCATTCGTGTATGAAATATTCTTATATTCCTCCACCATTTCGGTCATCTCCAGCGCATCAAGGCGGATCTTCAGTTCAGGCTCATCCAGCGCAGCATCCGGCCCGATGTATACTTCCAGGTCTTCATTTTCCAGACACATGGCGCGGAAACAGCGCGAGGCCTTTGAATCCTTAAAGTGCGCTTTATAAACTTCCCTGTTCCCAAACATACCAGCCAGTGCTTCCTCAATAGCCGATGCTGTAGGAACGAAACCACTCCCGCGCATAGCGAGAGCCAGGGAGCTTGCAATCAACTGGGAATGATCTCCACCCACCAGAACAGGCTTCAAACCTTTATCATACGCTTTTAAAAGGTTGGATACCGTCTTGGTTAACGCACTGATAGTAGGGGTGAGATTGCGCAGCGCCACTTCAGGAAAATTGGAGTCCACGATTTTCGGCAATCTTGCATCCGGCTTTTCCGCTGCTTCAGGCATAAACGCCTGGCCGATGAATTCAGCGTTGATATGTTCAAGTAATCCCAACTCCAGCAGCGTTAGCGGCCCATTCATGGCACTGGTAACCCTTGCCCCCAGACTGTAAGGATACGCCACAACCGCATAGTTCGCTTTGCTCATAAAACTTATTCGCACCTAAATTTGTTCTATTCAAGTATTGCTTGATATTCATACCGTTCAGGTAATTGAAGCAATACGAATAAATTAGTGCAATCCACTAATTATGTAACTGATTTTATCCTGTCACCGTATGTCTCTTCATAATCCTCGCAATCCCGGCCTTAAGTGGTCGCTGGTGCGCAACCAGTTGAGAAGCTGCGTGAGAGAATCCACCTGATCATCATGGCGGGCTGATGGAAAGGTAAGCACCTCCAGCATGAAATCAGGCAGCCAGGGGGCTTGTTCCGGCAGGCGTACCCGGCCAGATTCCAGCAGTCCAAGAGCCGATGACAGCCGGTTGACTTTATCAGTAGTGGGTTTGATTGGCAGTATGGGTAGATGACTATCTGATTTTAAATCCTGTAGTAAGCTTTGCCCTGATGCTTTATCCTCAATCAATATCACATGCGGACACCATTTTTTCGCCTGGAGAACCGCCATTCTTTTCAAATCAGGATATTCCAGTTTCTCCCGGTATACATCCAGCAGATACAACGCATCATCCGCCACCGCCCAGGTGGTGAGGCAACTGGGGTCAGCCCCGCTGTTGGCCTTGATTCCGGTATCCCAGCTTTGAATGATCCGCGCCGCAGATGGATAAGCCCGGTAGCGGCCGAACCAGTCAGCCTTTATCATACCGCCGCCACGGGGAACGGGATTTTGCTGATACTGTGCGGAGAATGCTATTGAGCCCATCTCCTGCTTTAGATTCTCCAGCGTCTCCAGGCTTTCCCGGGCGGGGTTCAGCACTTCCCCCTCCCCCCGGCCATAACTGAATTTGCCGCATTCTATCACCTGCACGGTTTCAGCTATTGCCGGAAGATTCAAGTGATCCCACCTGCCGCTTTTAAGCAAATGACCGCTTAAATCATCCACATGCAGACGCTGCATCACCAGGGTTACTACGCCATTAGCTTTGTCATTCAGACGCGATAGCAGCGACCCTTCAAACCAGCCGATAACGCTTTCACGGTTTTTAAAGCTTTGTGACTGTCGGAAATTCTGCGGGTCATCCACTATTATATAATCAGCCCCCTCGCCAATCAGCGCCGCGCCTACTGAAGTTGCCAGCCGGAAACCGCCTTCAGTGGTCTGGAATTTGCGTTTGGAGTTCTGCTCGCGGATAATCCTGACATCCGGAAACAGTGCGCGATACCATGAACTGCTCATAATCATGCGGCAGTCCAGTGCCAGTTTCTCTGCCAGTTCTTGCGAATATGAAGCGCAGATGATTTTAGCGCAAGGCTTATGCCCTAAAATCCAGGATGGCCAAGCCACACTTGCAGTTATGGATTTAAGCGAACGTGGCGGCAGGTTTATTATCAGGCGCTTTATGTCACCAAATCTACAGCTTTCCAGGTAAGCGGCCAGTGCATCCACATGCCAGTTCTGAACATAAGAATCCGCCCCATGCAGGTGCATGTAAACCCTTGCTGTATAAGCGCGAAAATCACTTTTAAGCAGGTTATTCCTGATGCGAAGTAAAATGTTTCTATTTACTGTGGGAATGGAATCTGCCAGACTTAAAAAGATCGCCTACACAACGATATATGAGTAAAGAGGTATATTAGTATATGTTCGAGTTTGTCGGAAGTGTTCCCCAGAATATGGCCTTCACCAGCGTCACTCACGATGTAAAGGTGAGCGTGATTCCAAGTTATCTTGAATACCAGTCAACACCTGATAATCATCAATATGTATGGGCTTACCAGGTCAGTATTGAAAACGGTACAGGTCATGAAATCCGCCTGGTTAACCGCTACTGGCGCATTACCGATGCCGCCGGCAGGGTGCAGGAAGTGCGCGGCCCGGGGGTGATTGGCGTGCAACCCTCAATTAAGCCGGATGAAGTCTTTCAATATACCAGCGGCACAAGCCTGAACACCACTTCCGGGATTATGAGCGGGCATTATGAAATGCTTAGCCTAGATACTAATAAGATTTTCCTGGTGGAAATTCCCGCCTTCTCCCTGGATCTGCCGTATGATAAAACCAAGGCGCATTA
>CAYTOJ010000124.1:3476-5089 GCA_964439415.1 uncultured Rickettsiales bacterium
CCGGAAGTTCTGGCGGCGCGCAGGCAGCGCATTCCTGTAGTAAAACGTGCGGAAATGCTGGCGGAATTGCTGCGGCTTAAGAACACTATATCCATCGCGGGAACACACGGCAAAACCACAACCACTTCAATCATTGGCTGCATACTGGAAAAAGCCGGGCTTGACCCCACCGTTATCAACGGCGGCATTATCAATTCCTACGGCACTAATATACGCCTTGGCAGCGGCGCATGGATGGTGGTTGAAGCGGATGAATCGGATGGCACTTTTATAAAAATCCCCTCCACCGTGGCGATAGTAACTAATCTGGATCCTGAACACCTGGATTACTGGGGGGATTTTGCCAGGCTTAAAAGCGCCTTTCATAGCTTTATTGAAAATATACCTTTCTATGGCTTCGCGGTTTTATGCATAGACCACCCGAATGTGCAGGAACTGGCCGCCAGCATTACCGACCGGACAATAATAACCTACGGACTCAGCCAGCAGGCGGATGTAAGGGCGGTTAATATAACCTCCAGCCATATGGGCTCCAGATTCGATGTTTTAGCCTCCGGCAGCCAGATTAATGGCCTGCGTCTACCGCTACTTGGTCCCCATAACGTGGTAAACGCACTGGCCGCGATAGCTGTTGCCATAAAACTTGGGGTAAGCACTGACAATATTAAAAGCGCACTGGCTGATTTTTCCGGGGTCAAGCGCCGCTTCACCATCACCGGAATAGCGAACGGTGTAACGGTGGTGGATGATTACGCTCACCATCCGGCGGAAATTTCCACAACTTTAAAATCAGCACTGGATTTTACCTCACCAAACGGCGGCAGGGTGATAGCAGTTGTGCAACCGCACCGATATAGCCGCCTCAAGCTTCTGTTTAATGATTTTTGCGCCAGCTTTAACGATGCTGACATGGTTATAGTGCTGGATGTTTACCCGGCAGGGGAGCAACCCATAGAGGGTTTCAGTGGACATGATCTTGCCGCAGGCATCGCCAATTACCGCCATAAAAACGTGCAGTACCTGAGTGACCCTTCCCACCTGCCGGAGACTTTAGCAGCGTTTGCCAGACCGGGGGATGTAATATTATGCATGGGCGCGGGAGACATCACCCGCATGGCTTACGAACTGCCGGGTAAACTGGCATTACACTCAAACATATCCGCCCCACTAAAAACAGCATAATGCGCTGATAATTCAACAACAAAGCCAAGCTTGCATAACGCAGCCAGGTGAGTTATAGTTCATGCATAAGTACAATTCACATGACTGCTATTACATTTGATACACTCTCCACTGCACGCCGCCTGCGTGAGAAGGGAATACCGCAGGAACATGCGGAGGCTATAGCCGATGAACTGAGAGAATCCGCCAAACTCGACCTTTCTCACCTTTCCACCAAAGAAGAAGCGCACACTTTCAAGTCAGAACTGAAAAGCGATATATTAGCTCTCAGGAGCGAGCTGAAAAGCGATATAGGTGCGCTCAGGAGTGAGTTTAAAAGTGATATAGCTCTTATGCGTTCTGAAATGCGGGAATCAGAATTGCGCGTAACTATCCGGCTTGGCACTATGATAGTTGCACTGGGCGGTATTCTGATTGCGGTTAAGTATTTT
>CAYTOJ010000125.1:0-5013 GCA_964439415.1 uncultured Rickettsiales bacterium
CTGCATCCAGTGAGCTTGAAAGCTTGGCTTGCGCCAGGCTAGCCCGGCCTGCATCTATCGCCAGGCCGCCAACCCCCACCAGCGCCGCCGCTGACAGCCCCACCATTACGAACATGGAACCCTCTTTGGCTTTTAAGAGTGATTTAAGTTGGTGAATAATAGACTTCTTTCGGAACTCGCTGCGGTGAGCAAAGTGCGCGAAGCGAGCATCGCAGAAACGTAAGTGTACATCGAGGTACATGCGGATTCGAGAAGCGCAGCGACAAGCAAATTTGCCAACGCAGTAGAGTTCCGAATGAAGTCTAATGTTCAACATAAATTTCTCCATCTTATGTAGGAGCAGTAATGAGCGAGCCAAGGCGCGGTTTGAATATGGCGCGTTTGTAGATGCTGCTGGCGCCAACAGCGAACTTGCCAAAAACAGGTGTGAAGTTATAAAAAACCTCAACCACTATGATATTATCCTTATCATTCAGGGTAAAGCCTGTGGGCAGGGTTGCCCAGCCGCCTGTATGCCCTACCTGACTGCTGGAACCAAGCGTACCGCCCCCCGTGTATTGCCACTTGACTTCTGGCGGGTTAGTGCCGCTCTGGTAAACCGAGGATACAAACACCACGCCGCCACTGCTGAAAGTAAAAGGCTGCATAATCTGCGCGGCGGCGCTTACATACTGATTAAGCTGCGAATTAGTGATGGATGTCTGCTGCGATACTACATCGTTAATGGTGTAGGATACCTTCTCCAGCTTCATATGCACCAGCATCAGGCGTGACAGTTCAAATCCGCCTAAGCATAACAGCACCAGAAACGGTGCTATCGCCGCGAATTCTATAACGCCGATTCCGTCCTCATTTTGCAGCAGTTTTTGCAGTCGCTCTAACATGGATATTCCTAAAATGGCTCGTTCTGGATTACGGCGCGGGCGGCGATGGTATAAGTGCCGTTAGTGCCAATAAACTGGGACATCAACGGAGTAATCAGCTTCCAGGGGTAGGTGGCGGTATACACCACTATCTGGCTGGCGCTGCCGTTGCCGATTCCGCCCATATCGGTATCGTATTGCCCATTCAGATTAACATCGGTGTAATTCTCACCAATATCCCGTGCGCCGTTACCGTTGGCATCTATAAACGGCTCCGGCTGGCCGATCTGGTCAAACTGGCCATAAGTGGCTGAGTTCAAATTGATGGAAGCGGTGTTAAGCAGAACTCCGGCGCGCTGGTTCAGTTTCGCTACAATGGTTGCATCCCGGCTGAGTCCGGCCTCAGTGTATCCGGTGCGGCTGGTGCGGGATGCATCAAAAATCGCGCTCTCCATTACGCTTTGCGCCAGCAGAATCATGCCTGTCTCCAGCGACCCGATCATCAGGATCATCAGCACGGGAGCCAGCATGGCGAACTCAATAGCGGCTATGCCTTTGTTATCACAAACTAATGAACCGCAGCCACCCCCCCCTTGCTGCGAACAAAGGGGGAGTAAACCGCGCTTCAAGCCTTCCCTGTTAATACTCATATATTTGAGCTGATATAACGGGAACTATAACAGGTAAAAATTAACCCATCGTTAGGAAATTAACCAATTTGAAACAAATAAGCGGAAAATGTCTTTATATTTTGTTAATGGAATAGTATTATCCTGATTCAAGGGGATATTATGACGGATTCCTTATTTTCCAGGATGCGCAGGGTACTAAGCATAATGTCAGTCGAAACCGGAATAGATAGTAAGGTAGTTTATCGAGGGCAGTATCCGAATGCAGTAACTGAAGAAGATGATGATTCTACAGTTAAAGTTAAGTTGGCGGCTTCTACAGTGATTGGTTGTATAGACACTGCTGAAAAGGCAAATTATTATTTGAACAGGTTTGATAGCAGTGAATCTAACTCAGTAGTTACTGGATTGCGCAGGCTGAGGGAAACAGGTGAGGGTAGTTATGTTATTATTAATGCTCCGGCATTTCCTAATTTAAGTATCACTCAGAACTTTGAAAGCCTGATGAGGATAAGCCTGTATTTACAGAAATTGGCTTGGCATGGTGCAATCAGCAATCAATTCATGATAGCAGGAAGTCCGGCTTTTCTTCAGAGTGTAATTATCATGCCTACTGAGGATTATGAGAAAGTCACTAAAACTGGTTTTGTGGAAAAAGTTACGCACCACAGGAATGCGCAATTATCATATTGTATGGAAGTGAATTAGTATGCAAAAAACGACTCAAGTATACGATCTGACAGCACATGAGCAGGGGCAGGGCGGTTTAGGGGCAAGCGAAGTTACAATAACTACACAAAGCGCAATCATTAGTGGTAAGCAAACCACTGTATCGTACCAATTGAAAGTTGCCGAAGAGCGGAACAAGGTCATTCAATTACAAGTACGGAATTTTTTTGAATGTATACGCGATTTAGAACTTAGTGGAAATGAACTACAAGATTTTTATGATACACTGAAGTCTATCTATCCTGGAGAAAATATACCAGATAATTTACTATCTGATACAGAAGCTCTACAGAAGTTCATTTTAAGCAAGCATAATGATGCAGGTGATCCTGTTCAAGCATTTCTAGAAAAATTGCAGCCAGAACTTATGGTAGAATCTACAAAATTAAAATCATTAAAAAGCCCATGGAAGTCTCCTGAACCATGGATGTCTAAGCACTTAAAAGATACCGATACCGTTACTTTCGCTTTCACATTTGACAATGCAGGCAATATATTCTGCAAGAATATGTACATAAACAAAGACCAGCCGGATAAAGCGCTAACCGTGGAAAAGCGGATGCAGTTGCCACATATAGGTATGGTTTCGACACATAATGTTCGAGAAATTGCACAAACTAGTGCCTTTGAAGTATTACTGGATACTGAGTATGAAAGATTCCAGCAAGCAACCATTAACGGCAAGCCTTATTCACATTATATCGCTGTGAGCCAGCAGGGTGTGCAGGCATTGCAGGTTGAGCAGTCACAAATCTCTGCACCTTTGCGTTAATAATTTATATTTCTAGCATCGAGCCCTAGGATAACATCCTATATTTTATGTACAATGACTTGTCCTGTCTATGTTTGGTGAATAGTGTCTATGGAGAGTTGAAGTTTTCTTCTGGTGTTTAGGCATTGGAATCTTAATTTAGCCGCATGAAAAAAGTATATAGTAGCCGTTATCTTCTGCAGCGTATCGCCCGTGAATATATCTCCCGCCATATGGGTGCGCTTATATTCGCGCTTGTATGCATGATTCTGACCGCTGCGGCCACGGCAGGCAATGCCTGGCTGATGCAGCCAATGCTGGATAAAGTGTTTGTGGAGCGCGATTCCCGCATGATAACACTGATTCCCCTGGCAGTGTTGATGCTGGCTTTTATTAAAGGCTCAGCCGGATATGGCCAGGCGGTGGTGATGCGAAACATCGGCCAGCGCGTAGTGTGCGATATGCAGCTTAAACTTTACCTGCATCTGTTACAGGCTGATTTATCGCTGTTTCATGATCAGGGTACAGGTAAACTGATCTCACGCTTTACTAACGATATTCAATTGATGCGCACATCAGTCGCTGCGATTTTTACAGGCGTAGCGCGGGAATTCCTTACATTGATTTTTCTGATTGGCGTGATGTTCTACCAGAGCATAACACTCAGCCTGATTGCCTTTGCGGCTTTTCCGCTGGCGATTCTGCCGGTGATCAGGCTTGCGAAAAGGATGCGTAAAATATCTGATAAAACCCAGAACGAACTGGGGAATTTCACCGCCTGGCTGGATGAGACATTCCAGGGCATACGCATTATCAAAGCCTATGGCCGGGAGGATTTTGAAGGCCGCCGCGCACGCAGGGTAATCAACGCGCTGTATGAGCTTTTTGCCAAAGGCTCACGGGTTCAGGCAGCCTCCAGCCCATTGATGGAGACATTGTCAGGCCTGGCGATTGCCGGGGTGGTGTGGTATGGTGGCATGAATGTTATAACGGGTGCTACAACGGCAGGGTCTTTCTTCTCCTTCGTTACCGCCATGATCATGGCATATAAGCCAGCGAAAACTCTGGCTAATCTCTCCACCAACCTGCAGGAAGGCCTGGCCGCCGCTGAGCGGTTATTCACGATGATAGACGCTTCCCCGGTAATCCGTCAGGATAAACACGCCGTGGATTTGCAACTTACCAAAGGTGATATCCGCTTTGAAAATATTGACTTTTCTTATAATCAGGAAAAACAGGTTTTAAAGAATCTATCCTTCCATGTTCCGCCTGGCAGCAGGGTTGCATTCGTGGGGTCTTCGGGGGGTGGCAAGTCCACCATATTTAATTTGCTGCTCAGATTTTATGACTATGACTCCGGCTCCATCAGCATTGACCGGCAGGATATTAAAATGCTGAGTCTTAAATCCCTCCGCCGTTCAATGGCTATCGTTACGCAGGAGACTATACTTTTTGACGACACGGTAGAAGCAAATATCGCCTATGGTTTAGGCCGTGCAACCCGGGAGGAAGTTATCCACGCCGCAACCCTGGCCGGCGCGCACGATTTTATACAAAACCTGCCGCTGGGTTATAAAACCATGATTGGCCAGCACGGGGTGAGGCTCTCCGGCGGGCAGCGTCAGCGTATCGCCATTGCCAGGGCATTCCTGAAAGATGCGCCGATTCTACTGCTGGATGAGGCTACTTCAGCGCTAGACCCCACAACGGAGCGGCAGATTCAAGCCTCGCTGGAGACTTTAATGCAGGGTAAAACCTGCCTGTTTATAGCGCACCGCCTGGCTACGGTAATTAATGCCGATCTGATTTATGTAGTGCAGAACGGCTCAATCGCTGAATATGGAACCCATACAGAACTGCTTAAGAAAAATGGTATCTATGCCACGCTTTATAAGCGCGAGGCTAAGAGCTGAGTATACCAGAAACGCTCTGATAAGTGTTTCTGGGATATACCTCTCGCACTTCAAGAGTGCGCCAGGTATATCTTTTATGTTTTGCGCATGGCCGCCAATCCAGCCGAATCCGCGTCTATACTGCTCGC
>CAYTOJ010000126.1:0-4900 GCA_964439415.1 uncultured Rickettsiales bacterium
TGCTCTAAAGTTTCCGGAGTATTTGTGTATTTTAATAGAATGGCATTACTTAACTCCACACTGTTAAATGCAGTATTATGCTCGCCTATAATAACATCTGTCGGCATTCGTTTAAGACATAGATTGGTAGCGCCGGCCAATAAAGTTTTAGGGCTAATGGTCATTCCCGGAACTATTTCTATAAGGTTGTCACTAACATTATTCATTGCCCCGCATAGTTTACTGACTTGAAAGACAAAGTGCCCACTATGATTAAATGCACAGTCTCCTTCGTGCATAACAACTGATGCCAAGCTAGGAAGTCCTCCAGCTAATTCCGTAATTTTTCTGGTTGCCTCGACATTTGCGCCTGAATCCAGCATGGTCTTAGCTGATGCGAGCAAAACATAATTTATCTCTGGAGCTACCTCCATGCCTGGGAAGGTTCGTGACTCATAGTCATAATAGTCATATTGCAAATGATTACTGAGCAACCCATTTGCTGCATGTGTGAATTTATATTGCTTCGTGCCGTACCAACTTGAATTAGCACCAAGTGGTATGCTTCTGGATGCTTGTCTAATGGCTCCAGCCGCAGAGCTTATCTTGCTAGTCATACCCACCCACCAGTTTATGTTTCAAGCATGCTAAATATAGTTAAAGCATTAACCTTTTGTGACAGGCGGAGTTTTACCTGGGGCAGTGGATGTTCACTATATAATCCCTGGCGATGTTCTCTAAACGGTAGCTGGTGTAATTAAAGCCCATGGACTGTTTGCGGTAGAAAACCCGGTTGCGTTGCAGGAAAGCCTCCAGCACGGGTAGCGAGATCGCTATATCAGTCTGTGCCACCTGATCCATCCTCAGGGTGCTGCTGTTGAGGCGTGAGATGTACGCCTTGCCGACAATTACCCCAACCACATTGCCGCCGGTATCGAGCAGTGGCCCGCCGGAGTTGCCCTGCTGCGCGCTGGATTCAAATTCTATCCATTTATCCTCGCCTTTGGGGCCGTTCAGGCTGAGTATTTTTGATTGCACTACGGCATAATCACCGCTGATGCCATGATTCAGCGGATAGCCCATTACCAGTACAGGCTCCCCCACATTAAGTCTGGCGCCGGTGCTGCTTACTGCCGCTATGCGCTGCGGCACGCTCTGGGTTTGCAGCAGGGCAAGATCGTTATCAGAGTCCAGCGCCACTACTTCCGCCTGGGTTTTATCCACCGCACCGCGAATCATAACCTTGGAGCAGCCCCGCACCACATGTTCATTAGTGACAATATAGCCGTTATTGCTGACGAAAAAACCCGTGCCGCTGGATACCAGCATGGCGTGAGAAAGCCCGGGAATCACTGATATAAATAATACGGCAAGTGCGCCAGCTTTGAAATTCATTATCCGCCCGAAAATATAAAACCAGCATACATGGGTTTTGCTAAGGTTTAGCTAAAGGCCTGTTAAAGTTATTTATCCGCTTTAACTAAAAATACATGAAGTGTCTGATAAAGCATCATTAATGGTCAATATGATGCGTAATTACGGTATAAACTGGTAGAGATAATTATGGGTATCGGCATCCTTTTTCTGTTGCTTGCAGTGGCCTTGTTTCTGGCCAGCCTGGTTATGCCCTGGGTGAACCACGCCAGGATTAAATCTCTAATGCAGGAAGTTGACCTGCTTAAATCTCAATTGCGTCAGGTTTTTCTGCATCTGGAGAAAAAGGGAATAGATATTCCACTATTCTCACATGAAGCGGCAAAGGAGGCGGAGCCAACTGTGCAGTATAATGCACCGCAACCTGCATTTACTGAATCAGTAGCCAGTACTCATGAATCCCCTCCAATGCCTGATGTTGAGAGAGTCGCTGAAAACATCCGGGAGGTTGAAGTTGGGCAAGAATCACCCCATTATGAACTGCCGAGTGCAGGTAAGGCAACATCAAGTTTTAACATAGAGCAGCATCTGGCAACGCGCTGGCCAGTATGGGTCGGCGGTGTGGCGCTGGCACTGGCGGGATTCTTCCTGGTGAAATACTCAATAGAGATTGGCTTGCTCAATCCGCTTAACCGTGTGGTTCTTGGCATATTATTTGGTGCGGGTATGCTTTTTGCGGCTGAGAAAATACGCTTACGTAGTGATTTTTCCAATGGGCAGCGCATAGCGCAGGCTTTATCCGGCGCGGGTATAGCGGATTTGTATGTATGCACATTCGCGGCCGCAAGCCTGTATGACATCATTCCACCATTTCTGGGCTTTGTGGGCATGGGCGCGGTGACATTCCTGGCCGTGATATTATCAATCCGCCACGGTATGCCTATAGCGGTGCTTGGTATGGTGGGCGGATTTCTAACCCCGGCGCTGGTGAGCGCAGATAAACCTAACTCCATACTGCTTTTCTCCTATCTATACATGTTACTGGCGGGAATTTTTGCGCTCACAAAACGGCAGGGCTGGAAATGGCTGGAGATACCAGTGGTTCTGTTCGCCTTCGCCTGGGTGATTATATGGGTAGCGGTTGGTAATTTCAGCGGTATGGATTCGCTCTACCTCGGCCTGTTCCTGCTGGCGGTAACAGCAACTGTCACCATGAACACGCGGGAGCGTTATGACGAGCAGTTCAAAGGGATTAAAGACCCATTCAGTCTACCTGCTATTCTAAACTTCCTTGTCATCTGCGGTGCGCTTCTACTTATGGCCGTCTTGGCTGTACAGGGCGGTATGGGCGGGTTGGAATGGAGTATGTTCGGGTTGCTGGCCATAGGCAGCATAACGCTTGCGTACTTTAACCAGCGTTTGTATGGCTTCGCGCCCTGGGCGGCTATGTGGGTAAACGCCATGATGCTGCTTTTCTGGGAAATTCCTGATGTTGAAACCTTCGGGCTGATATCATCAATATTCGCTATCCTGTATGCCTGCGGCGGTTACGTGATTCAGTCACGAAGCGAAAAGCCTGCATTATGGGCTGGGCTGGCTGCTGCCAGTGCTATTGGCTATTACCTGATTGGTTATTTCAAGCTGCGAAGTCTGGGGATTGTGCTTGACGTTCCATCCTTCTGGGGAACGCTGGCGATTATACTGGCAGGTCTGGCGGCTTTTATGGCGCGCCGTGCTTTTGCAAGCTTTGCTCTGGATCATCCGCAAAGGCAACATGTGCTGGCGGTATATGCTGCAGCAAGCATAGCGTTTATTTCCATAGCGCTGACCATAGAATTAAAGCGTGATTTTCTGCCGGTGGCGTTCGCTGCGCAATTGCTTGGCGTGGCGTGGCTCAGTACGCGTCTGGAAGTCAAAGCCTTGCGCCCCATTTGCGCTATCCTGGCCTGCGTGTTCGCACTGCGCCTGCTGCCGCAATTTATACTGCTTCTGCAATTAACCGTTTACAGCATGGTGGAGTTGCGCCTGTATGCAGTTGCAGACACTGTGCCGATAGTCGAGTGGCCGATGTTCCAGCTTGGTGTTCCAGCGTGTCTGATTGTTGCCGCCGGTTATTTTCTTCGCAAGCAGTATGATGGCCTGCTGGTTAAACTGCTGGAGGCCGGAGCGGTGGCTCTGCTTGCCATTATGGGTTATTATTTGCTCCGCCATGCCTTCCATTTGAATGAAAATGTACTGTTCGTGAAAGCCGGGTTCCTGGAGCGCGGAATTATAACTAATGTATTATACGCTTATGCCCTGGCCTGTTTCTGGGTTGGGCGGTCTTACAGCCGCAGGGCGGTTATTATCAGTGCCATGGTAGTGGCTGGGGTTGCAGCTTTCCGCACTGTATATTTTGATATTTTAATAGCAAATCCCCTTTTTAACCGCCAGGAAGTGGGGGCAATGCCAGTAATCAATGCGCTTATAATCAATTACGGCCTGCCGATATTCATGATTCACAGGCTTAAGGGTGAGTTTGTGCAGGCAGGCAAACCCGCCTGGGCTAAATATAGTGGCGCTCTGCTGCTGGTTCTGGCCTTTGCGTTCATCACGCTTAATGTGCGCCAGCTTTACCATGGAAATTATCTGTACTCAGGCATAACAGGCAATGCTGAGGTTTATACCTACTCCGCTGTCTGGCTTGTGTTTGGCGTGACTTTGCTATTGCTGGGAGCAAAGCGGGGGGAGCGTACTTTAAGGCTGGCCTCACTTGGCATCATAGGGATTGCTATTGGTAAGGTGTTTTTATTTGATGCCGCTGAACTGGAAGGCTTGCTCAGGGTACTCTCGTTTTTTGGGCTTGGCATAAGCCTGCTCTGGCTTGGATGGTTTTATAACCGCCTGAAGGAGTAAAATTACCCCTAGACTGCATTCATGAAAGATGCTTAAGCAAGTTCATGAGAGCAATGCAATACACAATACAGTTACCCACTGATTTCAGTGCCGATATGGTGCGCAAAAGGGTGGAGGAGCGCGCCAGGTTTTTTGATAACCTGCCAGGCCTTGTCCATAAATCCTTTCTGTTTGATGAAGCTGAACATTTATACGCGCCTTTCTACATATGGGGGCAGGAAGAGGCCGCCAGGGATTTTCTTTTAAATGATCTGTTCAAGGGTGTGATTGATACTTTCAGCCGCCCCAGAGTTAGAACCTGGAGCGTGATCGCCTATAGCCACGGCAACCGCGCCGCCGCGCCGACTCTGGCGGTGAGGGAGGCTGACCTCATCCCCGCCAGCGCAGATTTGAGCGATATGGTAAAGCGGGAGCAGGACAGGCAGAATAAACTTATTGCCAAAAATCCGGATATTTATTTCCATGCGGCCGCGCTGGATGCCGACAGGTGGGAGATAGTCAGATACTCACTCTGGCACGGCAGAAGCGGCCTCGCCCGCTACGAGGCGGATTGCTCACAGGTTTATAAAGTCATGCATGTATCAGAGCCAGATACAAAGCAGGGCTGAGGCATCAATCATTAAGGAATTAACAACTGTGCTAGGAATTGATT
>CAYTOJ010000127.1:0-4833 GCA_964439415.1 uncultured Rickettsiales bacterium
TGATGTCATTTCAGGGGTATATTCTTTTGTATATAAGGGGCTGCCGCCCCCGCGCCCTGGTCATTGCTAAGAAAGAACGTGGGATACCCCACGTTCTTTCAAGCTATGACTCCCCCGCCGCGCCGGCGCGCTCCCTTACGGTCGCAAGAAAATGTCACTCTTGATACGCGAGGAGTATACCTAATCGCACTCTTGAAGTGCGATAGGTATATCTCCAATTCTCGCCAGGGTTTCAGTACGGCCAAGCAGTTCCATAACCTCGAATATACCGGGGGAGGTATGGGAACCGGTGAGGGCGGCGCGTAGAGGCTGCGCTATTTGCCCGAGTTTTAAGGCTTTTTGCGCGGCGAATTCTTTGGTTATGGTTTCGATTTCTGCCGCGTTCCAGCTTTGAAGGCTACCAAGTGGAGTTAATAAATCGTTCAAATTCCGCCTTGCATCACTGCTAAGTAGTTCCCCGGCTTTATCATTTAAAACCAGTGGCCGTTTTGCGAAATAAAATGCGGCACTTTGTCCCAGTTCATTTAAATTCTTCGCCCGGCTTTTCAGACCAGGCATAGCCTTAATCAGCAGACTGATTTCATCAGAACTCAAGGGGGGAGATTGACGGATTTTATTTTTTATCAAGTCCGCCAGCACGGCATCATCAGCCTCGCGCAGGTAATGGCCGTTCAGGTTTTCCAGTTTTGTCATATCAAAGCGGGAAGGAGACTTGCCGATATGTTCAATATCAAACCATTCAATCGCTTCAGCGGTTGAAATAATCTCATCATCCCCATGACTCCAGCCAAGGCGCAGCAGATAGTTACGCACTGCTTCCGGCAGGAATCCCATATCGCGGTAATTCTCAAGCCCAACCGCGCCATGACGTTTGGACATTTTTGCGCCGTCAGACCCATGAATAAGTGGTATATGGGCAAAAACAGGAGCCTGCCAGCCAAGCGCATCATAAATCTGGCGCTGGCGGAAGGCATTGGTGAAGTGATCATCCCCCCTGATTATGTGGGTAATGCCCATGTCGTGATCGTCCACCACCACCGCGTGCATATAAGTGGGTGAGCCGTCGGAACGCAGCAGTACAAGGTCATCCAGCTGGTCGTTACGAACAACTACCCGGCCTTGTACCTGGTCATCAATCACCGTTTCACCATCCTGCGGGGCTTTCAGGCGGATAACGGGATTGATTCCCGCAGGGGCATCGGCGGGGGATTTATCCCGCCAGCGGCCATCGTACTTATATGGGCGTTTTTCCGCCCCGGCTGTTTTGCGCATGGCATCCAGCTCATCTGTGCTGGCGTAGCAGTAATAAGCTTTGCCCATTGCAACCATTTCATGCGCCACTTCTATATGGCGGACAGCGCGGGTGGATTGGAAAACCGGTTTTTCATCCGGCTCCAGCCCCAGCCAGTGCAGGCCATCCAGGATTGCCCGCACGGCATCCTCAGTTGAGCGGAGTTTATCGGTATCCTCAATCCGTAGAAGAAAACTGCCATTATGCCTTCGGGCAAACAGCCAGTTAAACAGCGCAGTTCTAGCACCGCCGATATGCAGGTAGCCGGTGGGGGAAGGTGCAAAGCGCGTAACTACTTTCATACTGCTATAAAATTAAAGTCTATTATCAATGATTAAGGTCTGAATATTCAGTGTATACTGCGTATATGCTCAAAAGCACGATATAAAGCCATTCGGCTTAATAATTATTTAACGAGAGCGTGATATTACTTAACTTAAGAGGAGGTAAAAGAACTTGAGCGTCTCTTCAAATAATGAAATGAGCCGGATGCTGGAGCATTACCGGATCACGACAGCGGAGATTCTGTATCACATGCCGGATCATCCCTGGTTCTTGCAGACATATCTATGGCAGGATCTAGACCTCGCCCCGTGCTTCCCGGTTTTAATGAAATTCCTGAAATTCTGGGAAAGCAACCTGGATGGAAAACTTCACGCCGTTAAAGTCGCTTCACAAGGTCTGATAAAACCGGCTGAATTCAGTTTCGGCAAGGGTGAATTCACCATTCATTAGACTTCTTTCGCAACTCGCTGCGGTGAGCTTGAGTAGCGCGAAGCGAGCATCGCAGAGCGTAGGCGTTAGGAAAACGCTGAAAGCGTTTTTAGCTAAAGCCTAAGTGTACTTTTGGGTACATGCGGATTTGAGAGCTAAGCTTAGCTTGCAGATGAGTAAACCTCATTTGTGTAGCTTAGCGCAGCCAGCGACAAGCAAATTTGCCAGCGTAGTAGAGTTCCGAAAGAGGTCTATTATATTATATGCCCTGGATGAACTGGCGATAGATAGATATAATCAAGCAAAGGCTCAAATGGCAAATCTCTCCGGTCAGACTAAAAATCCTCAAGAAGATAAAAAGTAACTGCCCAGGTGTTGGCACGAACTCTCGGTTTCCCCCCCCGCAGGCGGTGGGGGAGACAAGCAACGTACATCTAGGCAAGCAGACCTGGGGAGTTACGATAAAAATACTATACGGACTTAAGGCTATAATAATGTGGGCTTAGCAGGAAAGGGATGACTGTAACAGCAACCATCACTTGAACTACTGAGATTGCGCAGGCGAAACCACTTCAAACTTAAAAAAATAGCGACTAAGCTTTTGTTAGGCGCTATAGTGTCATGTAAGGCCATTATCGGCAACTGCTAAACAGACGGCTCTACGATTGATGCACAAGCTGATTCAGTACATAAAACGCTTCCGCGAATTACCTAAGAATTTGCGGATAGGGATTTATTGCCTCACAGGCGCGGTGTTCTTTCTGTATTATCCCCTGGGTATGCTGATGATTCACCGTGTTAATGATAACCTCGATTTTGATTATACGCGCTTTAAGCCGGAAAACGGCAGTGAATCAGTAGCGGCAATTACGGCGCTGGTGAACCATGAAGTTAATGACACCCGCTTTACCCCGAATGACCCATTTTTTATGCCATCTGCGATGCTGGAGAGAATGCCGGCTTTCCAGCGTGGTATTCTTGCCGCCTGTTCCCGCTTCGCGGTGGAACTGGGGGACAGCCTGGGGCGGGTACGCGGCAGCAGCCAGATAGACTCTGATATTGAGAAAGCTGCTGGGCTGCTCAAGTACTCACCCGATATCTGGATATATGATTTTAAAACCTCTATCCTTCCTACCGCTTCTTCCGAAAAGCAGTACCGCGCTGCGGTAAAGTCCCTTGTGCGCTATAACACCCGGCTTGGCAAAGGGGAGGCAGTTTTTGAGAAACGGGCGGATAATTTATACGCCACGCTGGATCGTATAACTGCCGACATCGGCTCTGCCTCAGCCGCGCTGGATGAGCATGTGCGCCATTACTCAGGTGGTTTTTTTGATACCGATGCCGATATAATCTTTTATGAAGTAAAAGGCAAAATGTACGCCTATTATCATATCATGAAGGCTTTGCAGGCCGATTACGCCCATATTATCAGGGAGCGGCAGATGCAGGCGGCGTGGGATCAAACCATGGCAAGTTTGGGGGAGGTTGCATCGCAATCGCATTTTTTTGTGTTTAACGGCGATCCTGACTCAGTTTTTGTAAATAACCTCACCTCGCAGGGGTTTTTCCTTTTACGCGCACGTCACCAGATGCGCGAGCTTACCGCAATCCTACAGAAATAGTAAGGAGAGCCTGTTTATGGGCGCACATCCGCTTTTGCTGGAACTGGCAAAAGAAACTGCGGAGCGAATCGCTGCAATAGAATTACAGTATGATCAGTATGTAAGTAATACCGATCTGCGCCGCCCGATTGAGCATTATCAGGAGTTTCTGGTACAGGCTTTAAGTAGCCATGATACAGCGCAGGTGGAGGATATCAGCACGCAGATGCGCCGCCTTACCCAGCATCAGGAATGGCTTACAGGGGGTGCTCATGTTTTCCTGCGTGTGCGGGATTTTGAGCAAGCTTTGGAGCTGAAGCGGGGGCTTCTTAGAACTCCTGCAACACTAGAGATTCCGCCCCTGCTAATGCTGGAGAATATTCATGATTTTCTGCTGTTTTATACCCGCGATATGGAGACTGAGACAAAAAGCCGTTATGTTATGCGAATAGATAACAGGGCAGGGAAGGTGGCCTTTGCGGATTATCCAGCCACGGAATTTGAGAAGGATATTCTAAATGCATTGCATGAATACCGCGATAATCCTGCCTCAGCAGCAAAACTGAAATTCTTCTGGGTGCAGATAACTCACCCCCTGGCTCTGCTGGAGGCCTATGGTAAAGGAAATTTCCGGATAGAGCATTACATAACAGAATCCACCTGGCGGCAAATGGCCAGTGATGCCATGAGTTTAAGCGATATGTACAGAAATTATTCCGTACTGTTTGCCGCTCTGCTTAAACCTGCCGCTGATAAAAGCTTCCTGGCACTAACCGAACAACTGAATGCACAAGTTATTGAGGCCTCCAGAATTAAATCCGCAGCACAAAAAACAGAAACCGGAAATACGAAGGAGGGATTGGAGAATGCCGATTCTGACATTATCACTGCTGAAATGGATGCGATTATAAAGGATGCTGATAATAAACTGCGCACTATAGATAAAGCGCACCTGCACTTTCTGGCGGATGCACTTAAGGCCTATCAGGCCTCACTGGATTTAATAAAAAAACTCAATGCCAGGGGAATCAATCTGGCGGGAACCTTCACCGCCAAGGCGGGAGCCGACACCACCAAAGGCCGCCGCCGGTAATATATACCCCTATCGTCTGGGGAGTGTGTTTAAATGATGTCATTTCAGGGGTATATCTTCTTGTATATTAAGGGGCTGCCGCCCCCGCGCTTTGGTCATTGCTAAGAAAGAACGTGGGATACCCCACGTTCTTT
>CAYTOJ010000128.1:0-4824 GCA_964439415.1 uncultured Rickettsiales bacterium
TAACCACATTGTGAAAAATGCTAAAAAGCACTGTCATTCTTAAGTGACTCTTCCTTAAGAAATTCAAGCAGCCAGTTGTTTTCTCTGTCTGGTATCCGGGCAAGTGTTTCCTTTAGGGAGTCGAAGGTTTTTGCGTCAGACTCCAGTATGGATTTTACATCCGTCATGTTACGGAGATTTAACAGTAACACTAAATTTAAGCTATCATTTCGCAATAGTGCTTCACCCTCTACGCTTTTCAGATTCTGCAGAACCGCTATTTCATGATCATGCAGATTGAGGCCCTGCCTTAAGTTCTCCTCAACATATGATATATTGAAAATCAGACTGGTTGCCATTTTATCCATAATCTGACGCATTGTTTTAGTGTGAGCCAGCTCGTGCGGATTGCTTGATGTAAACAGCATGAGCGCATTCTTTTGCGTCAGACTATCCAGCATCGGCGGTATAATCGCCTGAATCACCGGCTCACTTAGCATTCTGAAGGCTTCATCCAGCACTATTATGGTCGGCTGCCCGGTAATTCGGGAATTTATAATATGCAGAAGGTACATCACTACCGGGCTGAGCAGGGTTTTATCCTTAGCAATATGCTCAAGACTCAGGCAGGTTATATGGCCGGATAAATCAATCTCCCCTTCTGCCTTGTTGAATGGATATTTCTGCAGCCATTTTTCAAAAGCGGCAGCCTCTTTATCCGCCCCGGCTACTTTCAGCATATCCGCTATGGCGGTGAGATTCCTGCCGCCTGTTTCATTTTTCATTATCTTCTGGACAATTGTTTTAACCGCCTGCTGTAGCCCGGCGTTTACAGTTATGCCGTTCAGTGAGAGTATAGAGCCTATCCAGTATGAACAGAAATTGCGGTTGGAGGTGTTATCCGGCAGTTTTAAGGGATTAATGCAGTAGTCCTCATTAATACCAACAATTGAGCCACCCATAGCCAGCAGGGGGCAGCAGGTGGAGGCGGAAATATCCAGGCTGATAATACGTGTGTCATTACGGCCTGCCTGACAGAGCAGGAAGTTGGCGCTGCTGTTTTTCTGGTCACGGTTTTCGGATAGAACAAGGGTATGACCTGAATCGCCGCTGTGAAAATTGAAGAAATAGGGCGTTCCGTAACGGTTAGGGATTATGCTTATGGCATCCCCCCACGGATTTTCAGGTCTGCCGGACGGGAAGGACTGTATATTGGCAAACTCCCCGGCATAGGCCGTGTTTATCGGACGTGCCCGCTTGATGAACGCGAAATTGCCGGGTAGCTGCGCATAGTATGCATCCTCAAGGCCAATATCTTCCCTGAAGGAAAGAAAACCAAGCTCGTTAAGCCCTTTTATAACCTTCTCTACTGTCTGCTCCAGTTCTTCCACGCTCTCAGAAAAAATAGAAACATTAACCTGCTGTTCAACATAAGCCTTCTTGTTATCCGCATTAGCCTCCAGCATGGATAAAACGCCGGATTTTTCCTGCGTGATAGCATCACCGCTTAAAGTGAATTTCTCAGCGATTGGCCGGTATGGGTTTACTGCCACTTTTGCAGGCAGAAAATTCATGCTCTGCGTGACGATAAATTCCAAGGGCAGTTGCAGAAAAAAATCCAGCAGGGAGCCGGGAGCTTCAAGAAAATTTTTAATCGTCAGGATGGTTCCATACTGCCTGATATTGCCACCCCGCACTTCAACAGTGCCAGAGCCAAGTGTGTGTGTGTAATCACTCAGTATGACTGATAAGTCCACCTCATCAACCGGGTATTCCATATCCGGCATTCCAAGCAGGCGTGCAAAGAATGGCAGGTGCTGCGAATAATAAACGCCACTTTTGTTTTCTATAGTCAGGCGTGTGGCTTTAAAGTCCTGCAGATGCTCCATAAAGCTGTCACATGCGCTGCGCAGTTCGGCGGCTGAGTGCTTTAAGTAGCTCATGCGGTAATTTCGTTCCATGCTGGGGGATAATCCCCGTAAGAATCCCAATGCCCCGCCTATCCTGGCGGTTTGCGCCTCCTTCAGAATGGTTATATAGACATCATTGGAATACTGGCAGTCATAACGCCTGAGATTAAGCCAGTGTTTTTCCATCAACCAGGCGAGCTGATTATCGGTTTTGAAATTGGCTGCCTGTTGATAATTTCTTCTGCTGCGGACTGTGGAAATCCACACCGCGAAGCTGTCATCGTGGAAGGATTTTGATATAGCCTCCCTTATGCAGTCGCGCAGGTCAATGCCACCTTTAAGGCAGTCGGGGTTATAATCAAAGCCATCCACCTTGATTGTTTGCAGAACTTCGCCGTTTTTGGTGATTATTGTTTCAGCATCATAATAAGCGGCGAACGGAATAAATGATTCCTTATCGAAATTTTTTATCCGATATTGTCTACTGTTCAAAGCCATGCCCGTTGAAATTAGCTGTATCAGTGTATATAGGTGTTTGTGATATAGGTTAACAGTCTACTACACACTTGATTAACGTATAGTGAAAACGAAAAAAGGAATCCCATATAATGAAGTCCATGTTGTGGTTAACTAAACGTAAAAATAATTCAGGCAGGTTTGCTGTGATTTCTCTGCTGGCTGGCCTGATGCTTGTGCTGGGGGCGTATGTATATCCGGCGCAGGCGGTGCTTAAAATTGATATAACGCAAGGCCATAGCGAGCCGCTGCCAATAGCGGTAACGGATTTTACCGGCGGGGCGCTGGGTGCGAATATCAGCGGCGTGATTACGTCTGACCTGCATAGCAGTGGCTTGTTTAATACCATCAACCGGGCGGCTTTTATTGAACGTATTGCAAATGGTGCGGCTACGCCACGCTTTGCGGACTGGCGGCAGATTAACGCGCAAGGCGTGGTGACCGGCACAGTTTCAGGCAGTGGCGGGCGCGTGGTGGTAAGTTTCAGGCTGTGGGATGCCGTGGCGGAGCAGCAGATAATCGGTAAGGAATATACCACAACAGAAGCCAACTGGCGGCGCACAGCGCATATAATCGCGGATGAGATATACAAGCGCCTGACTGGGGAGGATGGATATTTCGACAGCAGGATTGTGTATGTATCCGAAACCGGGCCGGCAAAAAACCGTGCTAAGCGTCTGGCGATAATGGATCAGGATGGGTACAATAACAAATACCTGACGGATGGTAAGAATCTGGTGATTACTCCACGTTTTTCACCTAATTCACAGGAGATTATTTATATGGCCTATAGTGGCCGTAAGCCGCGTGTGTATATACGCAACCTGCAAACGGGCAGGGAGGGGATGCTGGGTGAATTCCCCGGTATTTCATTTGCGCCGCGTTTCTCGCCGGATGGTGGGCGTGTGGCGTTCTCAGTGGCGCAGAACGGCAATACCGATATTTATGTGCTGAATGTAAGGAGCCGTGCGGCGAGTAAGATTACCAGCGATCCATCCATTGATACATCCCCTTCATTCTCGCCGGATGGCAGTAAGATTGTGTTCAATTCCGATCGCGGCGGCTCGCAGCAGTTGTATGTGATGGGCGCAAACGGTGGGGGTGCGCAGCGCATAAGTTTTAATGAAGGGCGCTATGGAACCCCGGTCTGGTCACCAAGGGGGGACTGGATAGCATTTACCAAAATGGCGGGTGGGCGCTTCTTTATAGGCGTCATGCGGCCTGATGGTGGTGGCGAGAGAATCCTGGCGGAGGGGTATCTGGTGGAAGGGCCTACCTGGTCGCCCAATGGCCGGGTGATAATGTACACCAGGGAGAATCGCGGCGGCGAGCCTAAGCTTTACAGCGTGGATTTAACTGGCAATAACGAGCGGGAAATCATAACCCCCACTCCGGCATCCGACCCCGCATGGTCGCCGCTTCTGCCGCTGTAGTAAAAATGGTAATGATATGATAGGCATGGTTTTAGTTACGCATTGCCGCCTGGCGGAGGAGTTCAAGGCGGCGGTAGAGCATGTTCTTGGCGCGCAGAGCAATTTCGCCTGCGTATGTATAGCCGCCAGCGATGATATGGAGGATAAGCGCAAGGAAATAGTCGCTAAAATTGCGGAAGTTAAAACCGAATCGGGAGTGGTGATTTTTACCGATATGTTTGGTGGCACGCCTTCCAATTTATCTATCTCGGTTATGGAAGAAGGGCAGGTGGAAGTAGTGGCCGGAATGAACCTGCCGATGCTGATAAAATTCGCCAGCATCAGGGGCAAAACACCGATAATTGAGGCATGTATGGAGGCTCAGGAATCCGGGCGGAAATATATCAATGTGGCTTCTAATCTCCTGGCGAGACCCGCCCCGCACGATAAAGCAAATAAGACAGGCTAGAAGCAGGATTGGTGGACACCATAATAAAGCATGTAGTGATATGCAATATGCGGGGGATGCACGCCAGAGCCGCATCAAAGTTTGTCAGGCTGGCCGGGCAGTTTAAAGCAGAAATTACAGTTGCAAAAGTGGGGGATGTTGACTCTGATCCAGCTTCCGGCACTTCCATACTTGGCCTTATGTCCCTCGCTGCGGAGCCTGGAACCAGACTGGAGCTTGCCGCTAAGGGCGCGGATGCGTGTGAGGCCATCACCGCACTGGAAGCACTTATAATGGATAAGTTCGGTGAGGGGGAATAGCTCTGCGAAGGCAAGGGAGAAAATGAAATATGACCACCGTTAGACGCACGCTAGACCCTCAAAAGCTTGGCAGAATGTCAGATAAGTCACTGGCAAGGCTGGATGCTGTAAAGGAGCAGGATATTGATTATTCTGATATTCCTGAACTGGGTGATGATTTCTTCAAGCATGCGGTTCTGGCAAGCGAGTTCAGGAAATCAAAAACCCGCGTTACCACCAAAAACACTTGAGTGTGTTTT
>CAYTOJ010000129.1:0-4822 GCA_964439415.1 uncultured Rickettsiales bacterium
CAATAGCTATGGATGAAGGCCTGCGCTTCGCTATCCGCGAAGGCGGCAGAACCATAGGCGCAGGCGTAGTCGCTAAGATTATTAAATAGAACAGTTCTACATAACCTCCCCCCAGTATTCCTGGGGGGATAGACTAAATGTTAGTCATTCAGAATTGCATCAGAAGGGAATGTGTTTCTTACTGTAGCTTTTAATTCTTCAGCAGCTTCCTGCATTCTGGAAGATTCCCAGATTACTGTATGCATATGATTTACATCAAAGTGAACTTTTTTAGGTTCATTGAAAATATCTTTGTTGCACATGTAAATCACAGGCTTTCCTAAGCCCTCTGCAAAACCGGCTTCCCAATAGGCGCCTCTATTTTCATGGGATAATTCAGCTACAAGATTCTTATTTCAACTCTCATAATATACCTATACACTTCAAGAGTGCGATAGGTATATAAACAACATCCCAGAAACAATCTCCGGGTGTTATGACTATATGCACTGTGGCATGGATGCAATAGCTTGAATGAATGTATTGGTATAGCCCCGGCGTTAGCGAATTATTCAGTTTTACCACTCTATGAGTATATCAAAGAAGAGTAATATGAATATGAATAACGCCAGATTCTGTATTATATTAAGTCTATTAGGCCTTACCGCCTGCAATGCAGGGTGGGATCTGGATCGGCTTAAGAAGTTGGAGGCTGGGGGCAGTGAGTATCATAAACTGCTGACAGCGAAGTATCGCAAATATTCAGAATCTGAGGCCGCTAATTATGATTGGTGGAGTTCTCAGTACTTCGCTAAGAAAGGCGTAAAAGCCGCACTCGGCAAGGCCATAGAGCCGGAGGATCCTAAAGCCTGGCGTATAGCAAAATCCGCATTGCCGGAAACGCTTGAGGCGCGGCAGAAGCTTCTCACGGTTCTTAAATCCGGGATGGAAAATACCAATCCCGCAAAAGCGGCTGATGCCGTTTTCAATTACGATTGCTGGATAGAAAATCTTAAGGATGGCTGGCAGGTGGCTGAAATTAATGGTTGCCGCAGCGCATTCTATGAAGCTTTGAATCTTCTGCCAAGAGCCTCTCAGACACATAAACCGCAAGCTGCGGCTAGCAGCCGACAGGAAGAATATGTGATATATTTTGATTCAGGCAGTGCAGCAGTTGGCAGCCAGGGGCAACGAATTATCAAACAGGTAGCAGAGAATATTAAAGCACTTGGTGATTACGATGTGGTGATAAACGGCCATACCGATGCCAGCGGCCAGGAGGAAGCCAACATGAAGTTAGGCCTGAGCCGCGCCAATGCTGTTAGAAGCGCGCTTATCAGCATGGGTGTGAAGGAGAGTGAAATAAACGTGTTTTCATTCGGTGGTACTGATCTTAAAGCTCAAGGCAAATCACCTAAAAACCGCCGTGTTGAGATTTTTATTAATGAATAACGAACGATAAAGAAAAAGAGTATACCTATCGCACTTCATATACCTTAATTACAAAATAAACTTACTTAGATCGGTCTTTTTCATCAGCGCGCCGATATGCTCCTCAACGTAGGAAGCGTTCACGGCTACTACTTTGCCTGGTTCATCACTGGCAGTGAAGGATATATCCTCCAGCAGTTTTTCCATAACCGTGTGCAGGCGGCGTGCGCCGATGTTCTCAACATCACTGTTAAGTTTGGTGGCCAGTTCAGCTATGGCTTCAATGCCATCAGCCGTGAAATCCAGCGTGACATTCTCAGTGGCCAATAGAGCCGTATACTGCTTGGTCATGCTGGCTTCCGGCTCATCTATAATGCGTATCATATCCTCCCTGGTTAGTGCTGAAAGCTCAACACGGATTGGCAGACGCCCCTGTAATTCCGGCAGCAAGTCAGAAGGCTTGGCTAAATGAAATGCTCCTGATGCTATGAACAGTATATGATCTGTATTAACCGGGCCATGCTTGGTGCTGACTGTTGTACCCTCCAGCAGTGGCAGAAGATCACGCTGCACCCCTTCCCGGCTTACATCCGCCCGGCCGCTTTCATTGCGGTTGGAGATTTTATCAATCTCATCAAGGAACACGATGCCGTTATTTTCCACCTGGTCACGGGCTTCACTGATTATCACTTCCATATCAACCAGTTTATCCGATTCTTCATCGCTTAACACTTTTAAAGCCTCAGCCACCAGCATCTTACGGGTCTTGACGCGCCCGCCGCCCATAACCTTGCCCAGTGCATCGCCAATGCTCATGATTCCCATCTGTCCGCCCGGCATACCTGGAATATCAAACTGCGACATTAGAGGGTTAGAATTATCCGATACTTGAATTTCCACTTCCCTATCGTCCAGTTCGCCCCGGTTCAGCATGGCCTTGAACTTCTTGCGGGTCTCCTCCCCCGCGTTTGCACCCACCAGCGCATCCAGCACTTTTTCCTCAGCCGCCTGCTCCGCCCGTGCCTTTACCTCTTCCTTCTTGCGGGTGCGCACGCTGTTGATAGCTATCTCCAGCAGGTCGCGGATTATTGATTCAACATCCCGCCCTACATAACCAACTTCAGTGAATTTAGTCGCCTCCACTTTAATGAAAGGAGCTTTTGCAAGACGTGACAAACGGCGGGCAATTTCGGTTTTACCAACACCGGTAGGCCCCACCATTAAAATATTTTTCGGGATAATTTCATCTTTCAGCGGATTACTCACCTGCTGCCTGCGCCAGCGGTTACGCAGTGCGATAGCCACGGCTTTTTTCGCCTCCTTCTGGCCTATTATGAAGCGGTCTAACTCAGTTACTATTTCGCGGGGGGATAATTCAGTCACGTTTCCAACTCAGTATTTATCAATTATGAACTCTGCTATGTAGAGCAAATCGCCAGCCATTCAAGCAGGAATGCCAAATTTACCATCGCTTGCAGAAGCTTGATTCTGATCTTCAGAGATATACCGCTATCGTTTGAAGAGTTGAAAGTTATATGTCACTCGGCGGTATATCTTTTATTTGCTGAGGGGGGCGCACCCCCTTCGGTCGTAAGAAAATTCCAGTCTTGAAACGCGAGAGGTATAATAATCTTATCGGCGGGATTTTTTATTCAAGCCACCGATGAATTTTTCAAAATCGGCTGTTTCGGTAAAATCCCGGTAAACTGAGGCAAAGCGCACGTAAGCTACTGTATCCAGTTTTTTAAGCTCTGTCATCACCAGTTCACCAATAACATTTGTGGAGATTTCGCCCTCAAGCTGATTTTCCAGTTTCTGCGCCACTGAATCCACTGCCTTTTCTATTTTCTCCACCGGGATAAAACGCTTGCGTGTTGCGAGAATTATCGACCTGGCGATTTTATCGCGGTCAAATGGCCGCCTGTCGCCATTTTTCTTCACCACCACCACTTCACGCAGTTGCACCCGCTCAAACGTGGTGAAGCGGGATTCGCATGAGGGACACTGCCGACGGCGGCGTATGGCCAGACCATCCTCACTGGGGCGGGAGTCCTTAACCTGAGTATCATCAAAACTGCAAACCGGGCACTTCATTCCCTAATTACCATATTATTTATACCCAAAACACTTTTCAAGTGTCTTTAGTATATATACCTCTCGCATTTCAAGAGTGCGATAGGTATATACCGCTATCGTTTGAAGAGTTGAAATTTTATATGGCACTCGTTGGTATATACTGACTATTTGACAGGACTCACCTAGTGCCAAGCCCAAGGGCTGGCTGCTGGCCAAGTGCGTCAAGCCCAAGCAGGCTCACTGGCTTACCTTTGGTGGGTGCGGATTCAGCTCTAGCAGATGATGGCTTGCCCTTCTTTTGTTCTGCCGTCTCCATAGCGATATTGCCATGCTGATTGGTGAAAGCTGAACCTGTAACTGGCGCGGCAACCTCCCCCTCACCTACCGCCTTTGCCGCTGCTTTTTCCTCGGCTTTTTTGCCTAGGAACGTTGCGAAAAAGCGGCTGATATGCTTAAGCCCTTCTGTGCAGACCGCTGTGTAGACAGTCTCAAATGCAAGGATTTCGCCTAGTTTTGGTATATCAACGTGCTTAAGCCATTTCGACTTTGCCAGACCGGGCATGTTATTTTCAACATACGCCCCTATTTTTTTGCCTGGATCTCTGAACAGGTGATTATTCAAACTGTTGAATGAACCCAATGGATAATCCTTCCCCATTAAGCCTTTAAGCTCCTTAAAGAACGGCTTTAATGACTCCTGGCCGTATTTACTTTTAACTGCATCCGCCAAACGTTCGCTATTATCGCGCAGGTTAACAGGATTCAGCTTGTCACCACCCTCAAAACCCATAAGCTGATTAATAGCATCGGTAACGTGAGCCTTAACCGCAACGTCCTGCATTTCATCAATATAAGTGCAAAGCTTTTTTGACTGATCACTCAGTGAGCCAAAATGAAGTTTGAATGCATCCAGCCCTATAGCTGTGGGCAAAACTGCCGCCAGCACCGTTACACGCGCACCAAGCAGACTCAGCCAGCTCTGTTTTGGTTCAGCATCGTATACTGATTCATCTTCCGGAGTTGTGCCGAATTTTTTATCAATCCAGCGCGCCATTTTCTCCCGCCGATCCTCCAGGAATTTCACAAACGGCGCGGCTATTGATCCATCCACGAAGGATAACAGCACCATCTTGAAATTCTCAGCCTGATCCTCGTTCAAACCTAATGACTTGAAAGAATCTACTAGCCATACGCCACGCTTCTGAAACCACTGGCCGTAATCACCAAATACTTTATTGCTGAAGATTAAGTTTCCCTGCTCGTCACGATCGCCACCTTTTGAGGTAAGATAGGTAGCCAAGACAGAAGTGGCAATCACCACCACGTTATTGATAAA
>CAYTOJ010000130.1:0-4806 GCA_964439415.1 uncultured Rickettsiales bacterium
ATTCCCCCCCCTAGCCCCCCCCGCAGGCGGTGGGGGAAGCCGAGCGGCAGTACTGTTTTTATTTATAGCATCGTCCGTAGCATTTAGTTGTAACTCTATACAGGTCTGGTTTGCTTCATCTTCCATCTGTGAGCGTAAGGGAATTATTTTGTTATCTTTAACAACGCAGTTGCGGTGCTTGCTGATGACTTCCAGATTGGCGGTAAGTTCTGGTAGCGGAATGTTTAATCCCTCCTTTATATCGCTCCAGGGCAGGCGGGTGACTGTTTTCTCAACGCCGTTTTGTGAATTGTATAAAATAAGCTCTCTTTCATGATAATCATAAAACGTAGTTTTTGTTTCGCCTTCAAATAGCATCATGCTGCCCTCCCCACTTAGCATGGCTGTGAGCAGGCCGCCCACCATAAGCAGCAGAGTTCCGGCGTGGGAGATAATTGTGCCCATTCTTTTTAATTTCCATGGGCTACAGAATATCAGCTTGCAGGTAAGGTTTAATGTCACCACCGCCATGGTCAGCATTCCGCCTGGCAGTGGAATTATCCCAAACCATATTACATAAGATGCGAAAAACAGATTCTGCGCCTGATAAAGCCCGATATATTTTTGCGCAATTGTTCCGGCTATAAGTATAACCATCAGCCATATCAGCGCAAAAAAGAGAATCCTGGGGCTGCCTAACTTATTGCCGGAAATGATAAATCTTTTCGCAAATGGGGGCATGTTTAAGTTATGCGAGTTCAGGCTTGCTACGCGAGCAGTATATCATAAAACTTTTCAAGTTTTTCCAGTACAACTTTAGAGTCGTTCTCGGCATTTATTTCAGCCCGGAATTTGGCTGAGTCGTGCAGCCCTGATGTATACCAGCCTATGTGCTTGCGGGCGAATTTTACGCCTACCCTATCCCCATAATGGCCGCAGATTTCGCGGTAGTGTTCCATTGCTACTTTTTTCTGTTCAAGCAGGGATGGAGCAGGTAATTTCTCATGCGTTGCCAGGTAATGAATCATCTGCTGCAAAAACCAGGGTTTGCCGTAACTGCCGCGCCCTATCATAACACCGTCAGCGCCTGATTGCGCCAGTGCATTTATCGCATCCTCGAAGGTTTTAATGTCGCCATTTACTATAACCGGTAATTGTACAGCTTCCTTTACCTGCCTGACAAAACCCCAATCCGCCTGGCCGTCATACATCTGGCAGCGGGTGCGGCCATGCACGGTGAGCATTTTAATTCCAGCATCTTCAGCTATTTTTGCAATTTTAGGGGCGTTGAGATTGTTTTTATCCCACCCCATGCGCATTTTAAGCGTTACGGGGATTTTGACCGCTTTAGTGACTGCCACAAGTATTTTCGCGGCCAGTGGCTCATCCCGCAGCAGTGCTGAGCCGGCGTAACCGTTGGTCACCTTTTTAACCGGGCAGCCGAAGTTGATATCAATTATATTCGCGCCCATATCCTCGTTCAATCTCGCCGCTTCCGCCATAACATCTGGCTCGCAGCCTGCAAGCTGCACGGCGGTGGGGAACTGCTCGGCCTCCGCTTTGGCTTTCAGCAGTGATTCTTTCGTTTCCATAATCATAGCGCGGGAGGCTATCATTTCCGAGATCACCAGCCCTGCGCCAAAATTCTTCACCATGCGGCGAAACGGCAGATCGCTAACCCCGGAGAGTGGAGCCAGCAGAACATTATTTTCCAGTTCAATATTTCCTATGCGTATAGCCGCCATATTACCTTTATCCGCCACTGATTTTCGGCAGGGTTACGCCGCGTTGCCCCATGTATTTACCGCTGCGATCCAGGTAGGAAGTCTCACACACAGAATCAGCTTTTAGAAATAAAAACTGACATGCACCTTCACCAGCATAAATTTTAGCGGGCAGCGGGGTGGTGTTGGAAAATTCCAGCGTGACATGCCCTTCCCATTCCGGTTCGAGCGGCGTGACGTTCACTATTATACCGCAGCGGGCGTAGGTTGATTTACCCAGGCAGATAACCAGAACATCGCGGGGGATGCGGAAAAATTCAACGGTGCGCGCCAGCACAAAGCTGTTGGGCGGAATAATGCATACGTCCAGCGTTCTATCGACAAAGCTTTTATCGGAGAAGTCTTTAGGGTCAACCACAGCGGAATCAACATTTGTGAATATCTTGAACTCATTGGAAACCCTGGAATCATAACCGTAGGAGGATAAACCGTAGGATATAACACCGTCCTGCTTCAGATTCTCAACAAACGGCTCAATCATGCCCTTGTTTAGGGACATCTCACGAATCCAACTGTCTGGCATTACTGACATTATTGACTATAGCTTTGCATTTCGGCTATCTATTATCCTGACTTGAGTGTATTAGCAAGCCCTGGGAATGCCTCAAATAATTGCTTATAATCCTGGTTAATACATCATGCACAGGAATGGCGGTGGGGAAGCTGAAGAATGAAAAGCCGTTATGCTTCGCAGTTTCCTCCAGCGCTGCCATATGATTTCGGAATTCCTTCCGGTAAGCATCAGCCAAAACCTCAGGATCGCCAATTTCCAAACGGGATTTGTTATCGAAATCCATAAACAAAGTGTGGCCTTTGAAGCTGAAATCAGCCTCCAACGGGTCATGCACGGCAAGCAGCAGTCCGGTGACTCCTGCCGTTTTTAAGCCTTCAAGTTTTTTGCGGATATGTTCTATATCGCAATAAAAATCCCCCGCCCAGATCAGATAAGAGCCGGTAGCAATAAAGGGCGGTGCAATGCTTCCATCATCGCTATCCAGCAGCATAACGGCGGCTTGCTCCAGTTGTGCCTGATTAATGGGGTGATTTACGGACTTATGCATCAGCAGCGGTGTTTCATGACAGCGGCAGAGCAGCCGTATTATCGTCAGCAGCATAATATTTGTATATGCAGCTTTTGATAAAGTGCTTGAGGAGAAATTCATTGAAGCTGAGCTATCCTTAAAAAACACCACGCTGGAAGGCTCCAGCAGTTCGCGCTGGCGCACATATACATGATCCGACTTTGCGCTCTTGCGCCAGTCTATCCGGGCGGCTGAGTCGCTATGATGATACTCCCGGTATTGCCAGAATGTTTCACTCTCCCCACTTTTGCTTTTGAATTTATTACCACCCAAATGGCTTAAGGTTTTCAGCGTGTGCACAAATTCCTGCGCTGGCAGATTATTAGCCTCCATCTCACTTGCTGCAAGAAGGGAAGCCAGCGCGGATGCAGATGCGTAAGAAGCAAGATGCCCCCCCCTAGCCCCCTTTGCCTGCGGTGGGGGAAGCCGAGAGGCAGTACCATAATCTGTACAGTTATTTCTTCTATTCATATCTACAGTGCTTTGCGGAGAATGGCTTCCACTATATCCGCAGTTCTCACGCCATCTCCCCGCGCCGAGTAGTTCAGAATCAGGCGGTGGCGAAGTACCGACTCCAGTAGCTCTATAACATCCTCTAATAATGGGATGGAGCGGTTTTTCATCAGGCAGAGCGCCCTTGAAGCCAGCGACAGTGCTTGCGCGGCGCGTGACCCTGCGCCTAAAATCACATATTTTTTTACTTCATCTATATGAGAAGTCTCCGGCCTGGTCTCTCGCACTATTTTTACTATATCAGCCGCCAGTTTCTCGCCCATGGGAATTTCCCTTACCATGCTCCGCAGCATGTTAACTTCATCCGCCTGCATAATCTGCTTAAGGCTTATTTCCTGAGCGGTTGTTGTTGTGGTGATTATTTTAAGCTCCGCCGCCTCGCTGGGGTAGGATATTTCAATCTCGCTTAAGAACCTGTCCGCCTGCGCTTCCGGCAGGGGGTAGGTTCCTTCCTGCTCTATCGGGTTGCGGGTAGCCACAACCGCAAAAGGTGAGGGCAGGGGATAATCAACCCCGGCGATAGTTACTTTATGCTCCTGCATGGCCTGCAGCAATGCCGATTGCGTGCGCGGGGAGGCGCGGTTGATTTCATCCGCCATTAAAAGCTGTGCAAAAACCGGGCCTTTTATAAAGCGGAAGAAACGCTTGCCATCAGCATCAGTCTCCATCACCTCGCCGCCGGTAATATCGGCTGGCATGAGATCCGGCGTGAACTGGATTCTTTTCATATCCAGCCCCAGTGTTATCCCTAAAGCCTCTACCAGGCGGGTTTTAGCCAGGCCAGGCACGCCCACTATCATCACATGCCCACCAGCCATAATAGCCGCCAGGGTAAGCCTTACCACCCTTTCCTGGCCGATAACGGCTTTGCTTATTTCCTGCTCAACCGCTTCCAGCTTCAAACGCAGTTTTTCCATATTCTCCAGGGCGGGTAATTCTCTGACAGCAGAAAAATTCTTCATGAATTTGCAACCGTTTGTTATAGTCTATATGATAAATGGTAAGTCTACTCTAACTAACAACTACTGGCAACGTGCAAGAAAGATGGTGCGATTGATTTTTAAATATCTCTACCCGGCGCTGATTCCGCTTTTTATATATTGCCTGTGGCTTTTGTATGCGCGCAGCAAAGCCAGGAAGAATAACCTTGAGAGCATCCCAAAATTTGGCGATGGGCCATTTTTCCTGATGCTGATGGCAACACTGATGATGGGAATAGGAGCCTTCCTGCTGCTGGCGTTAAACCAGGAAAAAGCGGACGGCTTATATATCCCGCCGCATGTGGAAAACGGCTTAGTTGTTCCAGGTAAACTGGAGAAATGACTCTTTCTAAGCAGTTTCTTATGGCAAGGCCAGTCTTTGAGATTCTGGGCCTGGCCTCCGACACTACCCGATTTATCGGCGGCTGTGTGCGCGATTATCTGGCAGGGATAAATAGACCTCTTTCG
>CAYTOJ010000131.1:0-4763 GCA_964439415.1 uncultured Rickettsiales bacterium
GCTAATGCTAAAATTCAACATAATTATACAACTTCAAAACATAGTTGATATACCTATCGCACTCTTAAAGTGCGATAGGTATATCATAATGTTTTCTTACTGCCGAAGTTTTTCAGAATAGCCACTGTCTGGCTTAGGTCGTCATGCGTGGTGCGGGGATTGATAGTGCACATCCTCAGTACATGCCTGCCAGCCATAATGGTGGGGCTGAGCATGGCGAAACCTGAGAAAATCATCTCCCGCGCAATATCGTTATTAAGCTCATTAAGCGCATCTTCATCAAGCCACGGCCTGGTGTAGCGGAATGTGATAATGCCAAGCTGGGCTGGGGTTATAACCTCCCAGCAGGTATCACTTTGCAGTAGTTCCTGCACATATTCAGCGTTTTCAATGCCGATATCTATAGCCTGGCGGAAGGCTTCCACCCCGAATGCTTTGAAGGAAAGCCAGAGTTTCAGCGCTCTGAAGCCTCGGGTTAACTGCATTCCGTAATCGCAGAAATTAATTTGTTCTGAGTTCTGCTCGTTCAGTTTCAGGTATTCGGCTGAAAAGCGGAAGGTATTTTTCATATGCTCACGGCTCCGCACCAGTACGCAGCCAATTTCATAAGGTTGGAACAGCCACTTGTGCGGGTCAATACTTAGTGAATCGGCAAGATCAATTCCGGCAAGCTCACGTCTGCCGCGCTCAGTAATTGCCGCGCTGCCGCCATATGCGCCGTCCACATGCAGCCATAAGCCTTCCGTTTTGCAATAAGCAGACAGCTCTTTTATCGGGTCAACCGCACCTGCATTAGTTGTGCCTGCATTTGCCACCACGCAGAAGGGAACCAGCCCTTGCAGGCGGTCAGCGGCGATTTGCTGGCGGAGCAAATCCAGTGGCAGGCGGTATGTATCGTCTGATGGGATTTTTCTGATCTGGAACTGCTGGAATCCCAGAATCTTAAGCCCTTTTGCGACTGATGAATGAGTTTGATCCGAGAAATAGATTGTAGCATTGGTGGTGTTTCCGGCCAGCATTACATGCCGCGCTACAGCAAGCCCGGTCATATTAGCCATGGAACCGCCACTGACAAATACGCCGCCAGCCTCCGGGGGAAAGCGGAACAGTTCACGCAGCCATTCTATTGTGGTGAGTTCGATTTGCGCAACGCCGGAGGGGCCAATGAATGCGCCGCTGAAAACGTTAAAGGCTGAGGCGATTGCATCCGCCATAGTGCTGATGAAATTGCTGGGGCCTGGCACAAAAGCGAAATAACGCGGGTGATCGGAATGCGTCATCTGGTCAAACACATGTGTTTGCAATTGCTCAAGCAACCGCTCCACAGGCGCGCCTTGTGCGGGAACAGGCTCAGCCAGCCCCTTAGCAAGATTTTCCAGCGTGGATGGCTTAGTAACGGGGAGTGTTGGCAGCGTAGTGAAATGATCAATAATCAGGCCGAAGACTTTCTCGGCCATATGGCGCATATCGCTATCTGACAGGGTAAGTGGTGGCAGGGTTTCATCCATTTTGCATCCGGTGATTTAGAGGCTGTTACACATCTTCTTCTTTGTATACTCGCAGTGGCCTGCGCCCTAACTTAGTGAGTATATCGTAGGCAACAACTCCTAAACGCATAGCTATTTCATTTATTTTATTATTCTGTCCGAATATCTCTACCCAGCCTGAGTTTAAAACATCTTCCGGCACATCTGATACATCAAACACCATTAAATCCATAGTAACTCTGCCCATCAGGGGCACAGGATAATTCCCTATATAACCGTTGAATGCCACATTAGAGAGGCTCCAGGGTACACCATCGGCATAACCTATGCTGACGGTAGCCAGCTTTGCACCTTTTTTAACCTTGCCAGCCGCGCGGTAGCCTACAGTGCCGTCAGCATCTGCGCAGTGCATCTGGATAATCCGGCTCTTCAAGTCAACAACATCAAGCATGGGATTTACTGATGATTCCTGAGGATTTACGCCATATAGAGCAATGCCAGGCCGGAGAAGATCAAAATGGTAGTAAGCACCAAGAAATATACCACCTGAATTGGCCAGGGAAAATTTGATAGCCTGCCCTTTGAAGCGATTAATCACTTTTTGAAAGCAGTCTAACTGCTGCGCATTCATGGGGTGATTTTCTACATCCGCACAGGCCAGGTGGCTCATGATAAATTTTATATCCAGGCTTGTCAGACTGCTTGAATCCAGTTTTTCAAACTCAGCGGGACTGAATCCAAGGCGGTTCATTCCGGTATCCACATGTATTACGGCAGGGAGTTTTTTATGCAATGCGGAAGCCTTGCTACTCCATACAATCACCTGCTCATGCGAGCACAGTATAGGGGTTATCCTATGTGCGAGGAATTCATCACAACAGGCAGTATCCAGACCATTGAAAACATATATATCAGGCAGGATTTCCGGCGTATAAGCTTCCCTAAGTTCAAGGGCTTCATCCAGCGTAGCGGTGAAGAAATGCCGACATCCCTCACGCAGCAGGGAACCTGTTACCTCCAGCGCGCCCAGGCCGTACCCATTGGCTTTTACCACCGCGCCGCACTGGATGCCTGCCGCTTTTTCCTTCAGCCTTCTATAATTTTCTCTGATATTTGCGAGATTTATAGTTAATATGGAGGATGGATTAGATGGCACTTTGCCCGCAACTTAAGTTTATTATATGTTCATACTGCGCAGGTTTCCTTGCTGTGATTCCTCAGCCAGAGTCTCAACATTTTCAGGTAAAGGTTTCCCTGCATCCGCCTTCAGAGTTATATTCATATTTATTGTGGTGCAACCGGGATTTTGAGGATTTCCTGAGTTTTTGACTGTCTCCCGCTCATCCTCCCGCGCAAAAAATTTCTGGAGTGTATCCGCCAGGAAAATCGCTGGAAACCAGATAAACTGAGAGGCTACCTTAAATAAAGTCTGGGTGATTTTTGGCATCTGGGCTTCCGGGTCGCCCTTTATTTTTCTGTAGACTTTGGCGCAGAAAGGCTCAACGTAATTATTAATCGCGTATTCTATTGGTGTATACAAAGCTATAAAAACAGGAGCCAGCCAGAGCGATTTAGCTAAAGCATCCTGCAGATTATGCTTAAAGCTCTGGCCGTTCTGCTGGCTTACAGCATATTCAAGACGCTCCCTGAATTTGCTCTTCTGCCCCTTATTTTTCCCGTCTCCCGTATCCATCCCTCATCACCACACATAACAATCCAGATTACTTGCATTTCACAAAATTAAGGATTTTAAAAACTGCCACAACTTCAGTATATCAACAATCCCAATCAAGTAAAAAGAATCTTGTATACGGCTCGCAAAATCACTGCAAAGAATCCGTATTCTTGATTCGCGAGGAGTATATACTGCTCGCGAATCAAGAGTGCGTTTTTTGTAGTTATGTGGCGAGCAGTTGTTTATTTTGCCCATCGCTCTGCGCTTCGCGCAACCGCTTCAGGGTATATACGCGCATGGGGCTGGGTTGGCGGCCATGCGCAAACATATAAAAGATATACCTATCGCACTCTTGAAGTGCGACAGGTATATCACCAAAACACCTGGAAAATATGAGTTCAAATAATCCCCTTATACTGGTTCTTGCCGATTCCATCATGGGGCACGCTAATCAGGCGCTGGGTGTTGCAGAAAAATCCGGCCTGCCGTTTGTGGAAGTGCGGACAGAGTTCGGGATTTTCTCCCGCATTCCCAATAGCATAATGGGCGCGCATGTATATGGACTTAAAGGCGATTCCTTAAAGAATGTTAAGGCAGTGCTGGAACTGAGGCCTGATATCGTTATATCCGCCGGGCGGCGCACAGCGCCAGTAGCGCGCTGGATTAAGCGACATAATCCCCACATCAAGCTGGTTCACATCATGAATCCGCAATCGGGAATCAGGGATTTTGACCTGATTGCTTGCCCATATCATGATAGGTTACCTTCTGGTTATAATATTTATAGAATTCTGCTTGCTCCCCACCGCCTGAACAGAGCAGATTTCCCATACCCTGAGCAGGAAAAAAAAATCAGTAAAATTGGCGTGCTGTTAGGGGGCGGTACTAGCAAAGCTGGTTACTTGCCTGATGAAATAGCAAGATTTGCCAGAATGCTGATAGAAATGGCAGCCCTATATGATGCAAGCTTGAGTATTACTTCGAGCCGCCGCACCGGAGGTAAAGTTGAAGAAGTTTTGGATCAGGCGCTCAAGGGTAAAATAAACTATGATTTTTACAAGTATTCACCATCACGGGATAATCCCTATCAGAATATCCTGAAAACTTCCGATGCTTTGGTGGTAACAGGTGATTCAATATCCATGATCAGTGAAGCTATATTTACTAATAAACCAGTGATTATTTATTGTGGCTTTAGCGCACTAAAAAATAAGCACTGGATTTTCTCCGGCCAGCTAATGAAAGAAAAATTAGCACTGCCCTGGGCTTTAGATGAAGAAGTTGAGTTCAAATTCCCCGCCAAGCATAACATGGAACAACTGGACAGCGCGCTACTGATTGCCGGGAAGATTAATGGCATTTTAGTTACACTACACGACAAAAAAAAGTGGGGGTTAAGAAGATATTGAGAGGTGGATCCCATCGGTTGGACAGGAAACGGGCTGACTTAAGCGAGTGTCTAGCCGATTATGTTTCACTGGCTACGCAGCCAGCAGATTGTTCTTCGCTTCTATCACTTTTCTTTCATCATTAAAATCCTTTCTTTCTGTTGTGGTGGAGCCTGTGGGGATGTGGGCAACGCCCTTCTTTGCGTTGTCCAC
>CAYTOJ010000132.1:0-4734 GCA_964439415.1 uncultured Rickettsiales bacterium
CAGTACGCTGAAAGGAAGGGGTTGCGTACCAGTGAACTTGACCCGGTGGCGAGTCAAATTTCTGAAGTTTTAAAAGAAGTAGTGCAGAGTGGCATCTATAACAATGCATCAATAACTCAATTGAGCACGGTTGATCCAAAAATAATGTTCTATGAAAATGCGTCTGAGAAAAGGCCTATAATACAACGGCGCTCCAGCCCAAATAAACAGCAGGTAATAAATAACCTGGGTGCTTTAACAACAGAACCTGCAACAGAATTGCCAGAGCATTAACTTATCTTCAAGGTGCGCGCTACCTCCAGATAAATCACCACTCAGAATATCCTGAAAATTGCCCTATACAATAAACTATAAACAGGCTTTTACTATAGTCATAGGTTTTGTTCAGGCAGTATGATTTATGAGTTTGAGAGGGATATTAGGGCGTATGTGCAGTCAGTGCATGGTATTGCACATGGCATAATCGAAGTAGTGGTGGAAGCACCGCTTGCGGCCAGGAACTTCCGGCCAGGCCAGTTTTTCAAATTACAGAATTTTGCGCACAACAACACCGGGCGTAAACTGCTGATGGAGCCTTTGGCACTAACCGGCGCATGGGTGGATGCTGATAAGGGTCTGGTATCGCTTATCGCCTTGGAGATGGGCGGATCATCGGATTTATGTGCGCATCTTCAGCCATGTGAGCCTGTGGTGCTGATGGGGCCAACCGGAATGCCAACGGAGATTCCATCCGATGAAACTGTTATGCTGGTAGGCGGTGGGCTTGGCAATGCGGTGCTGTTTTCAATCGGCAAGGCGCTTAAAAACAATAACAACCGTGTTATTTATTTCGCAGGGTACAGAAGAAACCGCGACCGCTTTAAAACACAGGATATTGAGGCGGCTAGCGATAAAGTGATCTGGTGCTGCGATGAAAAGCCTGAGTTTATGGCAGGCAGGGCAGGGGACAGCGTATTCCACGGTAATATAATTGAGGCTATTGAAAACTGGCGATCAAACCCGCTGAATGATATAAAAATAAGCCGCGTGATAACAATAGGCTCAGACGGTTTAATGGCTGCTGTGCAGCAGTATATGACGGCACATATGCCAGGCGTGCTGGCAATTGGCAGCATAAATTCACCTATGCAGTGCATGATGAAGGAGATTTGTGCGCAGTGCCTGCAACGGCATGTAGACAGCAAAACCGGTCAGGAGAGTTATGTTTACAGTTGTAGAAATCAGGATCAGGAACTGCTGCAGGTGGATTTTGGGCACTTAAAAAGCCGACTGCAACAGAATAGCCTTCAGGAGAAAATTACTAAGCTTTGGTTTGCTCATGCCGACTAAGCTCAGACCCCCTGTTTAAAACCTGGGGATGGAGATATAGTTGATGTTATCCTCCCCGATAATATCCAGCAGTATTGATCGCGCGGTATCAAGGTCGTTCAGGCAGATTATGGAAATTTCAGATGATATTGCCCCGCCTGCCCAAGTGGAAATAGCAAACTTTATACGTTCCAGAATTTTAATTCCCTGCATTTTTGCGAAGGCATAACTTTGCGCGTCACCTTCCCTGGCTTTGGAGATGCTATCAAAAAGCGTCTGCAAATCCGGCGACTCCATGGACTCATGGCTCAGGCGGCGTTCTACGTCCTCAAGCCTGCCGAGCAGCAGATCATAATTTTCTATCAGCGTGTCCATCCGGAGAGTTATATATAGTTATACGATTTTTACCAGCGCGTGTTTTTTCTGTCCCTTGGATAAACGCAGCACCCCTTCCTGGAAATCCGTAATATTTATACGCATAGCCTCATTCTCAACTGTTATACCGTTCAGTTTTACGCCCTTGCCACGGATCAGGCGTTTGGCTTCGCCGTTGGATTCCGCCAGATTAGCCTGTACCAGAAGCTGGTTAAGTGCTATGCCAGCTTGCGCGTCATCCGCTGATATGCTTATCTCCGGCATCCCATCGCCAGTGCCACCGCCGTAGAACACCTGCTGGGCGGCCTGTAGTGCCTTTACGGCTTCATCCTCACCATGCACAAGTTTAGTGACTTCAGTGGCGAGAATTTTTTTGGCTTCATTGATTTTTGCACCCTCGCTTTTTTCAAGCTGTTCAATTTCCTCTATCTCCAGTTCAGTAAACAGGCGCAGGAATTTGCCCAGGTCAGCGTCCTCCACGTTGCGGAAATACTGCCAGAAATCATAGGGGGATAACATGTCAGCATCCAGCCACACCGCGCCTTGCGCCGTTTTACCCATCTTCGCCCCTGATGATGTGGTAAGCAGCGGTGTAGTCAGACCGAATAAGCTGTTATCAACTTCAGAGTGTGCTTGAGTTTGCACGCGCCGCCCAAGCTCAATCCCCGTGACTATATTGCCCCACTGGTCGGAACCGCCCATTTGCAGGCGGCAATTATAACGCTGCCGCAACTCAACAAAGTCATACGCTTGCAGAATCATATAGTTGAACTCCAGGAAGCTCAGGTGCTGTTCACGCTCCAGGCGGTTTTTCACACTCTCCATGCTAAGCATGTGGTTGATTGAAAAATGGCTGCCATAATCGCGCAGAAATTCCACATAGTTTAAATTATCCAGCCATTCTGCATTATCCACCATTAGTGCCTTGCCATCACCAAAATCCAGGAAAGCATTGAACACTTTCTTAATGCCGCGTTTGTTGCTTTCAATTTCATCTATGGTCAGCATTTTCCGGCTGGCATCCTTACCGGATGGATCGCCTATTTTGGTGGTTCCGCCGCCAACCAGCACTATTGGCGTATGGCCGCATTTTTGCAACCAGCGCAGCATCATTATCTGCACCAGGCTACCGGCGTGCAGGGAAGGGGCGGTGCAGTCAAAACCTATGTATGCGGTGACATTAGACGCGCTGAGCAGTTTGTCCAGCCCGTCACCGTGGGTTACCTGATGAATGAATCCGCGTTCCGAGAGTATTTTCAAAAATGGTGAGAAATATGTCATTTTATTCGGTGGTGAATTGTCGGCTGAGGATTGATTGTATGGTTTCATCCAGCGGCGCACCCTGATGCAGGATAGCACAGATGGACTGACAGATCGGTAAATCCAGCTTCGCTTTCTCCGCCAGTTCATAAAGGGCTTTTGCGGTTGCCACGCCTTCTATGGTGTCCTGGTGTTTCTCCATCAGGTAGTCCACAGTTTTGCCTTTGCCCAGGGCGATTCCGAATGAAAGATTGCGGGATTTCTCGCTCATGCAGGTAAGCACTAAATCACCCAGGCCGGAAAGGCCGAGCAGTGTTTCCTGCCTGCCCCCCATATAAGCGCACACTTTCCTGATTTCCGCCATGCCACGGGTGATAATCGCGGCGCGGGCATTCTCCCCAAGGCTGCGCCCCGCTGTGATTCCGCAGGCAATGGCGATGACATTTTTCATAGCTCCGCCAACCTGCGCACCGATAATATCATTCACATAATACGGTCTGAACATGGTTGTGCCCAGGGTAAATATCAACTGTTTACCCAGTTCCTCATCGTCACAGGCGATAGTAGTTGCGGCGGGGAGTGTTGCGGCTACTTCTGCGGCGAAATTGGGGCCGGATAAAACCGCTACCGGGTTATATGGCAACACGCTTGCAACCACCTGGCTCATCAGCAGCAGGCTGCCGATCTCTATGCCCTTGGATGCTGCGATTATGGGTATTTCCTCGTTGAGGAAATTAGAAACGGCAATGCAGGTGGAGCGTACATATTGAGCTGGTATCGCCAGGATTATAATCTCAGCACTGCACACCATGTTCAAAGAATCGGTAACGGTAATAGTGGGGTCAATGTATACATTCGGCAGGTAATGCGAATTATAGCGGGTGTTTTTGATGTCGGTGATCAGCCGTGCGTTTCTATCCCACAGCATTACTTCACAGGCGGCTCGGTTAGCTGCCATTGCCAGTGCCGTTCCCCATGCCCCCGCGCCTATGATGCCTATTTTTTTCATTAATCTCCGGATATAAAATAAGTGATTTTCCAATCCTTCTTGCCTGATTTAGCTACGCCTGTGCGTGTGCCGAAACCATCATCTATGTATTTAGCAGGAACAAATCCGGTTTTACCATCGCGGGTACTTACCTTCAGCCATTTTCTGCTTTCACCAAAATTTTGCGCAATGTGCAGATTCACTGTTTCATGGCGGCGTAGAACTTTGAGGATTTTCGCTTTATCTTTCGGCTCCACATGCAGGTATGCCCCGTCCATCACCATTGCGGGGGTTGCATCGGGCACCCCATATGTCCAGTCCCCACGGGGGATTACGGCGGTGCAGGGGTAGGTTATAACTCCATCCTCCATTGCCGCGCCCTGATTAACCAGACTAGGTATCACCTTCCAGATTTCACTTTTCTTAGGACTGGTGTTTAGTTCCCATTGTTCCAGGAATGCTTCTCTGTCCACACATTCGCCGAAGCTGCATTTAACATCTTTCGCTACCAGTTCTTTTAAGGTTTTTACGTCTTTTTTGCGGGCGGCTTGCAGTAGTTTCCTCTCCAGTACGCGCACCCCTTCCGGCTTTTTCTTGTAGGACAGGCAGCCGGACATGTCGGAGGCTACGGCAGTATCACATGTCAATGCCAGTAGAATAATAGCCACTCCCCAGGTATTGGCACGAACTCTCAGATTCCCCTCCCGTTTACGGGGGGGGCTAGGGGGGGGCATCTTGCTTCTTCCCGTAGTACCAACACATTCCCCCCCCTTAATCCCCCCCCGCAGGCGGTGGGGGAGACA
>CAYTOJ010000133.1:0-4716 GCA_964439415.1 uncultured Rickettsiales bacterium
GTGATGTGCTCCAGGGTTTTGGATCTGAATTCACGCCTGTACAGCACCCACATCACCCACATGGTCACGGCTATGAAAACATAGGCATTTATAAACCAGCCCAGCACCGCCAGGGCGAAGTTGTAGGCACGCAGGCCATAACCGAAATGCCGGGCTGCGTTGGTGGTAAGCTCCGCCGCTTTCACCGCGTAGGCTTCCAGCACTTCATCCGGCTCTGTTACAGGTGGCGCGCCTATAATTAGCACATTTACATAGTTGTACTGCCGGAGCGACCAGGTGAACTTGAAAAAGGCGAATATGAACAAAATGCCCATCGCCAGTATTTTCATCTCCCACAACAGTTGGTTATTGGGTTGGGAGAATGGTATGCTATGCAGAATTTCACCGACTTTATCATGATTGCCGATAACATTGACCAGCGCCGCCACAATCAGCACGGAAGTGGATGCGAAAAATGAAATGCTGCGCATGAGGTTGCCCACAGCGTTTACGTCTGAAAGGCGGTTTTCCCGCCGCACCATGGCGCGCATCCAGCTCAGGCGGTGACTGTGCATTATGGCTAGCACACCCATGCGCTGCTTCATGGCCATTTTCTCGCTTTTTACCGAATAAAAATACCAGCAATAAAAGAAAATAGCCGGGGCGATTATATCCTCCAGCGGCAGGGAAACATTAATTCCCGGTATAATAATGTCCATATGCAACTCTACTTGAGTAAAAGCTACACCATACCTAATAGTCTCTGTACTGCAACCTCAACATCATCCTGCCGCATTAATGATTCCCCCACTAAAAAGCAATGTATCCCGGCAGCTTGCAGAAGCTGAATATCCGCATTGTTGTTTATGCCGCTCTCGGCAATCAGGATACGGTTATTGGAATCAGACTTTGCAGCTAATGCTTTGCTTAAATCCAGGCTGGTATTTATATCCACTTCAAAGGTTTTAAGGTTGCGGTTATTTATGCCGATCATGGGGCTGTTGAGCTTTAAAGCCTGCTTCAATTCTGCATCGTTATGCACTTCTATCAGCACTTCCAGACCCATTGACATTGCTGCTGCTTCCAGTTCCATCGCCTGTGGCAGTTCCAGCATCGCCATTATCAGCAGTATGCAATCCGCCCCTATTCTTTGCGCTTCTTCTATCTGTATCGGGGCAATTATAAAATCCTTGCGCAGTATTGGTATCTGCACGGCCTGCTTTACTGTGGTGAGATATTCATTTGTGCCTTGAAAAAAATCCCGGTCAGTCAGTACCGATATGCAGGCGGCTCCTGCGTTCTCATATGCTTTTGCTATTGTGAGCGGGTCAAAATCCCCCCGGATGATACCTTTACTGGGGGAGGCTTTTTTAACTTCAGCTATCAATGCTGGCTTGCCAGCCGCAATTTTAGATTTCAGGGCAGCGGAGAAGCTCATATTCCTGACTTCAGCTTTCTCCGGCAGGCCATTTTGTTTAAGCCGGGTTACTTCCTCAAGCTTTGTTTGTTTGATAGTCTCTAAAATATCTATCATTGCTTATCTGGTTTTCTGATAGGGAGAAGTCACTAAATTAATCAAGGTTTGCAAGGATGGATAATAATTTCCCGTTTTACGCAACCTGCGGGATAAGTCTAATAAGTCATAATCTTTGCCGCCGGATTGTACTGATGGTGCAAAATAAGCCGAAAGCTCAATTGAATCTACCGCGTATTTGGCGGGATCAAATTCTGTAATGCCTAAACGCTTGTGATCCCGGTTTGATCCATCAGCTTCCACATTCAGGGAATTGGCGTAATCAAGGTGCTTTCTCTCGCCGTTCGCATACGGCAGCAGGAAGGCTAAAGCCAGCTGCAGGGTGTTATGATTGGTGTTATCTGCTTTGAGTTCAAATGCATTTTTCAGTTTTCCGGCTCTCTCCAGCAGAATCGCTATTTTCAGCATCTCCTCCAGCGAATAGGCGTGATAGCGCACAGAGTCACGGGCGATAAAATCAATGCCGGAGCCATCCTTCTCAGTAAAGTTTACCGCCAGGTGATGCGGAAATTCTGTAACAGTATAGTTTATATAAGTCTGATTACTGGTTATAACACCTGCCAGGGCGACAATCTTTAAAAGATGGCTGCGGTGATTATTAAGCCTGGTGTTCAGGCCGGGGTGGGCGACAGGTTTGGGAGCTTTAGACTCATTAGTAGCCATGACAGCGGCGGTAATAGAGCCAATCCATTTATCAATTGCAGCGGCTTCTTCTTTGGAAAATTCATCCCGGATTAAGTCATAGGCGCGCCAGAGATTCTCAATGTTGGTATTAGCCACAGCATCATGGGAGGGGGTGGTGTAGGTTTTAGCCCAGGCTAGGATGTATTCTTTTGCTTTGTCGCGGTATTCACCCTTCTTTGTTATCACAAAGGCCAGCGCCAACTGGTAAGCACCTCTGGCATCTTCTTTCAAAATATTGGTGTTCTTCTTGGACTTCGGGTTATCCAGTTCATTGCCGCTGGTATAGATTGCTATTTGCGGATTTGGCGCAATCCTGCCATTAATGACTTTATCAGCAGGCTTTATTATGTAGCTGTCAACGGATGCTTTAACCTGTTTGTCAGCAGCATAAGCTTTTGTCAGTTTTGTTGTCTCACCTGGCATCAAACTTGCCACACCAGCTATGACCTTGGCAGGCATACATGACAATATCAGTATAACCGTGATTAACAGCGCAGGATTCATCGGGTTCTTAAAACTCAGGCAAGTATAAAAAGGGTACCGCCTGAGGCGGTGGTACTTAAGCCACACACGGCCCAAGCATGATAAGTGGGCGCCATATCACACGGCCACGACCGTGTAAGGGACAGCACCCGTTGCGCAATTATCGGCCCTGGGGTCATATAACCTGTCGCACTCCGCAGTACCCAGCGCACAGTATATGAATAATCCCGGAATATACCACTTTTAAATCATAGCTGAAATACGGCAGGAATTTACAGCCTGTCTTTTAAAGCATCCAGGCGCCAGCCCTGGCTGAGGATAGAAGTAGGGGGGGATTTTATATAGTTTTTTATATCCTGCGTGGTTGCAAGCAGCGGCTCTGGTAGGTTTAACTCCTGCGCGGCCTGCCTGATGATGATTTTTATACGTTCCTGTTCATCCATTTCCCGCTGGCTGGGGCGCGCTGGTTTTACTTCCGGCGGATAGGGCAGGTTATGCGCCCGTTCCACCGCGTCTATCATATTCTTCCCTAAAGTTCTAACGGCGGATGGGCGGTTGGTTGGCAGTATCCGTTTCAAATCCTCAACGGTTCGGGGTTTGTGGCGCGCTATTTCCACAAGTTCGGCATCCTTCATTACCCAGGCTCTTGGCAGGTTGCGGTTTACTGCGTATTCCTCCCGCGCGCTAGCGGCTTCCCGCAGTATCAGTGTCTCCAGAGGAGTGAGGCGGCCGGTTTTGATTCTGCGATAGGCATCCTCCGGTTTGGGGGTGTAGAGATTTTTATCCAGGTAGCGCTGCATCTCCTCCAGTGCCCAGGGCAAGCGCCCTGCATCAAGCAATTTCAGCCTGATTTTATCATATAATTCCGGCAGAAAAATCACCTCCCGCCTGGCGTATTCAATCTGGCGCTGATCCAATGGCCGCTTCAACCAGTTGGTATGCTGGCTGGATTTATCCAGCTCCACGCCAATAAAATCCTGAATCAGCAGGCCATACGACGGGCTATGAGGATAACCGAGGAAATTAGCCGCAATCTGCGTATCGAAGTATGGTGCTGGCAGTTCCCCGCAGTAGCGCAGCAGCGTTTCAAAATCCTGAAACGGTGAGTGAAATACCTTTAAAGCATTACTGGTGAGCAGGCGCAGCATCGGCTGCGGTGTTATATCGCTAAGTGGGTCTATCAGATATGAGTTTTTACCATCGCTGATTTGAATCAGCGCCAGGGCTGGTATGTAGGTTTTCTCCCGCACGAATTCGGTATCAATGCCAACTATTGGCACTGCCGCCAGTTGATTGATGATTTCTTCCAGTTGCGATTCATCGGTAATCAGGCCGGATTCCACCTAAACCTCCTGCACGGCGATTTTAGGGCGGCGGATGACAATTATCGCAACGCCTAGAATGGTAAGTGCTGCTCCCGTTATTTTCAGTGCGCTTAAAACCTCGCCAAACACAATTATTCCAAGTGCCCCGGCGAACAGGGGGATCAGCAGCATGAAAGGCGCAACGTAGGATATAGGGTATTTACGCAAAAGGTAATACCACGACCCATATGCAACTAAAGTTGAGAAAATAACGGTATAAGCCAGGGAGAAGGCTGTTCTCAGTTGAAAATGCTGTAACTGCTGAGCTATGTCAGGCTCGATAAGCATGGAAACTATAAGTAGCTGCGGCGCTGTGAATACCGCCATCCAGCCCAGGGTGGACATTATCGGCACAGCCTCCATACGTTTCATAATCAGGTTGGAAAAGCCCCAGCACAGCGCCGCGCCCACCACCATTAGAAATGCGGGGAAATTGTTCGCTGCATCAGGCGTTCCGGCGATAAGCAGAATGCCGCTGAAGGATATAAGAAGCCCCAGGCCGCGCCATTTTCCGATAACATCACCCAACACCACAGCGCTAAGCAGGCACGAGAAGGGCACACTGAGCTGGCCAGTAACAACGGTTGTGGCAATATCCAGGCCATTCGCCAGTGCGGCGAACAGCAATGCGAAGTGGCCGAAACCCAGGGTTATGGAGAGCAGGAAGATTTT
>CAYTOJ010000134.1:0-4656 GCA_964439415.1 uncultured Rickettsiales bacterium
GGCAGCCTGGTATTCTTTTTTTTGGTCGTTCCAGCGTTGCTGAACCTCCCATCGGCTTAGTTTTCGCTACGGCCTCTCAGCCTTCGCATTAGGGGCTGCGCTAGTATCTTAGCATTACAGTCTGCGGATGATACCTGTCAAGAAGTGTTACTATACTGCTCGCGTTTCAAGAGTGTGGACTTAAGCGTAGTTAATTCGCGAGCAGTATAGACGCGCATGGGGTTGGCGGGGCGGCCATGCGCAAACATAAAAACAATATACGAAAAAACACTCTTCAAGTGTTTTGAGTATAAGTCAGTTTTTTGCCGCTATAGCGGCGGTTTTGCGGTTGTGTGTACCGATAACAGCCCCGCCGATAACTAAAGCACCTGCTATGAGTACGCTGCTGCTAAACTCAGCAAACCCCAGGAGAATCAGCAGAGTAATCCCCACCAGCGGCCCGATGTATGAGAGTATACCAAGGCTTCTGACATTGCCGTATTTCATGCCGTAATCCCAGGTGAAAAAGGCCAGACCCATCGGGGCGCAGCCCAGATATATAATCAGCAGCCACTGCTGTGCTGAGAGCATCACGCTGTTTTCCAGTGCAAAATGACATATCCAGCATAACAGTGCGGATATACCGCAGAATACCCCAACGGAATCCCGCTTCATATCAGCCTGATATTTGCGCGATAAAACGGAATAGAGCGCCCATATGATACCGGCAATGAATGCCTCCGCCATTCCCAGCAGATGCTCCATTGCAAAATGAGCTTGCTCCCCCGCGAATCTTGCATAACTTATATATCCCACTCCACTTAAACCCATTAGGCCAGCCAGTATATGATTGGCATGCAGGGGATAGCGCAGAACCAGACTTGAGAGCATGATAGTCATCAGCGGCCACAGATTCACCACCATCGCCGCCATTATTGCCTGTGTATGGCGGTAGGCCAGAAAATAGAAAAGGTGGAACCCGAATATCCCGAAGATTCCCAGGAGCCATATCTTGACAGGTATGCTGAAGTTACTGGACAGTTCCTGTCTGAGGCCATTTTTTGAGAGCGCCCATTTCAATAATGTCAGCAGAAAAGCTGTGCCAAGTGCCATTGCATTAATCTGAAACGCCGGAATGCCGCTCAGTTTCGACGCAATCGCAGGCATGGTCGCCCACATTAAAATAGCCGTAAAACCAATGGCGGTTGCTTGCTTCACTGTCATAGGTTTGCTGGTTCGCTAACGGAAGCGCTGAAATGCTCATACCCTTTTTTGCGTAGAGTCACTGGTCGGCCAGTATCATCCAGCACTAATACCCCCTTGCCTGTAACAATTTCCCCTATTCTTGTTATGTTTACTTCCGCAAATCTTGCCAGTTCCGCCACCATTGGCGCTTTCTCACGGGGGGATGTAAATACTATTTCGTAATCGTCGCCATGGGTTATAAAATCACTTAAATGGAATACGCCTGATTTTATCAAACGGCCTGCCTGTACACTTATGGGAATCTCCGCAGCCATAACTATAGCCGCCACTTCTGACTGTTCGCAGATATGCCCAAGGTCCGCTATTAGACCATCCGACACATCACACGCTGCCGTGGCTATCCTGTCCAGATGCATCCCCACTAATATCCTTGGTTCCGGCAACTGGTAACGCCTGACAAAATACTCCGAGCGCGTGAGGGATTTTACCCAGTCAGGTAAATCTGGTGTTCTGCTCTTGAATTCCTCGATTTTCAGACCCAGGAAACTATCGCCGATGCTGCCGGTTACATAAACATAATCGCCCGGCTTTGCTCCCCGGCGTTTAACTGGTTTGCTTGCCTCACCGAAGGCGGTTAGCCCGAAAACCATGCACCCATTACTTTTGGTAGTATCGCCGCCCATAAGCTTCAAACCGAATTTTCGCTGATCCTGGCGCAGCCCTTCGCTGAAGGCGGCTATCCAGTATTCAGTGGCTTTCCCGTTGAATGTGGCGTTTAAGGTATAAAACGCCGGGCGCGCACCCTTGGCCGCCAGATCAGACACATTTACCCGGATAAGTTTACGCGCCACCAGTTCCGGCGGAGTATTTTCCAGATAATGCACCCCTTCCACTATGGTATCGGTGGTAATTACCATTATCCCCGGCGCATTCATGCGGATAAAAGCTGCATCGTCCTTCAAGCCGGCGGCGGCTCTGGATTTTCCTGCCAGTGGCGAGAAATACTTATCTATAATCCCGAATTCATCCATTCATCAGCAATGCTTGCTGAGGGCTTGCGGCGCTTTTTGCCTCATCAAATCTGCGAAGACTTGAAACAGATACTGGCTGTCATGGGGGCCGGGGGATGCTTCGGGGTGATACTGTACTGCCATTACCGGTTTATCCTTTAGCCTGAAGCCCTCCAGCGAGCCATCGAACAAGGAAACATGAGTTACCAGAGCATTTGCTGGCAGGGTATCCGCCAGCACTTCAAAACCATGATTCTGGCTGGTGATTTCCACCTGCCCGGTTTCCAGATTTTTCACCGGCTGATTGCCGCCGCGATGCCCCAGACTCATTTTGCGCGTTTTAGCCCCCAGTGCCAGGGCAATTAGCTGAAAGCCCAAACATATTCCAAATAATGGGATATTAGCCGCAATAATCTTATTTATAACTTCCGATGTATACTTGGAAACTGGCTCAGGGTCTGCCGGGCCGTTGGAGAGAAAAACCCCATCCGCATTCATGCCGATTATTTCATCAAAAGTTGTACTTGCTGGCATTACATGCACATCCGCCCCGGTGCTTTTAAGCAGGCGGAGGATGTTCAGTTTCTCCCCGAAATCCAGTGCTATCACCTTATGACGCACTCCGGTTTTATGCCTCTGGCCCCCATGCCCCCATGCCCCCATAATCCATTCGTATGGCTTCTCCACACTCACCCTGGACGCCAGATCCAGCCCGCTTAAACCTGGGTGACTGCGCGCTTTTTCCTGTAATTTTAGTTTATCTTCAGCCAGATTAAGCGATGCTGAATGCCTGATTACAGCACTCATAGCACCTTTTATGCGGATCATTCGGGTGATCGCCCGTGTATCAACGCCGCAGATTCCGGTTATATTATTGTTTATCAGCCAGTCGTTTAAATGATCCTCAGCGCGGAAACTGGAAGGGTTGGTTATATCCTCCCGCATAATCAGGCCGCTGGCGAAGATAGCGCGGGATTCATAGTCCTCCCCATTAACACCAACATTGCCGATATGTGGAAATGTGAAGTTTATTATCTGCCCGGCGTAGGATGGATCAGTTAAAATCTCCTGATACCCGGTCATGCCGGTATTAAAGCATAGTTCCCCCAGAGCATCGCCTTTTGCCCCAATGCCGTAGCCCGGGAACGCCGTGCCATCACTAAATACCAGAACCGCTGTATAATCACTTCGCTTTTTCATCAGAAAGTCCAGATAGAATATAACTTATGCATAAGCAGTCTCGCGCTTTAGCGGCATTTCCCACATTTTCTCCAGACTGTAGAGCTTGCGCAGTTCAGGGTGGAATATATGCACCACCACATCAATACAATCAACCAATACCCAATCGGAAGCTTTAGCGCCTTCAATGCTTAAATTAGTTACGCCTTCCTTACGCAGAACATCAACTATATTGTCCGCCAGAGAGGAAATATGCCGCTGTGAGCGGCCAGAGGCCACCACCATATAGTCTGCGAAATCGGCCTTACCTTTCAGGTCAATAACCGTTACATCTTCAGCTTTACCGTCATCAAGCGCCTGCTCAATTTTTGCAAGAAGCCATTTCGAATCATGGCCGGAATCTATACTGGTAATTTTGCCGCCTCCATTATATACTCAAAACACTTGAAGAGTGTTTTGAGTATATAGTCTATATGTTTGCGCATGGCCGCCAATCCAGCCCCATGCGCGTATATACTGCTCGCCAGTTAACTGCAAAACTCCATACATCAGAGGCGCGAGCAGTATATACTGGCCAGGAAATAAATTTTCGATTCAGCCATTTACCATAATTTAACTCATAAAGGCATTTTTTCCAAGGGTTTTTCTGAGGTAACTAGCTGAAACAGGGTGTTTCCTGATTTTCAGGTAAGAAATTTTAGGTGGCCGGATTTTCGCCAGGCGCAACTGATGCGCCCCCGGCTGGCTGAACCCTTCCAATATTCTGCCTGCGGGGGATTTGCTCGCTTTTAAAGCCAGATCCCCCCGGTCAAACACCGCAATTGGTATAATATCAGCCAGTTCCCGCCACTTTTTCCAGCGGTGAAAATTCACCAGATTATCCGCCCCCATAATCCAGATAAACTGACAGCGGAAAAATCTTTTTTTAAGTTTCTTCACCGTGTCTATTGTATAACGCACGTTCAAGTGCTGCTCTATATCCGTAACTACAATACGTGGGTGAATGGCAGTATCCCGCGCTTTTTTCAGGCGAAGCGAATAATCAGCCAGTTCGGATGCCTGCTTTAAGGGATTCGCCGGGCTAACCAGCCACCATACCTGCTGAATGCCAAGCATTTTCAAGGCGGATAATGATATATACAAATGCCCCACATGGGCTGGATTAAATGAGCCACCAAGCAGCCCCACCACGCATTTTGCGTTAATAAGGCTTCTCACTCCGGAACCATATTAGACTTCTCTCCAAACTCTACTGCGCTGGCAAACTTGCTTGTCGCTGGCT
>CAYTOJ010000135.1:0-4610 GCA_964439415.1 uncultured Rickettsiales bacterium
TATAGTATCTGGTGAGCCTTTGTTTTCTTCCCTAAATAAATTTGACTCCGGCACGGGCTGGCCTAGCTTCACTAAGCCACTGGTTGAAACCAATGTATTGGAGAAGGAAGATTTATCATATGGCATGAAGCGCGTAGAAGTGCGCTCCCTGCACGGAGATTCTCACCTTGGTCACATATTTAACGACAGAGCAGATGGCGGGGCGCGCTACTGCATCAATTCCGCTTCCCTAAGGTTTATTCCTAAAGAACAGCTTGAGGAGGAAGGCTATGGCGAATTTTCAAATATCTTTACATCATGACTACTGAACGGGCAATTTTAGCAGGGGGGTGTTTCTGGGGTATGGAGGAATTATTCAGAAGCCAGCCAGGGGTGATTGATACCACGGTTGGTTATACCGGGGGCGCAAATGATAATCCCACATACGAGAATCACCCAGGCCATGCGGAAGCACTTGAGATTGTTTTCGATAACACTATTGCCAGCTACCGCAAACTGCTGGAATTCATGTTCCAGATTCACGACCCCACCACCAGAAACAAGCAGGGTAATGATATTGGCACGTCATACCGTTCAGCTATTTTCTACCTGAATGATGAGCAGAAAAACACAGCGGAGCAGTTAATAGCGCAAATTAATGCATCAAAAAAATGGCCGGCAGAAGTTGTAACCGAAATTTCGCCAGCCAGCGTTTTTTATCCGGCTGAGGGCTACCATCAGGATTATCTGAAGCACTACCCTTCAGGCTACACCTGCCATTACCCACGCGCTGACTGGAAATTGTAGGACACTTGAAACAGCCTTTATGCGCCCTATAAAATTACTGTCCAATAATCTTCACCACAACAGGCAGAATTATGAATTTTGAGAAATATACTGAACGCCTTAAAGGTTTTATTCAAGCCGCGCAAAGCCTTGCCCTTCGGGAAGGTCATCAGAAGTTCACCCCTGAGCATATTATAGCCGCGCTGCTGGATGATAGCGAGGGCTTCTGCGCACAGCTTATAACATCACTTGATGCTGATCCGTCCGTAGTTAAAGCTGATATTCAAAACGCACTTAACAAAATGCCCAAGGTTTCAGGTTCAGGCGCAGGGCAGTTACACTTAACACCTGAGACAGCCCGCCTGTTCGATGATGCTGAGAAAGCCGCGCAAAAAGCGGGGGATGATTTTGTAACCGTGGAGATGATGCTGCTGGCACTATCCATGCAAAGCAGCACACCGGTGGGGGAAATTCTAGCCAAAGCGAAAATAACCCCGCAGAAGCTGAACGCCGCTATTAATGACCTGCGTAAGGGACGCAGTGCGACATCAGGCAATGCGGAAAGCCAGTATGAGGCGCTGAAAAAATATACCAGTGACCTAACTGAAGCGGCCTCTAAGGGCAAGCTTGATCCGGTAATCGGGCGGGATGAGGAAATCCGCCGCACCATGCAGGTTCTGGCAAGGCGCACCAAAAACAACCCGGTACTGATAGGCGAGCCGGGAGTCGGCAAAACCGCAATAGTAGAGGGGCTGGCACAGCGCATAGTATCAGGGGATGTGCCGGAGAATTTAAAACGTAAAAAATTACTATCCCTTGATTTAGGCGCAATGATAGCTGGTGCGAAGTTTCGCGGGGAGTTTGAAGAGCGGCTGAAGGGAGTACTGCAGGAAATAACATCTGCCAGCGGGGAAATTATATTATTCATTGATGAGTTGCACACACTGGTGGGCGCGGGCAAAGCGGAAGGCGCAATGGATGCCTCCAACCTTTTAAAGCCTGCCCTGGCACGGGGAGAACTGCACTGCGTGGGCGCAACAACGCTGGATGAATACCGTAAATATATTGAAAAAGATGCTGCTCTGGCACGGCGTTTTCAATCAGTTTTCGTAAGTGAGCCAAGCGTGGAGGATGCTATTTCCATCCTGCGCGGCCTTAAGGAAAAGTACGAACTGCACCACGGCATCAGAATCACTGATAGCGCGCTGGTCGCCGCCGCCACGCTTGCGCACCGCTATATAACCGACCGTTTCATGCCGGATAAAGCAATTGACCTGATGGATGAGGCGGCCAGCCGTATCCGTATGGAGGTGGACAGCAAACCGGAAGCGCTGGATGAGATAGACCGCAAGCTGATTCAGTTAAAAATAGAGCGGGAAGCCCTGCGCAAGGAAAGTGACCAGGCATCAAGGGAGCGGCTGATAAAGCTGGAGGAGGAACTGAAAAGCCTGGAAGAACAATCTCAGGAATTTACCGCCCGCTGGCAGTTGGAGAAATCCAAACTGCATGAGATGCAAAAATTAAAAGAACAACTGGACGAAGCGAGAACCGAACTGGAAGCAATGCAACGCAGCGGCAATTTCACCAGAGCCGGGGAGCTTACCTACAGCATCATCCCCGATCTTGAGAAAAAGGTAAAAACCGCTGGGGAAATCAAAAGTCAGGCACTGCTTAAGGAACAGGTAACCGCTGAGGACATTGCCCAGATAGTCTCCCGCTGGACAGGCATACCGGTATCGAAAATGCTGGAAGGCGAGCGGGAAAAACTGCTTAAAATGGATGAGCACTTAAAGCAGCGGGTAATCGGCCAGCAGCAGGCGGTAACAGCAGTATCAAACGCCGTACAGCGCAGCCGGGCGGGCTTGCAGGATGAAAACCGCCCCATAGGGTCATTCCTGTTTTTAGGCCCCACGGGAGTCGGCAAAACTGAACTCAGCAAAGCCCTGGCCGGATTTTTGTTTGACGATGAAAGCGCATTGCTGCGGGTAGATATGAGCGAATATATGGAGAAGCACTCAGTCTCCCGTCTGGTTGGCGCACCGCCCGGTTATGTGGGGTATGAACAGGGGGGCGTGCTGACGGAAGCGGTGCGCAGAAGGCCGTATCAGGTTATCCTGTTCGATGAGGTCGAGAAAGCCCATATGGATGTTTTTAACCTCCTGTTACAGGTGCTTGATGACGGTAGGCTGACAGATAGCCAGGGGCATACCGTTGATTTTAAAAACACGATTATAATACTAACCTCAAACCTGGGCGCGGAATATCTGGCCAACCTGCCGGATGGGGAGGATACTGCCAATATCCGCCCGCAGGTGATGGAAGTTGTACGCCGCGCCTTCCGCCCGGAATTTTTAAACCGTCTGGATGAAATTATATTATTCCAGCGCCTCAGCCGCGCCGATATGTCAGACATAGTAAAGCTGCAAATCATGCGACTGCAAAACCGCCTGAAAGATCGCAAGCTGACACTAGTGCTGGATACAGCCGCCATGGAATGGCTGGCCAATGCCGGGTATGACCCGGTTTATGGAGCACGACCATTAAAGCGCGTAATTCAGAGCGAGCTGGAGAACCTGCTGGCGCGCAAAATCCTGGCCGGAGAGTTCGTTGAGGGCAGCGTAATCAAGGTATCTGCCAACACCAGCGATGGTCTGCTTATCTCCCCACCCCTGAATTAAATGCAACTCCCCAGGTGTTGGCACGAACTCTCGGCTTCCCCCACCGCCTGCGGGGGGGGCTAGGGGGGGGAACCTTTCTTCCTTCGGTAGTACCAACACATTCCCCCCCTTAATCCCCCTATGCCTGCGGTGGGGGAGACAAGCAATGTACATCCAGACCAGCAGGCCACCTGGGCAGTTACATTAAATTATCACTTTAGCATCAAGCCGTCACAAAACCTTAAGATTAAAGCAGTAATCTTTTATCGTTAGTACGCTTTCTAATCTGGGGGGAGTTTGGCTGAAGAAAAACAGGAAAAGCAAATAGGCAACTTAGGCCGGAAGGCCAAGTATTTATCACGCGGTATATTTGATGCTGTTGTATCCGCAACGCTCGGCGGCGTGATAGTGCTGGAGGCGTTTGACCGTTTCCACGGCGCAACTGATTATATCGTGCATGGCGCGGCATCAGCATTCAAAAAAATGATGCCGGAGTTTGTTAAAAAGAAGTTCGAGATTGACGGAGACTCCTTCGACAATGCGGCAAAGGAGATTATAGTCAACGGGTTGCAGTTGATTACAGGTTTCGCCGTTACCACCATGCTGACCCTGGCGCTTAAATCTCCCAAAGTACCGGAACGGGCAACATAGGGGATCGCGCAGTGACTACTAAAGCCCTCACAGCCAGCGATCTTGTATTCCGCAACATCTCAATGGTGGCGCTGGGGATAGTGCCGTTTGGCCTGGCTTATTCAGTCGCCTGGCGTGAGCTGGACAAGCTGCTTCCCCCGGACACTAAAAAAAACATAGATAACGGATCGTCATTATCAGCGGCTATCAGTGGTGTTTCAAAGCTGCTGGGGGAGAAGGGTGATGAAAAAGCAGGCACTCGCCCATGGGATACCAGAGTTGAAGATGCAACTTCAAGATGGCTGATTATCGGCGCTTCCTTCTCAGTCTTTGGTGTTACATACAACTGGCTTAAAAATAAATATGACCAGATATTTAACGGCGTAAAGCCGGAATCACTGCAACCGGAGGCCAGCGGCGATGCCGTGAAGGACTTTTTCAACCGTGGCACCGGCCGTCTTATATTCCGCGATGTAGCATCCACCTTCTTCTCAGCTATCGCGTTTGGAGTGTCCTCAAGCTTTCTGGGCAGCTATATGGCTCCCAAGCTTAAAGACA
>CAYTOJ010000136.1:0-4550 GCA_964439415.1 uncultured Rickettsiales bacterium
GCCTCCTGCCCTTTTCCCTGAGCGCTTAAGGACATGCCAAGTTTCAGCAGATTATCCGGAGCTTTTGGTCCGTCAGGGCGGTTCTCAAAACCTTTTTTAAAATTATCTGCCGCTTCAACATAATTACGTTTAACATAACTTATTTCACCTAACCAGTAATAGGCGTTACCAATCAATTGATCACTCGGGTGCACCTGGGTAAATTCCGTGAGTAGCTTCTTTGCCTCATCAAATTTAGCAGCATTTAAAAGCTTGAATGCTTTGCTGTATTGCTCCTGCGGAGTTTTGGGTTTATTTTCCTTGGGTGCTCCAGTTGATGTATCATCAGGCTTTTTTATATTCTTATCCTGCCCACCCGGCTGCTGCATTTCAATCGCAGGTGCTGTATTTGATGCATCCGTTGCAGGATCAGGTTTCTCCGCCTGGCGGTATTTTTCTTCAATATCCTTAATGCGCAGGTCAAGATCAGCGGATATTTTATTTACAGATTCTTCAATACGCTTCAGCTTATATTCAAGCTCCTCAATGCGGCCATTAAGTGAGCGCATCCGCTCGTTAATCTCCTCATCACCAATACTGCCGTATATCAGGGCCTGAGGTTTGTTTTGAGGCTCATCTGCCGTGCCATCTATATATGGCAACTCATCAGAACTATTTTGATTTAACGGCGTTATACCCTCTCCATAGGCTGCTACTGCATGGCTTGACATCTGTACAGTAACAAGAAGAAAAACTACTGCGCAAATAGATAAAATAAACTTTTTATTCCGCATTTATGACTCAGAGCCTTAGTAAATTACATTACAAAAATAGCCCGGAGCTAAACACACCGGGCTACTAAATCAAATATATTAGAACTTTTAGTTAGTAGCAACACCCTCATTAACTACTGTAACGCCACGGCGGTTCTGTGCCCATGATGATTCATCGCTTCCTACAACAGCGGGGCGCTCCTTACCATATGTAGTGGTCTGCACTCGTGCGGACTCAACACCTTGAGCCACCAGATACCCCTTAACTGCGGAAGCTCTCCGCTCCCCAAGTGCCATATTGTATTCACGTGTGCCGCGCTCGTCACAATGGCCTTCAACAGTTACACTTACACTGCCATACTGTTTAAGCCAGGAAGCCTGCTTATCCAGCACTGATTTTGATTCATCGTTGATGACAGAACTGTCATAGCCAAAAAAAACGCGATCACCAACGTTAGCAACTAGATCAGCCTGAGTACCTGGCGTAACATCACCATAACTCGCTGAACCATCTGCACCGTTCATTGCGGCGACATTACCGCCATTACCAACATTAGCACCATCACCAGGTGCAGTTTCGCAAGCTGAAACCGTCAAAAGCACGGCCAGAGCGGATAATATCTTAAAATTCATGACAAACTCCTAAATTGAAATTGATGGTATCTTTAGCTTATAGCTGATTAGCATCCTTAATACTCCTGAGCTTATTAAAATCAAGATGGCATAGTATCTTCACACCCAATATCACGGGGCAGTTGCTTTTATGCATCACGGTTATAACTTATGTTATTTAGTGCAAAAACTTCCTTCAAACCCAGGAGTATTAAATCAGGTTCCAGAAAATTTATAAAATCAGTTTCGCGGGCGAAAAGTGGTGCCAGGCCGCCGGTGGCAATAGTTTTCATGGCTCCACCACTCTCACGGATGATACGGCTGGTTACGCCCTCAATCAGCCCCAGGTAGCCGTAAAAGATACCGGATTGCATGGCGGAAATAGTTGATTGCCCTATTACCTTATCCGGCCTGGCGATTGCGATATTAGGCAATTTTGCGGCCTTCATATGCAGGGCTTCCAGCGATAAATTAATACCCGGGGCTATTACCCCGCCTGCGTATGCGCCGTCACTGTCTACAACATCAAAAGTGGTAGCCGTGCCGAAATCAAGAATAATCAGGGAATTTCCGTATAATTTGCGCGCTGCAACTGCGTTAAGCAGACGGTCTGACCCTACCTCAGCGGGGCGTTCTACTTTAATCTGCATCCCCATTTGTACATTATTCTCGCCAATAACCAGCGGCTCACAAGAGAAATAATTTCTGCATACGGTTTTAAGATCGAACAGAACACGCGGCACAACGGTTGAAATTACGGCATTTTTTATATCACCCCGGTTAATACCGCATATGGCAAACAGGTTGAGAATCCATACCGCATATTCATCTGCCGTGCGGCGCGAATCAGTGGCAATGCGCCAGTGGCTTTTCAGGTGATCACCGTCAAATACAGCAAAGACAGTGTTGGTATTTCCCGCATCTATGGCCAGCAGCATCAGCTTCCTTTAAAGTAGATTTCTCCTGCGCTTATATGTCTAAGTTCTCCGTTTTCAAGCATAATCTCCAATCTGCCTGTAGAATCCATACCCATTAGCGTACCCTTAATCTCACCTGAAGCACCCTTGATAGTTACTTCTTTTCCCATGTTACAGGCTCTGCTAATCCATCTCTCCCGGATAAATTCAAACCCCTTATCCTGCCAGATAGTGTACGAGGTAATAAATTCGTTTATATAAGCTGACCGCAATTCTTCAGGGGTTATCCTGATACCAGATTCCTGATATATTGATGAAGGGCTGGGGCGGCCTGGTTCCACTTTTATATCAGGGCTATGGACTAAATTAACTCCGGTTCCGGCCACAACATAATCAGTTTTTTTATTGCTGACGGCGCCTTCAAGCAATATTCCCGCCACCTTTCTGCCGTTTAATAACAAGTCATTCGGCCATTTATAGGCAAAATTAGCAGAACTAAGGTTAAAATTATTAGTGAGTGCATGACTAAGTGATGTAACGCATATAATACCAATTTGTGCGGCAGTCTCAGGGCTGGATTTTGGGCGCAGAAGTATAGAGCAGAAGAGATTTCCTTCCTGTGATAACCACTCCCTCCCCTCCCTCCCCCTGCCCCGGGTCTGCCTTTTTGCGATTACAACCAGGCCTTCCTCAGCACCGCTGCGTGCCAGTTCCAGAGTGGCGTCGTTAGTACTGGCCGTTTCCTCCAGTTCTAAATATTTAATTTTTATTATTATTGCGTTGCTCATAATATATTAATTATTTTTTTCGGTTTAGTCCTTGCTGGTTAGAAAGTTTAACCATAAATCAGGAGAGAATAATGTCAGTAGAACAGCAAGTTAATTCACAGTATATACCATCTGGCTCGAACGAAGATGATTTTTTTTCAGGCTTACCCCAACATTTCAAGGCAACTCTGCAAGCCCTTAATAATTCAGGTGTTAAGGCTGATGCTGATATTAGACCTCTTTCGTAACTCTACTGCGCTGGCAAACTTGCTTGTCTCTGCGCTTCTCGAATCCGCATGTACTTCTTTGTACACTTGCGTTTCTGCGATGCTCGCTTCGCGCATTTTGCTCACCGCAGCGAGTTTCGAAAGAGGTCTATTAAACTACAGGAAAATAAGCTTACGGTTGATATTCATGCAACTGGCTTAGAAAAGAATCAGCCTCATCCTCAGCATATTCATGGTCTTGATGATGGAAAAAACTCGGTTACTCCACCACAATCAGCGGATACTGATAATGATGGCTTCGTTGAATTGCAGGAAGGCTTGCCATTCTATGGCCCGATTTTACTTGATTTAACTTCACCGGCAGGTGGGGCATTAGAAGATTTCCCCACCGCACCTGACGGTAAAATTGATTTTTCTGAAACCTATAAATATGACCTCTCCAACGAGGACATGCAGAAGTCCTTTGCAGATTTAATGCCCTTGGAGAATCGAGAAATTGTTATTCATGGTATCACTGTACCGGAGGGTAAAGGCTCTGGAACAGCAGGTGAGGTAAACGGAACAGGAGGTTACACCCCAGTACTGCCTATCGCTTCAGGTGAAATCAAGGCTGTAGATGCAATGTCAGATGCCCCGATTTATTATAATGGCCATGAAGGGAATGATACTATTGTAGCCGGTTCAGGGAATGATGTTCTCTACGGTGGTAAGGGCAACGACCTGATTTTCAGCTTGAGTGGCGCGGATAGCGTGTTTGGAGACACAGGCAATGATACCATTTATGGCGGCAACGGCAATGATACATTCCGCGGTGGTGAAGGCGATGACAAGCTTTATGGTGATAACGGCCATGACATTATCAGTGGCGGTAAAGGTGACGATATTTTAGCTGGCGGCGGTGACTCTGACACCCTTCTAGGTGATAGTGGAAACGACAGCATAAAGGGTGATAAAGGCGATGATTTCATTAAGGGGGGTGAAGGTAGCGATACTCTTAATGGCGGCCATGGAAGTGATGAACTTTATGGTGGCAAAGGCAATGATGTATTCTTGTTTGATAAGTTGACTGATAGTACAGCTTCACAATACGACCAAATAATGGATTTTAATCATGATAAAGATGATATTTCAATCTCAGGCTTAAACTTTACAGGCATTCACATTAACGGTGATGCAGAAGGAAATATGCTGGGGTCGAAATTAAATCCTGAAGGTAAGATGGAAGTTTTCAATGAGGCGCATACTTTTGTACTCCATATTGACCATGGAAACTAT
>CAYTOJ010000137.1:0-4493 GCA_964439415.1 uncultured Rickettsiales bacterium
ACCTCACTTCGCGCTAGACGGACAAACCCCTATGCAGTATATCAATAATACTCTCCAAAAGGCCGCATAAGCTGTCTCATTACACTTGGCCGCGTACAGTTAGTTAAAGCAAAACCGCGAGCAAGTATATAGACGTTTCTTGCCACCCCTAGCTTATCTGCAAGCTGTGAAGCGTTCAGCCCGATTTCTTTCAGTTCGCCTGCCAGAATCTCCCCCGGATGCACTGGATCACGCCAGTTATTCATATGTCTCCCCCTATCCGGTTAATGATAATCAACTATTTAATCCTTACATACCGTCAATAATGTCAAAAAATGGCTTGTTATGTAACGAAACCGTAAACATCTGTTTATACACTGATAAGCAACTTAATTAACCACCGCAACGCACTCAATGACTAATACAGTTACCATATCTCCCATAATAATTAATCATATAACAAGCTTAAAAGAATTACGCAGTCTGGTTGATAATAATAAACCAAGAAGCGATATTATTGAGTTACTGGAGCGCATTTCAACTTCAAATCAAAACTTCACTTACAGCTTGCGTAGTATAGGATCCCAACGCTTTATGTCTATACATACACAACTTAGCCAGTTAGGTGACACCTTGGATGGGTTAAGAAAATTAAATACTACTGGCATAGGAAGCATTCTTAAACCAAAAATATCAAAACAGTTAAAAGAGTTATTTAAATTAATTGATGCTGATTTAATGCAGGCATATAAAATAAACTCCAGTCATCCAGCCTTTACTAATGATGATTTACAACGTGAACGAACTATAGAAGCTTTAGGTATAGCCACTAATTATACTGTTACTCTAAAAAATATCAAAGCGAATGCCTTAACAAATATAAATAATAAAACGCTCCATGAGGGCGTTGCCCCTTGGATGAAAAGTACAATTGATTGTATAGATGCTATTCAATCCATGAATGTTGGGCATATCGAGTCTAATACTTTAGTATGCGCACAATTTTTCCATAACTTAGTTCTTGGATTAAGACAAATGATGTCTTTTTATAAAGCCGACGACTCTAGGTTTCAAATTAGCTTAAATACAAGACACCATGTTCCAGTTGAGATGCAAGAGTTATACACTAAATTATCTCAAACTTTAGGAATTATTCCAGAAGATAACAGAGTATCCCAGAGAAATAACAATAGACAACGTTAATATCTCTCACCCCTCAAGCCTTGCGGAGACGGCGTTGGCGATTGCCTCGCTGGTGATGCCAAAGTGCTGGTATAAGTCCTGGTATGGGGCGGATTCGCCAAAGCTTCTCATGCCGATGAAAAAGCCGTATTTGCCGAAGTAACGATCCCAGCCGAAGGGGGATGCTGCTTCTATCACCACTTTCAAATGCCCCTGACCCAGGGTGTTGCGCCTGTAAACCTCCCCCTGCCGCTCAAACAGAGCTGTGCAGGGCATGGATACCACCCGCGTGGGTATGCCCCTACCCTCCAGAATTGTTCTGGCATCAACCGCTATGCTTACCTCTGAGCCGGTGGAGATCAGTGTTACGCGGCGCGATTCAGCATCGGGCAATTTACTGCAATCCTGCAAAATATAGCCCCCCTGCCCGCATTCATTCAGGCCAGATACGCTATGCCGCAGCAATGGTAGATCCTGCCGGGTGAGTACTAATACCGATGGTCCATCCTGATTTGCCAGTGCCAAAGCCCAGCATTCCGCCGTTTCCACCGCATCCGCCGGGCGCAGCACAAGCAGGTTGGGTATAGCGCGCAGACCAGCCAGTTGCTCAACTGGCTGGTGAGTCGGCCCATCCTCCCCTAGGCCAATAGAATCGTGAGTCATGACGAATACAACTTTAAGCTTCATCAGCGCCGCCAGGCGGATTGATGGCTTGCAATAATCAGTAAACGCCAAAAAGCTACCGCCATAAGGAATGAATCCGCCGTGCAGATTAAGGCCGTTCATTATGGCGGCCATGCCATGTTCCCGAATGCCATAGTGAATATAATCGCCGCTGAAATCCCCCGGCTTGATTGGCTTCATGCCTTTAGCAAGCGTGCCGTTGGAGCCGCTTAAATCAGCCGAACCGCCGATAAGTTCAGGTACGGCCTTTTTAAGCCCATCCAGCACCGCTTGCGATGCCTTGCGGGTGGCCAGCGGTTTATTCTCCTTAGTGAAACGTACCTTTACCTCAGCTATAGCCTCCGGCCAGCCGTATGGTAGCTGCCCGTCCATCACGCGGGTGAATTCGCGCTGAGTTTCCTTTTTCTCCAAGTCAAAACGCTGCTTCCAGGCACTATATTCAGGCAGATTCCTGCTTGCTGCCCCACGCCAGGCGGTTAGAATATCCTGCGGAATGGTGAATGGTTGATGATTCCAGTCTAAAGCCTTGCGGACTTCTGCTGCCTCTTTTGCTCCGAGCGGGCTGCCATGGCATTTCTCACTGCCCACCAGATTAGGAGAGCCGAAACCAATTTTTGTAACACATGCTATGAATACCGGGCGATCCTGCTGTTTAGCCCAGGTGAGCGCTGCGTCAATCTCCCCAGCGTCATGGCCGTTGATTCTTCTGGTTATAAAACCGTATGATTCACAGCGCTTCAGCACATCGTCCGACGCGCTTAGAGCCAGATTGCCATCAATGGTGATGCCGTTATCATCAAACAGAACAATCAGTTTATTAAGGCGCAGATGCCCCGCCAGAGCTAGAGCTTCATGGCTGATACCCTCCATCAGGTCACCATCGCTTGCTAAAACGTATGTATAATGGTCAACTAGTTTTTCGCTGAAACGCGCTTGCAGCATCTCCTCAGCCAGTGCCATACCCACAGCATTGCCAAGCCCCTGCCCTAAAGGCCCTGTGGTAGTCTCCACACCTGGGGTTAGGCCATATTCTGGGTGGCCAGGGGTTTTTGAGCCTAGCTGACGGAAATTTTTCAAGTCCTCAACCTGCAGGCCATACCCGGTTAAGTATAGCAACGAATAAAGAAGTGCTGAGCCGTGCCCGGCAGAGAGAATAAACCTGTCCCTATCCGGCCAGTCAGGATTTTCGGGATTAAATTTCAAATAATTTAAAAACAAAACCGTAGCAACATCCGCCATGCCCATAGGCATTCCGGGGTGGCCGGAACTCGCAGCCTCCACCATATCAATGGCTAGAAACCTGATGGCATTAGCCATTTCAGATATTGATACCGCAGCTTGTTTACCCTGTTCCACGCTCAAATTAGTTTTCATTTTATTTCTATATAGTTTTCCCACTCATTTAAGAAGCCGCATAACAAATTGCAATTATAGTTTTGAATTACTATACTGCTCGCGTATCCGGTGTATTGATTTTATCCTGTGAGTTGCGAGCAGTATATAATGCGCGTGGGGCTGGATTGGCGGCCATGCGCAAAACATAAAAGTTATACCTATCGCACTCTTGAAGTGCGATAGGTATAGTTTATGTTTATGCAGAATTCTACTCCCATTAAAACGTCCGCTGAGATTAAAGCGCTGAAAACAGCACTTGTAAGGCTGGAGAGCACTATAATTTCCCTGAAGCAACGCCTGCAGGAAAAACGCGACCCGGCCGCACTTCAGCCTGATAACTCGCGGATAAATGAGCTGGAAATGAGAGTTGAAGAGCTTGAGGAAGAGAACCGTATTCTGCGGGAGAAGCTGGAAAATCAAAGTCCCTTCTTTGAAACTGTCAGAAATTATGATAAGGTGAGTTAATTTCTTAAGGGAGCAGAAGTTAAGTTGACTGGAATAGACTTTATCATAACCGATAACGCCAGCAAAAGGCTGGTGGAGGTTTTATCTGCGGAAGCACCAGGGGCGGCTTTGCGTATAACGGTGGAGGGCGGCGGTTGCTCAGGCTTTCAGTATAACATGATTTTCGATGTCACAAAAAATGAGAGCGATATTTTTATTGAGCAGGCAGGTGCAAAAGTGATTATTGATGATTTATCCATGGGATTTTTAAAGGGTTCTGCTCTGGATTTTGAGGAAACGCTTGGCAACTCAGCTTTCCGCGTCATAAACCCTAACGCATCAGCTAAATGCGGCTGTGGAAATTCTTTCGCAATTTAAAAAATTATCTGGTTCAGGCATAATCTGCGGGTATGATTTAATACATATTTAGGCTTTCCTGCATATGCTCCCTCACATGTTGAGATTACTTACCAGTCCGTTCCGCTCTGTCGCTTTGCTTGGCCGTGGCGGGGTCGTATGCGGCATACTGCTGATTTCATACTTCACCTACCATGCTTTTGCTGGTGAACGTAATGTTTTCGCCCTTTTCAGACTAGCGCACAAAATAGATGTTCAAACTGAGCAATTACAGAAACTAACCGCTGAGCATGAAGCTGCGGAAAATAAAATCAAACTACTTTATGTTAAAAGCCTTGATAACGATATGCTGGATGAATCCGCCCGCCGCCAGCTAGGTTACATCGGCAAAAATGAAGCAATGATTTTTATTGATAAGCGTTAGTTGTTAAACATCCCACAAATATACTCCT
>CAYTOJ010000138.1:0-4490 GCA_964439415.1 uncultured Rickettsiales bacterium
GCGGCTTCCAGCCTAGACTTCAACCTACCGACTTACAGTCGGTAGTGGTTGAGTAACCCTGACTTTGGCTTCAAATCTGCTTGCGATGAAGCCTCCTCAAAAAAGCACGTATGTTGAATACGCTTACTTTTTCTCGGTTTCCATCGCTGTGCGCTTTTTTGCCAAAGCGGGTTAATAGAGTTGCCCTTTTGTAAAAAGTAATGTCAGGAACAGTAAAAACCCGATTATAGCATTGGCTTTAAAGCGGTTCATGCAGGATTCTTTATCGCTTATATTCAGGGTTTTTACTTTCCACATAAATATCAGGCCGAGCATGGCGGCACACCCCATGAAGGTTAAACCATAACCGCCAGTCATGGCTGCACCTGTGAATATAATCAGAAATACCGCATAGAATATTCCTATGGCTTCGCGTACTCTACCGCCGAATAAAATGGCGGTGGATTTTATTCCGGCTTTAATATCGTCCTCCCTATCCTGCAGGGCGTAGACGGTATCGTAGGAAAGCGTCCAGAAAATCAGTGACAGGTACAGATAAAAAGCCTGTGCAGGCAGGCTGTTAGTGACTGCTGCATAGCCCATCAATGCGCCCATGTTGAAAGTTATCCCCAGAAAAAGCTGCGGCCAGTCAGTCAGCCTTTTCATGAACGGGTAAATAATCATCGGAATAACAGCGGTAATACCCACCATAATCGCAAGCAGGTTGAATCTGCTAAGTACAAACAGGCCAAGCCCAAGCAGTGCGCATAATAGCGTCAACGCTTCAGGAATGCTTACCATTCTACTGGCCAGAGGGCGATTTTTTGTTCGCTCAACCTGCGCATCCAGATTTCTATCGGCAAGGTCATTTATTATGCAGCCAGCGCCCCTCATAATCACCGCCCCTAATAGGAACCATAAAAACAGTGTATACCTATCGCACTTCAAGAGTGCGGTAGGTATATCCTTTTTGTTTTGCGCATGGCCGCCAATCCAGCCCCATGCGCTTATATACTGCTCGCTACTTGCCTGCAAAAATCCGCATTCTTCATACGCGAGCAGTATATCATAAGGATAGGCAGGTGATGCAACAGCCACGCCCAACCAGCACGGCCACATCAGCAGCAGAATGCCAGCCGGCTGGTGCAACCGGATTAAAGTTGCATAAAGCGTTAGCCTTCTAGTAAGATTCCTAAATGACCAAACCACTGAATATTCCACGTGTTAGAATCCATGTTAATGAGAGTTTGCAACAAGGTGCTACTGTAACTTTAGACGGCAGCAAAAGAAACTATATACATAATGTCTTACGGCTTGTTGTGGGAAATTCCATAAGGGTTTTCAACGGGCGGGATGGCGAATGGCTGGCACAGATAACCAGCGTAGGCAAAAACAGAACCGATCTTACCATAACCACAAGTATAGCACCGCAAGTTGCAAGCCCTGATGTAACGCTGGCATTCGGCCTTGTAAAAAAAGAGCCTGTGGAATGCATCATCAGGCAGGGGACTGAACTGGGTATAAGCCGCTTTATGCCTATGATTACCAGCAATACGGTAAATAGAACCTGTAGTATGGAGCGTCTGCAAACAATAGCAATTGAAGCCGCCGGGCAGTGCGAGAGGCTTGATGTGCCAGTTATAACTGAGCCGCAGGATTTTTCGCAAATTCTAAAAAGCCTGAAGGATATACCCAGTGTTTTCTTCTGTGATGAGTCAGGTGGCTCGCAGTATGATAATCTGAGCACTGATACTTATGGTTATATTGCTATCGTAATCGGCTCAGAAGGCGGATTTACTGCTATTGAGTTGCAACAGATGCGAGAGCTTCAGAACTTCCGCGCCATGAATCTTGGCCCCAGGATACTCAAAGCCGATACTGCCTCCGCCGCCGCAATATCCGTAATCATGAACAGATTCGGCGACTGGAATCTAAAACCATCTTTCAGGATAGTGAGCTAAATGACTATACTTGGCATACTAAAAAATATTATAGATACCCGCAGTGGTGAACTGGAAAAATGGTTTGAGGAACATTCCCGCGCCATTAATCCGCTTATTTATTCATCGGTTGATATACGCCACTCAGGGCTTAAGCTTTGCCCGGTGGATGTTAACGCCTTTCCCGGTGGCTTTAATAATTTATCGCCGACGGCCAGGCAAAAGGCGGCGCAGTATTTTAAGGCGCACATAGATACACACTACCCGGCTACTGCCAATATATTGCTGATACCAGAAAATCACACCAGAAATGCTAAATATCTTGAGAATGTTCAGGTTCTGCATACCCTGCTGCGGGAGGCCGGATTCAGCATAAGGCTTGCCAGCGTAGGACTGGCTGAGGATGGTGCAGAGCTTCCCCATGAGAAACCAGTCAAGGCGAATGGTACTTTAAAACTTACCGATGGTTTCCAAGCTGATCTGGTGATACTTAATAACGATCTCACATCAGGCAATCCATCTGAGCTGCGCGGCCTTTCGATACCCGTACTGCCGCACCAGCTGATGGGCTGGCATAACCGCAAGAAAAGCAGTTATTTTTATCATTACGATAAGCTGGCAAAAAAATTCGCCGGGCATTTTGGTTTTGATCCATGGCTGATTACCACATTCTCAGAGAAGTGCATATATCTGAACTTTAAGGAAAAGAAGGGGCTGGAGTGCGCAGGGCTGGCACTGGAGCGTATTGTAAGTAAAACCAATGCCAAATTCCGCGAATATGATTGGCCGGAGGAGCCATATGTATTTATCAAGGCTGAAAGCGGAACCTATGGCATGGGCATTATGACCGCAAAGACAAAATCCGGCATTTTAGATGCCAACAAAAACGCCCGCAAAAAAATGAATGTTATAAAAGAAGGCATGGTGAACGCTGAAGTTATAATTCAGGAGGGCGTAAAAACCATAGATCATATAGAGCAGGAGGCGGCAGAGCCGATGGTCTACCTGGTGGGCGGAAAGTATGTGGGCGGCGCTTACCGCATCAACCGGGAACGCGGGGAGTACGGCAACATGAACGGCCCGGGCATGACATTTAAGAGCCTGGATTCTACATATCCTGATGGTATCACTGATTACGATTCATACTTGGCGGCGGTGACTTTAATTTCAGAACTCGCCAGCCTGGCCGCTGCTTACGAGAAAAATTTCTATAAAGAACAAAGCTAATTTAGGAAATAATATGTCCTCACGTAGACATATTGGAGCTGGTAAAGATATAATTTCTGATACTGGGTGGAGAAATGGTAGCATCCCCAGAAAGAATGCCCCTTTCTTTAAAGCGCTATTTCCACTTTCTAATTCATGGTATTGGCGCGAGGCCACGTTACAGGCGTATGATGATGATAGAATTGAATATCGTTTACTCATTATGATGCGTTTTGATAAGCCAAACTTTAAATCTTGGCTTTCACTTAAAACTCCTGAGGGCTACGCTTTAGTATGTCGCTATGAAGCGCATAACGACCATGGTGGTCTACATTGTCATTACATTTGTGGTGAAGAACACTATCCTTTAGGTGAAATTGACCCCGCTTTATGTTATACTATCCCTGAGCATTCTAAAACCCGGCGTAAAAAACTAGGTAGAATAAGTTTGAACGAAGCTTGGCAGCTTTCACTAAAATTTTACCGAATTGGTATAAGAAGTGCAGGTAGCTTATTATGAAACTAGATATTAAAAAATTACTTTGCCATAATTTTTGTGACGGCATTACCGTTTCAGAAATTGATGGAGTTTTGAACGTATCTACGCCCTTTGAGATAGGTAGCGGAGATACTATATCGTTTTATATAAGCCAACTTGATAGTGATACTTACCGCATTGAAGATGATGGCAGCATTGTTCCAACGATGTTAGCTACAGGGGTAAATATTTTAGAAGGCACAAGAAAACAAGACTTTGATAGAATATTAAGCAAAGCCTCCATATCTTATAATCAGGAGATAGGTGAATTACATAGTAATGCCGTAACTAGCGGGGAATTACCTTTTGCAGCATTTAAATTTATTGATACCCTAATAAAGCTGGATGCAATTAAAACTCCATTAAGACCCGATAAAGTCGCCAGCATGTTTAAACAAGATGTAAGAAGTAAAGTTGACACAACTTTTAAAGGTAAAGTTATTATTGAATATGATTCACCTCTAAGTCCAGAATTGGTAGATTTTACACCTGATATTATTCTAAGAAAAGATGGTGAAAAACCATTGGTATTATACGTTTTAACAAACGACCAGCGCGCATGGGAAGCTATAGCATTGCGCTCTACTGCTATTTATGAAAAGCGAATAGAATGTTCAGTTACGGCTATTTTTGATAAAGTCAGAAGTAAGTTGGTTGCTCAAAAATCTGTGGTAAGTGTAAATAACCACTTAGATGCTACTCCATATTTTTATGATGATGAGAATGGAGCTATGTCCCGCATAGCATCTGAAATTAATTTATCTATTCAATCAACCTCAATACATTGATTTATAAAAAGGCAATACCAACGCTTGTGGAGAATTACG
>CAYTOJ010000139.1:0-4468 GCA_964439415.1 uncultured Rickettsiales bacterium
GATGGAGACGTATCCCGGCATTGCGGAGCAGCGGCTGATTCATGAGTCAGTGCGCCGCCTTATTAACATGATGATTGTGGATACGGTGCGCCAGACCAGGGCGAATGTAAAACGCTTAGGGGTTAAATCCGCGGCGGATGTGCGGGCGGCAGGCGCGGCGGTGGTGCATTTCTCCCCTGAGATGGCGGAATATAACCGGGGGCTGAAGGACTTTCTAATGCAGAATATGTACCGTCATTACCGCGTCAACCGTATGTCCAGCAAGGCGCGGCGCGTGCTGAAGGATCTGTTTGATATTTTTCTATCTGAGCCGGACTGCCTGCCGACAGAATGGCGCAAACACGCGCTGCACCCCAATACCCATAAAACCGCTAAAATAGTCTGTGATTATATCGCCGGGATGACTGACCGCTTCGCCATAGATGAATACAAGCGGCTATTTGATATTGCAGTAAAATCGTAGATGAATTGAAGAAGATATATGAAAAAAGGCAACTACCCTGGTATCGGTACTACCTCTCAGTTTCCCCCCCCGCTTGCGGTGGGGGAGGCAAGCAATGTACATTTAGGTCAGCAGACCTGGGAAATGAATAAAAACGATGATTTATACCGCCCGTGTGTGGGCATTATGCTGATCAATCAGCGGAAAAAAGTTTTTGTGGCGCGGCGGATTGATACCACCTCAGAAAACTGGCAGATGCCGCAAGGTGGCATTGATGAGGGGGAGGAAGCGGAAGTCGCCCTCTTCCGCGAGCTAATGGAGGAAGTGGGGACGGATAAAGCCAAAGTTTTATCACAAATCAATGAATGGCTGTATTACGACCTGCCGGAGGTAATCCGGCCAAAAGTATGGGGCGGTAAATATCACGGCCAGCGCCAGCGTTGGTACGCACTACAGTTCACCGGGCAGGATAGTGATATAAATATCCAGACTCATGAACCTGAATTCCTTGATTGGAAATGGGTGGAACCAGACCAGGTGATGAAGCTTGCAGTTGAATTCAAGCGGGATATTTACAGCCAGGTATTCAAGCACTTTAAGCATTTGTTGCAGTCATGAGAATACCAGGGCGGCTGGCTGCATGTGCTGAGCTTGTCAATGCACTGCTTACATCAAGAATCCCGGCGGATGCCCTGCTGGCAGATTATTTCCGCAGGCGCAGGTTTATAGGTTCCAAGGATAAAAAATGCATTGGTGATTTTTATTACTCACTACAACGCCGCTATCACTGGCTGCAGGCTCTGCTTGAAGGGTTAGGGGAGGCAGCGACAGGAGAAAACCTGGTTATCGCCATGGCTGCAATTGATGAAAGCTTGCGCAGCTTCAGGCATGAAGACTTATTCGATGGTTCAGCGTATTCTTTACCAGCACTGGGTAGCAGTGAGATAAAAATTTTCAACCAGGCACGCATTGCCAAGTATGAAGATTACCCTGATACGCCGCCCTGGCTGAAGCTGAAATTGCAAACCGCTTTTATGGATAATTATCAGGCAGAAATCACCGAGTTAGGCCAGGAAGCACCGCTTGATCTGCGTGTGAACACCATAAAATGCAGCCGCGACAGGCTTATCAAAATTTTAGCGGATGAACATATTAAAGCCATGCCGCTGGATATAAGCACTGCGGCTGTGCGCCTGGCGGAGAGAGTGCCGGTTCATTCCCTGCCTGCCTTTAAAGAAGGTTATTTTGAAGTGCAGGATGCCGGGTCGCAGTTGATAAGTCTATTTTGTGCGCCTACAGGTGGTGAAACAGTGGTGGATTTCTGCGCCGGAGCCGGGGGGAAAACTCTGGCGCTGGCCGCGCTTATGAACAACAAAGGCCGCATTTATGCCCTGGATGTATCGGAGAAAAGGCTGCTGGAGGCGAAGAAGAGACTAAGACGCGCCGGGGTTTCTAATGCAATGGTAAAAAGCATCACCGGCCTTGGGGATGTGTATCTGGAGCGCCTGAAAGCAAAAGCTGATCTGGTGCTGGTGGATGCGCCATGCTCAGGTTCCGGCACATGGCGGCGCAGCCCTGACCTTAAAATCCGGCTGGATGAATCTACCTTAAGTGAAGTTAAGGAGAAACAGAAAAATATTCTGAATACCGCCGCGAAACTGGTGAAACCTGGCGGCAGGCTGGCTTATGTTACCTGTTCGATCCTACCAGAGGAAAACGAAGCACAGGTTCAGGAGTTTCTGGATAAAAATCAGAATTTCAGCATCTCCCCAGTTTCAGCACCGCCAGAATTTACAGAAAGTGGATTTTTAAAACTATCGCCTTGCAAAAGCGGCACGGATGGTTTTTTCATGTGCGTTGTAGAGCGGAATTATGACAGCTAAAATAGCTCACCATGGCTACCACTGCGGGCGAGATAAAGATTGCTACCTTCTACCCGGTAAATCAGGAGCCAATCAGGCTGGATATGGCATTCACGGAAACCAATCCAGTTTTCAGTTAAAGCATGATCTCTGTATTTAAGGGGAAGAATTTTTCCATCAGCGAGTATCTCAATCACCGCTAATAATTCTTCCAGATTCTTTCTTTGCCGTAGGAGTCTCTTCCTGTCTTTACGAAATTGACTGGTTTCAAGTGTGGTGAGTCTCGTCACTTTTTTGCTTTCAATCCTGCATCGAGGCGTAAAGTTTCAAGGCTGATCGGCTGAGCTTTTCCCTGCTCAATCTCAGCAAAAGCGGCGATAGTTTGCGCATTCGGAATTTTGCTGACAGGCTGGAACGGAAGCCCCCCCACATTAACCGATTGATGCAGGAAAATACGGATTGCATCGGCAATACTCATGCCCATATCTGCGAAGACTGCATCAGCATGTTTTTTAAGTTCAGGATTAATGCGTGATTGCACGGTAACTGTTTCACTCATCAATACTTCTCCGTAGTACAAAAAGTCATTATAACGCTAAAAAGCGTTGTTTTGCAATGGAATGTTTATTGCGATAATCGACTGGAAGAATATGCATTTATCAGTTAAAAATAACCTCATGAATAATGACATAACATACGAAAGTACGCGTGGGCTGGCTCCGCGTATGAGCTTCAAGGGTGCGGTTATGGCTGGCCTGGCGGAGGATGGTGGGTTGTACCTGCCAAGCAATTGGCCTGCTTTCAGCAGTCAGGAGATAAACAGCCTGAGGGGGATGTCATATTCTGAACTGGCATATGCTGTAATCAGCAGGTTTACGGGCAGCGATATTCCGGAAGAAGTTTTAAGAAACATATTGGTGGATTGCTACCGCCAGCCGCTATTTAATCATCCCGCAATTGCTCCATTGGTTCAAATAGATCATAATGAATTCATTCTGGAGCTTTTTCACGGTGAGACTCTGGCATTTAAAGACTTTGCGCTGCAGTTCTTAAGCCGTATTCTGGATTATTTCCTGGAAGGGCAGGGGGCGGGGGTAAACATCATCGGCGCAACTTCCGGCGATACCGGATCAGCAGCAATAAACGCCTGCAAGGGGCGCAAGAACATCGCCATTTTTATCCTGCATCCACACAACAAGGTTAGCGAAGTACAGCGACGGATGATGACAACGCCGACCGATTATAACATTCATAATCTGGCGATTGAAGGCGATTTTGACGACTGTCAGAATATCGTAAAAAGCCTTTTTGCTGATAAGAAACTGAAAGCTGATTTACGCCTGACTGCCATAAATTCTATCAACTGGGCGCGGATTGTCGCGCAGGTAGTTTATTATTTTTATGCGGGATTAACTCTGAATGGACGCATCAATTTTTCCGTTCCAACCGGCAACTTCGGGGATGTTTACGCAGGCTACATCGCCAGCCGTTTAGGGCTGGACACAGGCCGGTTTATAATCGGCACTAACTGTAATGACATTCTAAACCGGGCGCTCAGAACCGGGTATTATAACCTGGAACCAACAAAACCTTCCATCAGCCCCAGTATTGATATTCAGGTATCCAGCAATTTTGAGCGGATATTATTTGAGTCAAACGGGCGTGAAGCGATGAAAATACGCGCATTGATGGAAGACCTGAAAACAAAACGTGGTTTCCTTATTGATGCAGAAACACTGGATAACCTCCGCAAAAACTTTACTTCCTCCGCCGCCGCTGAGAGCGAAACCATGCAGACCATGAAGGAAGTTTATTCCAGTTCCGGCTACCTGCTGGATCCGCACACGGCAGTGGCGGTAAAAGCAGGCCGTGAAATAATAAAGGCAGGCACACGCGAACCACTTGTGCACCTGGCAACCGCGCACCCGGCCAAATTCCCTGTATCGGTACAAGTTGCAACAGGTGTGAATCCTGTTTTGCCTGAACGCCTGAAGTGGATTACGACCGCGCCTGAAAAATTGCAGGTGCTACCTGCCAATTCTGACGCTGTAAGGCAATACCTGATAAGGAACTCAATATAGGACATACCTATACCCAAAATACCAGTGGCTCACCACCCGACAAGTTTAAAAATTGTAGAAATTACAGCGGGGAAAACAGCTCC
>CAYTOJ010000140.1:0-2564 GCA_964439415.1 uncultured Rickettsiales bacterium
TATGATTTCTAACAGAATAGCGTTGATTTTATGCAATATTTCCTTCATACTAGGCTAGATTAGCTAGATAGGAATAGCCATGATGCAGGATTGGAGATTAGCCGAAGCAAAAAATAGATTAAGTGAAGTCATGAACCGCGCTTTGTCTGAAGGGCCACAGCGTATTGTAAGGCGCAATGATACGGTGATTATCCTCGCCGAAAGCGATTATGAAAAGCTTGCCGGCAAAAAAGCAGGCTTCAAAGATTTTCTGATGCAAGGACCAGGAATAGATGATTTAGAGCTACTGCGGGATGGCTCGCCCATGCGGGAATGCAAATTGTGAGAGTGTTACTCGACACCTGTGTTCTGTCAGAACTACAAAGTAAACATGTTCATGAGTCTGTGGTACGCACTGTCAGGCGCATTCCTGATCATGATCTCTTTATCAGTGTGATCTCAATGGGAGAGATCACCAAAGGCGTAGAATTACTTTCAGACGGGAAACGCAAGCAAGCACTTAGAGATTGGGTACAGTCTCTTGAATATTTCTACAGAGAGAGAATTCTCCCCGTTGATCTCGAAACAACCAGGGATGGGGAGAAATAACAGCAGCAGGCCAGAAGGCAGGACACATCATTCCTGCCAGTGATGGGCTTATCGCTGCAACTGCCAGACGACATGGATTGCACGTCATGACCCGCAATATAAAAGATTTTGAGCCAACTGGAACCATGTTCCTCAATCCCTGGGTAGACTCATAAACAACTAGCTAGCATCCACCACGGTGCGCCGCAGCTTAGGGGAGATAAAAGCCGCTGCACCTGCCACTATTAAAGTACATACACCGCCGAATACAACTGACGGAACCAGCCCCATAAGGCGCGCCGCTAAGCCGGATTCAAAAGCTCCAATCTCGTTGGATGAAATGATAAACATACTGTTGACTGAGGAAACCCGCCCGCGCATAGCATCCGGTGTTAGTAGTTGCATCAGAGTGGAGCGGATTATCATGCTAACGCTATCAAACGCGCCGCTTAACACTAAAAACAGTATGGACAGCCAGAACACCCGGCTGAGGCCAAAACCCACCATGCAGATGCCAAAACCCGCAACCACCCAGAGCAACCAGGCGGCATTGATTTTCTGTAGTGGCCGCAGCGCTATAAACACCGCCGTCACAATCGCACCACACGCAGGGGCGGCGCGCATAAGCCCCAGCCCTTCGGAGCCAGTTTGCAGAACCTGATCAGCGAAGGCCGGGAGCATCGCCACCGCGCCGCCGAATAACACAGCGAACATATCCAGCGCCATGACCGTTAGCAGCAGTTGATTATTTAATATGAAGTGCCACCCTTCCCTGATGCTGACAATGGCTGATTCCCTTTTCTCTCCGCTGCGGTAGTTCTTGATTCCGCTACTCATTCCGCAAAGCATCAATAAGGCCAGTGTCATGCAGGTAACCGGCATAAGCCAGGCTATGCCTGCGCCATAGCCACCATAGATAATTCCCGCAAGAGCCGAGCCGGAAACCGCCGCCAGTTGAAAACCACTGTTAAGCCATGCCATAGCGGCTGGTATCTGTTTGCGCTCCACCGTTTTCGGCATGATCGAGAAGGAAGATGGCATTATAAAACTGCGCGCAACACCGGATATAAATATGCCAGCATACAGGCAAATAAGAACAATATTATTAGATAGCTCCATCATACCGCCGCCTACCATCAGCAGAAACATGGTACCCACCGCCAGCACAAAAATGCTTGATATGAACACCCGGTGCGGGCGGCTGATATCCACCACATGCCCGGCGAACAGGGCGCATGATAAAGCCGGAATAGCTTCCGCCAGCCCGGCCAGGCCAAGCATGAAGGGGTCTTTGGTGATTGAATAAATCTGCCAGCCGGCCACAACCGCCTGCGCCTGTAGAGCCATCATCCCGAACACCCGGGTAAACAACAACAGGCGGAAATCACGTATTCCCAATACCACAAAAGAGAAAGATGACATAAAAGTTTTTATAAATATGCTTGTACCTAACAGTCTGATATTTTGCTTTTCATATAAAGCAACATTGTACTTTATCTTAATCTTACTCCAGATAATTTAAAAAAGCCCCCATGAAACTGCATGAAATCATCACCACGTTTTTTTACTCCGGCAGATTCCCGTATGCCTCCGGCACTGCCGGGTCATTAGCGGCGCTGCTGCCGGGCATTTTTATTTATAAATCCGGCGGGGTATATGCACTGCTTTTTGCTGCGGCTGCCGCTTTTATCATCGGCACATATTCCACACATAAATACCTGCAAGCCACTGGCCGGGAAGACCCCAGCGAAGTGGTGATAGATGAAGTAGCAGGAATGTGGCTATGCATGGCTTTTTTCACACCAACAGTTGCAGGATTCATAGCGGCTTTTATATTATTTCGAATTTTTGATGCTTTCAAGCCCTGGCCGGTAAGCCTGCTTGACAGAAAAGTAAAAGGTGCTTTCGGCGTTATGATTGATGACATTGCCGCCGCCATTTATCCGCCTTTCCTTATCTACATTTTATACGTTTTGTGCCAGAAGGTCGGCTTTATA
>CAYTOJ010000140.1:2664-4458 GCA_964439415.1 uncultured Rickettsiales bacterium
TCCGCCTTTCCTTATCTACATTTTATACGTTTTGTGCCAGAAGGTCGGCTTTATACTTCCATTGAGGGATTATGTTACCTACTTTTGAGCCTGCAATACTTGAGCAGGTATCACTGCTGCTGGAGAGGCTGAGAGCAAAGAATCTGAAACTGTCCACAGCGGAGAGTTGCACCGGCGGGGCGCTATCGGCGCTGCTGACGGAAATACCCGGCGGGTCGGATGTGTTCGAGTGCGGCTTTGTCACTTACTCTAACGAATCAAAACGCCATATGCTGAACGTGAGCGCGGAGACTATAGAAAACTATGGTGCAGTAAGCCCACAAACAGCGCAGGAAATGGCGGCAGGTGCGGTTGAAAATTCCGGCTCCGGCATTGCCGTTTCAATCACTGGTATAGCCGGCCCCGGCGGTGGCAGCTTGGATAAACCAGTAGGACTGGTTTACATAGGATTGTGTAAGAAAAGTGGAGAAATTTCCTCACATAAGTTTAACTTCACTGGAGACCGTCACGCCGTTAGGTTACACGCTATTAAAAACGCACTTAAGATTATTTATGAAGCGGCAGCATAATATTTTCAGACATTCGCTGAAGTCAGCTCTGGTTGCTCTGGCTATTTTTATGTCACTGACACTGATGCTGGGGGATGCAGTTGCAGGGCGTGTGACTAATATGGATGACCAGGCGCGAACCCTGCATATCACATACGTTGGCAACGTAACTGAGAAAATCACCTTAAGCCCAGGTGAAAGCGCAGCCTTAAACGGCCCATGGTTTGCACTGAGTCTGGAGGATGGAAAAACCATAAACTCCAATTATGAGGAGATTTACATAATCCAGAAAAACCAATTACTACTTATGGATCGCATTCAAACCCGTAGTGGTGTAGTTAGATAACTCAGGCAATCATATCAGGCTGGAGCATGTTCTGAAGCTTGGCTATCATGTCCTTCACTTCCAGTTTTTTCTTCTTCAGCCTTTGTATCGCCAACTGATCCACTAAAGGGGAGAGGCAGATATCTGAGATTTGATCATCAAGCTCTTTATGCTGGAGCTTTAAATTCTCTATTTTATCGACAATTTCTTCTTCCATAGGCTGTGGCCTTTTTGCATTGCGGAAGAAACCTTTATAGCAGATAATTAGATATAATACTACTGGTTTTTAATATTCTGAATCTAATTGTAACTTGTACGCAAGTACATACTTGGATATTATTCCAGCGCGGGGATGTTTATGAAAAGCTCTGAAAAAGTACAGGGATTAATGGCTGTAGGGTTTGCAAGGCCTTTGGCTGAAACCATGCTTGCTGCCTGTGATTCGTACTCTTTAACGCCTACTGGTTTTGACGAAGAGTATTGGCTCTGGAGGCTTGAAAAGGCTGGCGCATCCGCTGAAGTAGCACGGGAGTTTGTATTCTCTCTCAGGCAACCTGCTGAATTCAGGAAGAAATACCACCTCCAGTCATGAACGACACTATAGATAATTTAAGCAAACTGAAAGCTGCCGCATTCAGTGAAGAACAAGCCAACGCCCTTGCGTGTCTTGTAAGCGGTTCTCATAGGGACTTTGTCACTACGGGACAGCTTGATGCCAGGCTGGAGTGCATCAGACACGAGTTTAAGGCATCATTCGCTGATTTCAGGGCAGAGATATTCAAATGGGCTGTGCCAATCCTCATAGGCCAGGTTGCGCTGGCCGTAGCTTTGCTCAAGGCTTTCCAGTAAAAGCCTGTGATGCTTCATTTTTAATATTCCCAATAAGGTTAAGCATTATTTAGCCATTTAAATCTTAATACT
>CAYTOJ010000141.1:0-4451 GCA_964439415.1 uncultured Rickettsiales bacterium
ATATTGCTGCTGAACGATGACTCGGTGGAATCAAAGCATATTCTCGATAATATCGGCAAGATACACACCGTTACACTGGTGGAAAGAGCGGATGAGGTAATAAGTGCCGCAGTCAGTGCGGAATTTGATCTTCTAATAATAAGTACGCAACTGTTAGAGGCTGACGGGCTTAGAATCTGTTCGCAGCTTAGAAGTCATGAACTGCTCAGGAATATTCCCATTTTGGCATTGATAGAGTGTGATGATGATACAACCCTGATAAAAGCTCTGGAAATCGGCGTGAATGATTATGTATATACGCCGCTTGATATGAATGAGCTTACGGCCAGAGTAAAAGCCCAGCTACGTAAAAAGCATTATCAGGACATTCTGAAAAATAATTACAGGCGCAATATTTCAATGGCGATAACTGATGGCCTGACCGGGCTATACAACCGCCATTATTTAAGCACGCACATAGAAACCCTGATGCAGGAAGCGGCAAGCACCAGCAGTGAACTATCGCTACTGATTCTGGATATGGATCATTTCAAGCAGGTGAACGATACCTACGGGCATGGCGCGGGGGATGAAGTGTTGAAAGAACTGGCAGCGCGCATCACAAAATGCATCCGTGGTTCTGACCTGGCTGCAAGAATCGGCGGGGAGGAATTTGTAGTGGTAATGCCAAAAACTGATATTATCACCGCTGAAACAGTGGCGGAGCGGCTGAGAAAATCAGTTGAGGATTTGCCATTTGATATATCCTGCCCGGTTGCGCAGATAAAAAAGACGGCCAGCATAGGCCTGGCCAGCATGAACAGCGCCTTCGATACCTACCCGGCGTTAATGAAGCGCGCTGATGATGCCCTTTACATGGCTAAAAGCTCAGGCCGTAACCGCGTGATACTAGCACCTGTAGTAGCCCTCAAAGTCGCCGGACGCAGCGATTAATTCAGTAGCCGCCATAAGATAAGGAACTATGCAACTATCAAGATTCTATGGCACAGCCTATTCGTGATTGATAGAATCAAACCCTGCGGTTTCTTCCACCACATATAGCGGGCGGTTTTTGGTTTCGCGGTAAATGCGGCCTATGTATTCACCTATAACCCCTAAGCTTATAAGCTGCACGCCGCCCATGAACAATACCGTTACCATGATGGATGTATAACCAGGCACATCCACGCCTTTAGTAGCCGTATATAATATCAGAAATATCGCATAGATGAATGAAAATCCGGCGATGCAGGCTCCCAGATACGTCCAGATTTTAAGCGGGGTGGTGGTGAAGGAAAATATTCCGTCCAGCGCGAAGCTCCAGAGTTTGCGGTAGTTCCAACTGCTTGTACCGCTTAAGCGGGCTGGCCGATCATATTCCAGGTAATATGTGGAAAATCCCACCCACGCGAATATGCCTTTCATGAAGCGGGTGCGCTCACGCAGGCTTTTAATGCTGTCCACCGCCTGCCGGTCTATCAGGCGGAAATCTCCGGTGTTTTCAGGGATTTGTACTGTGGATACCCGGTTGATAATCTTATAAAAGCAATGGGCGGTAAAGTTTTTGAACCAGCTATCGCCAGGCCTGGATTTACGTTTTCCCGCGACTATCTTGTAACCCTCGCGCCACTTTTCCACCATCTGGGGGATTAGTTCCGGCGGGTCTTGCAGGTCAGCATCCAGCGGAATTACCGCCTTGCCGGTGCAATAATCTATTCCTGCGGTTAGTGCCTGTTCCTTGCCGAAATTGCGCGAGAGCGAAATCAGCCTGGCTCGAACATCTAGCCGCATTAGTTCTTCAATAATCGCTTTGGAGTTATCCCTGCTGCCATCATTTACAAAAATTATTTCATAATCAAGACTAGCTGAATCCATAACCTGGCTTAATCGCTCATGGAGCTTGCGCAGTCCGCTTTCTTCGTTATAGATAGGTATTATAATTGATATTTCAGTCATACTCTTAAATCTATGAATGAAGCAATATAGATACATTACAATGAATTTTGATTTAATTTGGATTGTCAATCACAGGTATTTTGTGGTAATACCCAACTTCACAAGTAGGGTATTTAATTGAAAGCAATCAAACCGGTTCTGCTCTCCGGTAGAGAAGTCCTGCCCATTATTGAAGGCGGCAAGGGCATAGGCGCGACTAATGGGCAAAGCTCAGGTGCGTTTGCGGCAGGTAACGCGATAGGCACATTCTCAGGCGTAAATGCTGACTATATAGATGAGGACGGTCAGGTAATCCCCGTTATTTATAATGGCAAAACCCGGCGTGAGCGGCACGAGGAACTGGTGAATTTTTCCGTCAGGGGTGGTGTCAGTCAGGCACGCATAGCGCACGATATATCAGGTGGTCTGGGGCGCATCCATATGAATATCCTATGGGAAATGGGCGGCGCGCAAAGGGTGTTGCAGGGGATTTTAGAAGGCGCAAAAGGGCTGATTCATGGCATAACCTGCGGGGCGGGAATGCCTTATAAGCTCTCAGAATTTGCGGCCAGGTTCGGTGTGCATTATTACCCGATAGTATCATCCCTCCGGGCATTTCGCGCATTGTGGCTCAGGGCGTACAGCAAAACCTCTGATCTGCTGGGTGGGGTGGTGTATGAAGACCCCTGGCGTGCAGGTGGCCATAATGGGCTGTCTAACAAGGAAGACCCACTAATGCCGGAGGATCCATACCCACGGGTGCTGGAGATCCGCAAGTTCATGAATCAGGTTGGGCTGCACAATACCCCGATTATAATGGCAGGTGGTGTCTGGTATTTGAAGGAGTGGGATAAGTGGCTGGATAATCCCGAAATTGGCCCGGTGGCATTTCAGTTTGGAACCAGGCCATTACTCACAAAAGAAAGCCCGATCTCTAACGACTGGAAAGATAAACTGCTTACCCTGAAGAAGGGTGAAGTTTATTTAAACAAATTCAGTCCGACTGGTTTTTATTCCTCAGCGGTTGAGAACGACTTTATCCGCGACCTTATAGGCAGGCAGGAACGCCAGGTAGAGTACCGTACTGAGGCATCGCAGGAGTTTCCGGCGGCGCTGCCACTGGGCGCACGTGGCCGACCGGTATATCTGCATGAGGATGATCTGCCAAAGGTGCAAGGCTGGATATCACAGGGGTTCGCGGAGGGTATGAAAACCCCGGATTCTACATTGATATTTGTGACTCCTGAATCTGCTGGAGAGATATTGAACGACCAGCGCGATTGCATGGGTTGCCTCTCCATGTGCCGCTTTTCTAACTGGAGCGAGCATGATGGCACTGGACAACCGGAAAAACCTGATCCGCGCAGCTTCTGCATACAAAAGACATTGCAGAAAATTATCCACGAAGGGGATGTGGATAACCAGTTAATGTTTGCAGGGCATAATGCCTACCGTTTTGCCGATGATCCTTTCTATAAGGATGGGTTCGTTCCAACTGTTAAGCAGCTAATTGACCGTATCCTGACGGGGGAATAATTACGTTACGGCGTTAATTTATCACCGAACTGTCATCATAACTACACATCACAGGACTAACATTAATTATGCTTAATGAAGCGGTGATGGCGCGGCAATAAACCCGTGCGGCATATAAATTATGTGTGGTGGATATGATGAGCTATAAATTCTGGCGATACAGCTATCTGTATTTATTCTTATTGCTCTTGTCGGTGATACCACTGCTGGCACATGCCAATGATACGGGCGTAACCGTAACCAGAGCCAATGACAGTAAAAAATTCTGTATGCTTGGTGATGCCGGAACTGGCTCTACAGCAGCATTTGATTCAGCGAAGAATTCTTACGGCCTTGGTTGTAAGGAAGTTCTTCTGCTGGGTGATAATGTATATAATGATGGTTTTGTTGCTAATGATGTTTTGCCTGCATCACAATGTAATTCCAGCTCCAACCCATTTTGTGACAGATTATATAAAATTCATAAGGATTATTGCTTAATAGATACCACTTGTTTCATGCCAATTATCGCAGGAAACCATGAATATCATAAATCTGCGGCTGATGTTATTGCAGGGCATTTAAAGGCAGCAGCAACATATTCTAATATAACATATGCTGATCGATTCTATAGCGTTGATTATGGTGAGGTCTGCCTTTTTGCACTGGATTCTAATACTGGAAGTTTTGATCACAATGCACAATCCAATTGGTTTAAGGCTGAGAAGCAGAAATTAAGTTCCACCTGTAAATTATCAATCGTTATTGGGCATCATAATATAGTACCATACAGCTATAAAGGTAGTGCTGAATCTGAGTGGGAAAGCCTTGGTAAAAGCGAAATATTAGGTTGTGTGGATGTTTTCGCACATGGACACGCACATACTGCAGGAAGTTCAGAGGGTGGTGGAGGCATACTCAACGGAACTTTATGGGTTAACTCCGGTAATGCAGGTAAAGATTCAGTATTTAAGCTTAATGCATCTATAATTGATGTAACCTGGTTTCAGGATAAAGCCAGG
>CAYTOJ010000142.1:0-4358 GCA_964439415.1 uncultured Rickettsiales bacterium
TCACTCAAAGTAGCTATATTACCACCCGGCAGGCGGTCACGGAGTTTTTGCTCAATTTCCCCATCCCCTTTAAATCCATATATATAAACCTGATTCAGCCAGGTCATACCGCTGAAAATTCCTGCTGCGGCTTCCACTGCCGCGTCAATATGGATAAGGTTAGCCCGCGCTTCCAGATCATCCTCATAAAGCCCTGCCCACAGTACAATCCGTTTCATGTACTCCCCGGCGCGGATGTATTGCTTGTTCAAAATAGCGCGGTTGATGTATTTGTTTAAGCGGGTGTAGGTGTAGTTGAACAGAACTTCATGCAGGCCATTCCGGGTTTGCGGCGGTATCTGTAACTGACCATGACTGTTCAATATATTTTTCAGCATAATCTCCAGCCCGGCGCGGGCGCGGTCAAGCCCGGCGATGCTGTATTCAACGTTCACCCGTTCAGCGCGCTGCAAGTGCGGCCTGGTGACAACAACTTCATGGTAGAATGCCTGATCGCCGAAATAAACATCCCCCCGTTGAAGCAGGGCGTACATCAGCGGGAAGAAATAATAAGCGTCCCCTGGACCCACTGATAAAGCCGCGTGCAGGTCAGCCGTGCGGGCAATGAATATTTCAGGGTAAATCTGATTATTGGCGATGAAGTCGAACAGCGGCATCCCCTCCCCGCTTTTGAATAGCCTGGGTTCTTTTATGCCAAAATATGTATCCTGCACCTGGCTCTCTACATCGTCATACATTGTCCACGGCGCGTATACGGCGCTGTATGTGGGGGAGCGCCTCAGCAGTTCCATATATTCAAGTAAAACAGGAATCTCCAGCTTGTCATCATCAGCCAGGTAAAGCGTGTATTCGCCACGGCTTAAACGCAGCGCCACCGTGTACTGCTGTTCTATGCTGACAACATGATGCTGCCTGTATACTCGCAGGCGCTTCCATGTGGCGGCATACGCATCCAGCATTTCAGATGTGGCATCAGTGGAGGCATGATCCAGCACTACTGCTTCAAAATCCAGCCCCGCAGCCTCCAGTGATTTAAGATTATCCAGGCAGTACTTCAGCAGTTCAGCGCGGTTACGGGTGGGAATGCAGATACTGAGTAATGGCATAAAACAGGCCGGATCAATGACTTTTATTGTATTCTTATATCCGCAGTTAAACTGATTCTATATAATTTATCACCCTTAAAGTAATCAGTTGTGCATCCGCTAGAATTAAACCTCTTAGCGGATGAATGCAGGATACAAAATCCTGCAAAAAGTGCGGTGGCAGCCAGGGAGGCTTCAAACGGAGTGGCGTTCGAGCCTCCTTGGTGATGGATATATTCTATGGCTGCATATACCAAAAACACTTGAGAGTGTTTCCGGTATATCTTTTATGTTTGCGCATGGCCGCCCCACCAGCCCTATGCGCTTATACACCGCTTGAGTTTTAAACAACTATCAAACTTCAGGAGAAAATGAATGTCGAAGAATTGGAACTGGCTAAAAAATGATGATAATCAGTCATCTAATAATCAAACATCTAACCATCAATCACGCGGCGATGCAAACCGTAGTGGCCTGGCTGCTTTCGCCCCTTTTAACCAGATGTGTAATCAGATGTATCAGGATATGCTTGAGCCTTTCATGCGCGGATTTAATCTGCTGCCTTTCGCTAATGGAAACTCGCCAATGATGAGTAACATGATCTTCAAGCCCAGCATTGATATTTCCTCAACTAACCGGGAATATCTTATACATGTAGAAATACCAGGTGTTGATGAGCGCGATATAAAAGTGGAAATCTCACGCGATGGTATGCTGAGTATTTATGGTGAGAGGCGACAGGAAGAATCCCGCCAGGATAAGGATTATCTGCGGATGGAGCGTTTTTATGGTTCATTCCAGCGCACTCTGGCCTTGCCGAGCGATGTTGATTATGAAGGCGTTGAGGCAGGTTTCAGAAACGGTGTGTTGACCGTAATGGCGCCACGTATGTTAGAGCGTGAATCCGGCATCAGAAGGGTGGAAATAATGACCCAGGATAACAGAGGTGGCCGTCAGAATGAAGGCCGTCAAAGTGAAGGTCGCCAGTCTGAGGAGCGTGGCAAACAGTCAGAGGCCAGCATTCAGGCTCACAAAAAAGCAGCATAAATTCAAAGCATTATCAATTAAAAGCGCACCATAACGGTGCGCTTTATCTTTTTAATGCATGGTTTAAATTATGCTTGCGCCTGCCTGCCGCTACGTTTAGCTTGCGGTATACCAAAGACACTTAGTAGTGTTTTTGGTATATTGTTTATATTCTGCGCATGGCCGCCCCGCCAGCCCCATGCGCTTATATACTGCTCGCGATTTAACTGCACTTAAGTTCACACCCTTGAAACGCGAGCAGTATATTATCAGATATGTCAACCACTTAAAGCGCGGGCATTAATCATTCCGTTTAACAGTATAAATAAAAACTCAGGCTTTGTTGACAGACAATCCATAAACAGGAATGGCCTGCAACTACTGGAACTTACAAGGCCGGAGCTTGATCAGGTTAACAGCGGCCTGCGGGAACTTGTAAAAAGCCAGTCGGAGCTGGCAGTATCGGTAGCCGGCCATATTCTGAAATCCGGTGGCAAGCGTATACGCCCGGCTCTGCTGTTGGCCAGTGCAGGGCTTTGTGGCTATCGTGATGCCGTGCGGCATATACAGATGGCGGAAGTGGTGGAGCTTATACACACCGCTACCCTGCTTCATGATGATGTTATAGATAAAAGCCTGCTCAGGCGGGGTGAACACACCGCCAACAGGGTATGGGGGGATAAAGCATGTGTGCTGGTGGGGGATTTTCTGCTGGCGCGGGCTTTCCGCCTAATGACTGAGGATGGCGACCTGAAAATACTGAACACATTATCCCGCGCATCAGAAGAAATTATAGAAGGGGAAATCCTGCAATTATCAGCAGGCAGAGACCCGGCATCAGCTTTCGATGAATATTTTACCATTATAACCGCTAAAACCGCCCGTCTGTTCGCTGCCGCCTGCTCTGTCGGCGCACTGGTAGCGGGAGACAATGAAAAAGCCGCCCTGCTTGCAGAATATGGCCTTAACCTTGGCATCCTGTTCCAGATGGTGGATGATGCGCTGGATTATTTTGCGCCCCAGTCAACATACGGTAAAAAAGCTGGCAATGATTTTTCTGAGGGAAAAGTAACGCTGCCGGTAATTTTAGCATATAAACAGGCATCTAGGGATGAAAGAAGATTCTGGGATCAGCATTTCAACACTGATGATAATGGCTCAAACGGTGGGGATGAAAAATTCCAGCAGGCACTGGAAATTATGACCAGGCATGGAATAAGGGAGCAGACATTAGCTGAGGCCGCAAAGTACGCGAAAAAAGCCCTTGGCAGCCTGGAAGGTCTGCCGGAAAATCCTTACCTACATGCACTCAACGAGGCGGTAACATACTGCCTTAACAGGCAATCATAAAGCCATGCGGCAGGATGAGGCAAAAGATAACTGGCTGGAATGGCTGGCGCTGGAGCGTAAATGCGCCGCGCATACAGTGCAGGCTTACCTGCTGGATGTACAAAACTTTCTGGATTTCACCAATAATCATAATGGCGAAGTTTTATCAGTTAAGCAGTTAAGTAAGCTGGAAGTGAGGGATTTTCGCGCCTGGCTCGCTTACCGCGTGGCTGATGGTCTAAAAGCATCCTCTAACGCTAGGGCGCTGGCAGCATTACGAAACTTCTTCCGTTACCTGGGAAAAATTCATGGTTACAAGAATGAGGCTTTAGCGGAGGTAAAAACCCCTAAAAAACAAAAGGCTCTCCCTAAAGCTATACAACAGCAGGACGCTATGGATTCCATAGCCAGTACAGATATTGCAGCAGCCGTGCCCTGGCTGGAAAAGCGCGACCGCGCCATACTGCTGGTTATCTACGGCATGGGGCTGCGCATTAGTGAGGCTCTGAGTTTAACCCTCAACCAGATTCAGGGTGACTGGGCCATAATAAAGGGCAAAGGCGGCAAGGAGAGAATGGTTCCGATTCTGCCGCCGATCAAACAGGCAATAGACCAATATCTTGCTGAATGTCCGTATAATCCAGGCAAGAATGACCCCATGTTTTTAGGCAAACGGGGGGAAGGACTAAACCCGGGCGTATTCCAGCGTCAGGTGCGCACCATCCGCAAGGCACTTAACCTGCCTGAGTCAGTTACGCCACATTCCTTCCGGCACTCGTATGCCACTCACCTTCTGGAAAACGGCGCGGATTTGCGCGGCATACAGGAATTACTTGGTCATGCCAGCCTTTCCACTACTCAAGTTTACACCAGTGTCAGCGCAACCCGCCTGCTTAGTGCCTACAACAAAGCCCACCC
>CAYTOJ010000143.1:0-4282 GCA_964439415.1 uncultured Rickettsiales bacterium
GAAAATAATTTTATATGCCTGATTGTTAACTTACGATTAGCAGTTAGGTTGCTATGATAGCTGATTTGAATAAAATGTGATATGCATAAAAATAATACATAGGGAAAGCGCAGGTTACAATGGCTGAGAATCTGGTTCTGGTGGTAATTACCAGTAACGATGAAAGGGATTTCGCTGAACAGGTGGCAAGTGCTCTGGGTTGCGTTGAGCCGATTATAGTGGTGGGAACACCGCTTGAGGCCGCTCAGGTTTTAAGGGATGCTCCGCAAAGCCCCTCATATCTGGTCATTGATATTCATAATCGTGGTTTTGATGTACTCTCTGAGCTGGATGTGCTGGCTGAATACTGCTCCCAGAACGCCAGGGTAGTGGTTACCGGGGATATGAACGATGTTACCTTCTACCGGGACTTAAGGCAGCGCGGAATAGTTGAGTATTTCACCAGGCCAGCGCGCATCAGCGATATACGCCGCGCCCTGGTTTTTGAGGCGCAGGAGATTTCCCGAGTAAACCAGAAATCAGAAATTATCTGCTTTCACAGCGCCGCATCAGGTGATGGCGCAAGCACGGTGGCTCTGAACACCGCTTATGCTCTGGCCACTTATGCGCGAAAATCAGTGGTGGTGATAGATATGGACTTTCAGTTTGGCCTGATTGCCCGCAATCTTGATCTCACCACGCAGTTCGGTATCAAGGAGATATTCGAGCACCCTGAGCGCAGTATAGATTCCACCCTGGTGGATAAGATGCTTGCCGAATACGCTGAGAATCTCAAAATCATCTCCGCGCCGCAGGATCTCAGGTATTACCCGCAAATCAAACCGGAAATGGTCAGGGATTTATTATATACACTCAAGCAGCGGTTCGATTATATCATAGTTGATCTTCCCCATGTGTGGGCGCCCTGGTCGGCTGCGGCAATATCGGATTCCAGCCGTATATTTATAATCGGGCAGCTCTGGCTGCGCTCACTCACCCATACTACCCGCATACTCACCGCCTGGAAGAATGTTGGCATAGATGATTCCAAAGTATCGCTGATTATAAACCGCAGCGGCGCGAAATTTACTGAAGCAGTGAGGGACAGGGATTTTGAGCAGGCTTCCGGCAAGAAAATAAATTTCCTGATTCCAAATGACATTAAAACCGTGGTTATGGCGGAGAATCAGGGCAAATCAGTCATGCAGATCGGCTCATCTGCTCTGGAGAAACAGTTTCGCGCTGTAGCAAGTTTTATCGCTGGCGGTCAACAAAGTTTAACTGGCCTTCCGGAGAAAAATACTGAATCTAGTCCCGTTAACCAAACCGAAAGGAAAGGTGGGGTATTATCGTTCCTGAAAAAGGGATGATCGCGCCTGAGGTTAGGCGTAGTAATCTCATATTAGATACTGGATAAGAACTGGTAACCTGAATGAGTTTTGGTAAAAAAACAAATGAAGAAAACGCGAATACTCCTGAAGTAAAACCTCAGGAGATAAAAAAGGAAGTACCAGCAGCGCCAGAGGTAAAAGCAAAACCGGAGGCTGCTCCTGCGCCACAAAGGCCAAATCCTGAATTCAAGCCACAAAATCCACAGCAACCCGGACTCTCGGGGGCAAGGCCACAGGCCTTAAGCCCTGATATGAAAGCGCAGGCGGAGCAGCAGATGGCTCGCGCCAAATCAATGGCCAAACATGCCACAGCCTTTGTCAGGTATCTTGATCCGCGCCTGATTACGGAGGATTTCAAAAAAGCGAAGATAGAAGCCACGGAAGCATTCATCGACAAGATGGATCTGGCTTCGATAGAAAAACTGCCGCCGGAGTATAAGAAGGAGAGGATAGAACGGGCAACCGCCAATCTTATCAGCATGGTAAGCGTGCCGCTTAACCTTCAGCAGCAGGAACTGCTGAAAAAAGAAGTGGCGGATGAGATTTTAGGATTCGGTCCCCTGGAAGTGCTGCTGAATGACCAGGAAGTAGCTGATATAATGGTCAATACCCATAGCAGTGTTTATATTGAAAAAAACGGCAAGCTGGCACTCACCGATATTACCTTCACCAGTGAAAAACATCTGCTGAATGTTATTCAGAAAATTGTCTCCCGCGTTGGCAGGCGCGTGGATGAAACCAGCCCGATGGTGGATGCGCGTATGCCGGACGGCTCGCGTTTCAATGCCATTATTCCGCCGGTGGCTCTGGAGGGGAGCCTTATCTCCATCCGTAAATTTAAACAGAATAAAATGCCGCTGAAGGAGTATGTGACCTACCAGTCCATGACCGATCAGATGTCGCAGTTTCTGGAGATTTGCGCGAATATCAGGCTTAACATTATTATCTCAGGTGGTACGGGTAGCGGTAAAACCACACTGCTTAACGCCCTTTCCGGCCATATAGACGGTGGCGAGCGTATTATAACGATTGAAGATGCGGCGGAACTGCAACTGCATCAGCCGCACGTTCTGCGCTTAGAATCGCGTCCGCCAAACATGGAAGGCGTTGGCGAGATAACCCAGCGCATGTTGGTGAAAAACGCTTTGCGTATGCGCCCTGACCGCATCATCCTTGGTGAGATCAGAGGTGACGAGGTGATAGACGTACTCGCGGCTATGAATACCGGCCACGAAGGTTCAATGGCGACTATCCACTCCAATAGCCCGCGTGACTGCCTGGCGAGAATTGAAAACCTGGTGGGCATGACGGGGGTGAGTATTCCAACCGCCGCGCTCAGGCAGCAGGTTTCCAGCGCCGTGCATTTGATTGTCCAGATTGCCAGAATGCGGGATGGCAAGCGCAGGATAACGCAGATAGAGGAAGTTGTTGGTTTAGAGGGGGACGTTATCACAACACAGGCTATTTTTGTGTACAGGATTCAATCAGTTGACGATAAAGGAAATCTGATTGGGGAATTCGTATCCACCGGAACCAGGCCAAGATTTTTCGAGAAGGCCATATATTTTGACCGTGATGCAGAGCTACTTGATTGCTTGGGTATTGGAAGCAGAAAACATGCGTAGATATACTGCTCGCGAATGAAGAGTGTGGATTTTTTGCAGGCAAGTAGCGAGCAGTATAGTCGCGCATGGGGCTGGATTGGCGGCCATGCGCAAAATATAAAAAATATACCTATCGCACTCTTGAAGCGCGATAGGTATATAGAATAAAGTAGATTAAATAAGGGCATATAATGTCGCTATGGATTTCCTTAACTGTCGGAATCGCCGTATTTGCGGTGTTGTTTCTATTGCTTGGGTCGAAGGCCTTTAACAATAAGGGCGATACCAGAATTAAAAGCGTAGTGAAGGGGCTGCACCAGCAACAGGTTATGGAGCTGGCGCTATCACGCGAAGAAGATATTTTCAAAAGCATAGCCGATAAGGGGCTGGCATACGCTGTATTGAAGAAAATACCATTTCTGTCTAATGTGCCAGAGCTTCTGCCGCAAACCGGGCGGGATTTCAGCCCGGGTTCCTACATGGTTGCAACCATGATATGTATCGGCATATTTGTGGGGATTACCCAGATTATGTCTTTCCGGCCATCTGAATTCTCCGGCCTTGTTGCGATAGGCGCGGCCATAGCGGCAGGTATGCTGCTGCCGAAGAAATATATCCAGTATGTAGTGGAGAAGAGGAGCGAGCGGTTTATCAACCTTTTCCCTGATGCGATTGACATGATAGTGCGCAGCGTTAAATCCGGGCATCCGCTTAATGCAGCTCTTAAGATGATCGCTGAGAATATGGAATATCCGGTATCCACCGAGTTCAAGCAGGTGGTGGATGAAATTTCATATGGGCGATCATTAACGGAAGCGCTGTACAGATTATCTGAGCGCGTAGGGCAGACTGATATGCAATTCTTCGTGGTGGTTCTGGCGGTGCAGCAGGAAACCGGCGGTAACCTGGCTGAGGTTTTAAATAACCTCTCCGGCATTATACGAAAAAGAAAACAGCTTCGGCTTAAAATCAAGGCAATGACATCAGAAGCAAGGCTTACCGCCTATGTGCTTGGCAGTTTGCCTTTCTTCCTGATGCTGGTACTCACCATAGCTGCGCCTAACTATCTTGACCCTATGTATCACAACCCTAAGGGAAGAGTAGTTCTGTTTATTGCCATAGGTTTAGTCACCGGGGCTATCATGATGATGCGCAAAATAATAAAAATTGATATATGAAATGTGCTATGGATGGGATGGCGTATAAATTATTAATTTTTTTACACTCTCCACTGGGGGGAGAGTCCAAGAGGCAAGGCCACAGGCCAAAGCCGATTGGGTGAGGGGGGAGGCGTTATAGATTAAGATA
>CAYTOJ010000144.1:0-4085 GCA_964439415.1 uncultured Rickettsiales bacterium
AGGAAAGGCTAAAGGTGCTTAAGCAGTATGCGGCTACTAAAGTTGAAAAATAATAAAGCCGTTTGGCAGGTTAGGGATATGCAGAAGTTAGCATCGTTAGCAACTATGTTGGCTCTTGCTTCCTGTTCCGCTTTGCCGGAATGGATGGGCGAGCAGCAGAAACCACCGCTGGAGGGTAAAAGAGTCGCCATTAATCCAGCCCAGCGGGATTTGCAGGTGGATGCATCACTTAGCACCAGGGAGGTGGAAACACCTGAAAGGAAAGCATTCGCGGTATGGATGCAAACCCCGGGCGATGCTGAAGAAAGCATGGGGAATTATTCCCTAAGTGCTGATAAAGCCAGAATTGGAAATGCCGATGCAGGAAAAGGCAAGGCCTGGCCGAGTGCCTTTCTGCCTAATATAGTAGCTGATGATGATGCAGTGTACGCTATGGATAGCCTGGGTAATATCAGTGCTCATTCCGTGGATTCACTGAATAAGGTTATCTGGAATTCTCAAGTTGGTGGCGCGAAAGTGAGGGAATCCTTCCAGGGTGGTGGCCTCGCGGTAGCCAGCCAGCATTTAGTTGCGGCTACGGGTAGCGGGTTGATTGCTTCTTTCAACAAGAAGGATGGCGCGCTTAACTGGCGCAGGGATTTCTCAGTTCCGTTTCGCTCAGCGCCCAGAATAACCAATGGTAAAATTATAATCAGTTCGCTTGATAATCAGGTTTATGCGCTGGATCTGGAAAGCGGCGATACCGTATGGATGCATAATGGCCTATCCGAACCGGCTTCCTTCCTGGGTTCAACAACTCCGGCAGCGGCGGATGGCCTGATAGTTGCGGCTTATTCCTCAGGTGAGATTTTCGGCCTGAAAGCCGATACGGGGAGGGAGGCCTGGGCAGAAGTAGTCTCCCCGCCGCGCAGCGGCAGTTTGTCAGCTAACCTGCCGGATATTGAAGGTGACCCGGTTATATCATCCGGCATTGTTTATATAGCGGCAGGCGGGCAGTTGATAGCCCTGGATGCCTATAACGGCAGAAGGCTGTGGGAAGTGGAAACGCGGGCGGTTGCAACCCCCTGGGTGGCTGGTGAGTACTTATACGCGCTGACTGACGATTATAAACTGACATGTATTTTAAAGAACAGTGGCCGCGTCCGCTGGGTAAGTGAATTATATGCGGACGGGAAGGAAAAGGATAAACTGCACCGTGGCAAAGTCATTTTATCGGGTCCGGTAATGGCGGATGATAAGCTTTATATCACCCGTAGCGATGGCGTTCTTCTCACCGTTACCCCGCAAACCGGGGCGATCGCCTCAAGAAATTCCATTCCATCAGGGGTTTATACCCCCCCCATTATCGCCAACGGGCATATTATAGTAAACTCCAAATCCAGCCAGTTAAGCGGGATATAAGTACTCCCCAGTTTGAAGTGCTTTTAGCCCAGTAACGGAGTCACATAGAAAATCGGGGGTCTTCAAGCAATAAAGCTGAAGTGGTTGTTATCAGTTGTGGCTGGTGGAATTTAGAGCAGTAGCTTGAGAGTTTGAGCGCCCGGAGAGTGAATCCAGGCGCTCAGGAACATTCTTCTAGCGGCGTTTTCTGAATTTATCGCGGCCACCACCGCCGCCTTCGCGTGCTTCAACCTTCTGCGGTGGGCGGACACCATCCACACCTTCCAGGTCTTCTCCTGTTTCCTGGTTCACCAGGCGCATACTCAGGCGTACTTTGCCCCTTGGATCCATCTCCAGAACCTTGACTTTCACAATATCGCCTTCCTGAACTACATCAGTGACTTTGCCTACGCGTTCCTCAGACATTTCGCTGATGTGCACCAGGCCATCCTTACTGCCGATGAAATTCACAAATGCGCCAAAGTCCACAATGCGAACAACCTTGCCTTCATAAATCACGCCAATTTCAGGCTCTGCAACAATATCCTCAATCATCTGCAGGGCGATGTCGGAGGCTTCTTTCCTGACTGCTGCAATGTTTATCGTGCCGTCATCCGATATATCAACCTTCGCGCCGCTCTCAGCCACGATATTTTTAATAACTGAGCCGCCGCTGCCGATTACCTCGCGGATTTTATCGACCGGTATTTTTATAGTTGTGATGCGCGGCGCGTTTTCACTTACCTCATCCCGGGAACTGGTCAGCCCTGATTTAGCCATCTCACCCAGGATATGCTTGCGGCCTTCCCCAGCCTGGCGTATGGCGATACGCATAATCTCCTCGGTAATGCCAGGTATTTTCATATCCATCTGCAGAGCCGTGATTCCGGCTTCAGTACCTGCGACTTTAAAATCCATATCACCCAGGTGGTCTTCATCCCCTAAAATGTCAGAGAGGACTGCGAATTTATCACCTTCTTTAATTAGTCCCATGGCGATACCCGCAACCGGGGCTTTAAGTGGCACACCAGCATCCATCAACGCCAGCGAACTGCCGCAGACGGTAGCCATGGAAGATGAACCATTGGATTCAGTGATTTCAGACACTATGCGCAGAACGTAAGGAAATTCTGCTTTGCCTGGGACTACGGCACGCATCGCCCGCCATGCCAGCTTGCCGTGGCCAATCTCACGGCGGCCAGGTGCGCGCATTGGTGCTACTTCACCAACCGAATAAGGCGGGAAGTTATAGTGCAGCAGGAAATTCTCCTTATACTCCCCGGCCATGGCGTCTATTATCTGCTCATCATCACCAGTGCCTAAAGTGGTGACAACCAGAGCCTGTGTTTCACCTCTGGTAAACAGCGCTGAGCCATGCGTGCGTGGCAGTATTCCAACATTCGCCTCTATCGGGCGGATTTTATCCCCCGTGCGGCCATCAATGCGGATGCCGGTATCCAGGATTTGCCCACGGACTACCTTGCTCTCCAGTTCTTTAAATATATAACCCAGGGTTTTTTCCTGCACTTCTTCTGACGCGAACTTTGCAAAAATTCCCTTTTTAATCTCATCCAGGCGATTGCCGCGCTCCTGCTTGCCCTGAATCTTGAATGCCGCAGCTATATCATTGGAGGCAAAAGCAGTAACTTCACCTTCCAGTTCTTTGGAGTATAAACTGTCGCTCAATTCCCATGGCTCTTTCGCCCCGGCTTCAGCAAAGGATATAATTGCCTGAATAACCGCCTGCATCTCCCTGTGGCCATACATCAGGGCTTCCAGCATAACATCCTCCGGCAGTTCCTTTGCCTCAGATTCCACCATAAGCAATGAATCAGCGGTTCCTGCCACCACCAGATCAAGGGTGCTTTCTTTTAAAGCACTGCTGGTTGGGTTCAGAACAAACTCGCCGTTTATATAACCAACCCTAGCCGCGCCAATCGGCCCCATGAACGGCACGCCGGAGATTGTAAGTGCTGCTGAAGCGCCAATCAAAGCGACTACATCAGGGTCATTCTCAAGGTCATATGACAGAACGGTGCAGATAATCTGCGTATCATTTTTGTAGTTGGGATGAAACAGTGGGCGGATAGGGCGGTCAACCAGGCGGGAGGTAAGAGTTTCCTTCTCAGTAGCCCGGCCTTCGCGTTTGAAAAAGCCGCCAGGAATGCGCCCTGCCGCGAAATATTTTTCCTGATAATTTACAGTGAGCGGGAAGAAATCAATATCCGGCCTGGCCTGACGGCTTGCGGTGACAGTACACAAAACCACCGTTTCGCCATAAGTTGCCAGCACTGCGCCATCTGCCTGGCGCGCCATTCTGCCGGTTTCAAGTGTAAGTTTCTTGCCGCCCCAGTTGATGGTTTTTTTTGTAATCTCAAACATTATTCTACTTTTCCTTGTTAATTATGATTTTAAGGGCAGGAGGAGTAGAGGTGGAATTTTAATTTTGTAGCCGGAATAATAAAATGCCACCTCTAGCCCTCGACCCCAGATGGACATATAATCATTTTCAGCTAAAACCCAAGAAGTATTTATGTGCCTCATTTCCAGGCGTTTATTATGAAAGGCTGACGTCCAAAGTTATGCAAGGCTTGGAATAAAAGGCTTGCAGCACTGATGATGCTATCTTAGGCTTTTGTTCATAAGCTGAGGGGTAGGTAATGGTATCATCGTTCCTTAATATAAATGAAGGCCTCTTTAATCCG
>CAYTOJ010000145.1:0-4042 GCA_964439415.1 uncultured Rickettsiales bacterium
CCTATGCTCGCGGTGGGGGAGACAAGCAATGTACATCCAGACCAGCAGACCTGGGTACTTACGAATAACTCTATACTGGATATGGTAAGTGAATTTAAAAAATTATACGAAATGGAGCAGAAAAAGTGGAAAAAACTCCTGAACATACAAAACACAAAAACAGCTATCTGGGGTGGTGGAGCCAAGGGAATGGCTATGCTGGAGATTTTAGGGCAGGCAAACAACGCTATTGATTGTGTTATAGATATCAACCCGGCCAAGCAGAACCGTTATTCCAGCAGCGGCCATATTATAGCAAGCCCTAAGAGCGCGATTGACAGAGGCGTAGGCCGGGCGGTTATAATGAACCCCAATTATGAGAACGAAATAAAACGCTTCTGCGCGTGTGAGGGGATTAATCTGGAACTTATTAGCATTGATAATATAGTATGAGCATAGAGATTGATCTGGAAAATGGACTTATCACTGATAATGGGCTTAGCACGCCGTTATACTCCACTGATGGCTTTGAAATTCTCAACCAGCTATGGCTGAAAGTTGGCTGGAATCAGAAGTACTCCTACCGCTATTCCTGGCTTGGCCGCCCAATTATTCAACTGCCGGAAGACCTGCTTAGAATGCAGGAAGTTATTTACAGCATAAAACCTGATTTAATTATTGAAACTGGCATAGCCTGGGGGGGATCATTGGTGTTCTACGCCAGCCTCTGCCATGCCTTAGGCCGTGGCCGGGTTGTTGGTGTTGACATAATGATAAAGCCGGAGAATAAAACCGCAATCCTCACACATCCACTTGCCCCGTACATCACGCTGTTTGAAGGCAGTTCTACCGATGCAAGCATAATAAGCGCCATAAAACAAAGTATCAAGGCCACAGACACAGTTATGGTGATTCTGGATAGCAACCATTCTTACAGCCATGTGGCAGCGGAATTAAACGCATACTCATCTCTTATTACCCCAGGCTCCTACATAGTAGTGACTGATGGCTATATGGAGGATTTAGGCAATACCCCTCCCGGCCTGCCAGGCTGGAGATCAGATAATCCCGCCCGCGCCGCCCGCGATTTTGTTGCCGGTAATCCGGCCTTTATATTCGCCCCGCCGGAGCCTTTATTTAATGAAAGTAATGTCACATCTCCCCCTACTTATTGGAAAGATGCCTGGATAAAACGGTTATCATAACTTATAATAACCTCATGAAAATAACAATACTTGGCTGTGGGGCTTCCGGCGGAGTTCCTATAATAGGTTGTGAGTGCGCAAGATGCACCGGGGCTGCATTCGGCAATTCCAGGCTGCGCTCCTCCATTTTAGTTTCGAGCGAAAAATCAAAAATTCTGGTGGATGCAGGGCCAGATCTACGCCAGCAATGCCTTGCATATAAGTTAAGGGAAGTAGACGGTATTATCATCACCCATAACCATGCTGACCATGTCGGTGGGCTGGATGATGTCAGAGCCTTTAACTATGCCAAACAGGGTGCTATACCAATCTATACCGACCATGAAACCATGGAATGGCTCCGCGTGCGCTATGACTATGCTTTTGTAGCACCGCAGCCCAACATTACAAGTTGGTACAAGCCGTATTTTGCCGCCCATGAAATCAAGGCAGACTTCAGTGCTAACGTCTGTGGTGATATAAGTTTTAACTGCTTCTGGCAGGGGCATGGTAAAATCAACAGCTTAGGCATCAGATTTGGCGATGCTGCATACTCAACCGATGTTGATCGCCTGAGTGATGAAGCCATTGACTATCTGTCTGGGATAAAATGCTGGATCATAGATTGCATCTCATTCAAGCCAAACCCCACTCACGCCAATCTGGAGTTGGCCTTAAAATGGATTGAGCGCGTAAAACCGGAAAAGGCCATACTTACGCACATGAGCCACGAAATAGATTATGAGGAAATAAAAGCCCGCCTTCCCGCCAATGTTATACCAGCATATGACGGCATGATAATTGAGTTGTAAAAATGCTTTTATCTTTCTCTTTATTATAGTACTTCTGGTAAATGGAATACGCAAGACACGCAAATAAGTTTTACGAGAGGGAACTGGGGGAACTGCGCAATTCCCTGAAGAAAATGGCTGACCTCATCACGCGGATGCTGAACATTGCGATGCGTGCGCTGGAGAACCCCTCCCGCGATTTATCCTTGGAGGCGCGTGCGCTTGATCATGAAATCAATGCCCTTAATTTTGGCGCTGAAGAACTGGTGACGGAAATAATCACCAAGCGTGAAGTCTATGCTGAGGAACTGCGTTTTATCCTCTCCTCCATAAAAATTGCCACCTATTTTGAACGCATGGGGGATTTAGTCAAAAGCAGCGTCAAACGGCTGGCTAAAATCGGGCAGGATTTGCCACAGCAATATGTGCCAATGATCCGCGAGATTGTGGATTTAAACCTGGAATTTCTGCTAGCCCTGTCCAGCATACTAAGCGATGCCGACCCGGTCAAAACTCAGCGCATCTGGGAGAGCGACGACAGGCTGGATAGTGCCTATATCAAAACATTCAAAAGCATCCAGGCGGAACTGGAACAGAATCCCGGAAAAGTAAAACCATACACCCATCTGCTGATTACCGTGCGCAATCTGGAGCGTGTGGGTGATTACACCGCCAGCATAGCAAAAATCCTCTACTACATAAAATCCGGCACTATCGTCACCAAAGAAATGGCCAAACAACTCGCCGTAAAGGACGATATAGTGGCTTGAGTACCATTTACAGCGTGATCATCTTTTTGCGGTCATGAAAACATCATAAAATTACTTTATTATCATTTACTACCACAGCCAAGGAGGTATCTGTGAGTGATGATGAAGATAATAATAACGCTCTGACAATAGCTTTAACCTCAGCTATATACGATTACCTAAGCGATTTGCAGGGTTCCAAATTAAGCGTGGAAGCATTAGACAAAGTCATACAACACCACTCAACTGAAATTACAGGTAGCGATGCAAATATAAATAAAGATGTATATGGTAATGATTTAGTTAATGATAGGCATATTTTCCATCTGAACGCTTATAGCAGCGCAAGCAACTACCTGTATATAATAGCACATACATTCGCATCTGAAATTAGTGCTAAGATTGAACGCGGCGAAATAAATGAACCAAGCATTAATGATCTTCAGGGAAAAATCAGTAATCTCCTAAGTTCAGGCTCCCTTGATGATCACATATCACTATTACAAATACAATTTGCGGCAAAAGAAAATCCGAATTTGCCTAACTTTATTGATGATTATTTTATCTCAAATGTTTTTGAGGGTGGAACTAGAGATGGTAATAGCGAACTTTTGAGGCATGCAGTAGCAATTAAGCCCGCAAATGATGATATAGCCTTGGTTAAGGATTGGCTGGTAGAGGCTTCAATACTGGCATACCATAGCAAGAAAGAACCGGAACTTCCCATACTGAATGATAATCCTTCACTCGCATCTATTGGAGCAAATGTTGACGATAGTAGAGCGATATACAGGCTCCTTAGGGATTATTTGCACCTGAATCCTAATAAACAAGAAAATCTTGATTTGGAATCGCTTATAAATAACCCCAACACACCTACTAATTATTATACTATTTTATTTGACCGCGACAGAGACTGGACCAATATAAGCCTTAGTGAAGCACGGGCATTTCAGGATCGCATTGAATTAGTTCTAAATAATAGTTCTGATGAATTAAAGAATTTTATATTGCCCGATGGCAGAACAGTAAACGAAGGAATTATGGAATTCAATAATGAACTTATAGAGTATGCTAGACGGCCAATGATAGAACCTAACTATACCGCACAAAATCCCGCACTTACTGAAATCAGTATTTCTGATATAACACCCCCAGTAGAGGCATTTAGAACTACTACCAGAAATTTAGACCAAAGAAATTTTCAGATTTAAACTTGTAATAACCATAATCTACAAATCCTCAGCGGTTGTACTCACTGCTTCACCTTCAGCCGCCATGGCCTGGCCTTGGGTTATAACTTTTATTTTACCTGGCAGGCCGGACACCCATATGCCGC
>CAYTOJ010000146.1:0-4006 GCA_964439415.1 uncultured Rickettsiales bacterium
TACATGCGGATTTGAGAAGCGCAGAGACAAGCGAGTTTGCCAGCGCAGTAGAGTTCCGAAAGAGGTCTATCATACACATTTCAATGAGAGGCTTAGAGAGAGAAATTTAAGCATGAGACAGGTGATTGAAACCCTGGAAAATGGAGAGATCAACGATGGCCCTAAATTGGATGAGTACGGAGATTGGAGAGTTAGATTAGTAAGAAAATGCGCTGGCAGGAGAGTACAGGTAGTAGTGGCTATTAAAAAAACACAGTTTGATTTAATAACGGTAATCTGAAGGAGGCACGTATGACTAATGATAATAGCCAGCCTTACCATTACATAGAGTGTGGCCTGGATAATATCTGGCTGGAGAATGGATTTGATATTGATAATGATGGAATGATATCCATTAAGAATATTAAGGAGCTTCATGAAACCATCGGAATCTACCTGGTTTTTCATAAAGAACGTTTACACGGAAAGGACATAAGATACCTACGTACAGAAATGCTTCTTTCGCAAGAAAAACTGGCGCGTCTGCTACTAGTGGGCGCACAAACTGTTCTCCGCTGGGAAACAGGGAAAAGCGAGATTAACAAACAGGCTGAAGCACTGCTTAGAATACTGTATGCCGAACATCTTGGATTAGGTAAGGATTCATCAATAAAAAATAAATTGAAGGAAATTGATCTTATCGAAGAAGAAATTGATTGTATGGAGAGGAATAAAAGCTTGCATTATAATCCTGAAAAACAGAAGTGGGAAGAACCGAGATATATGGCCGCTTAGAGCAGATTTATCCACACTGCGCTTTATGCCGTAGCAGGTGATCCGCCAGGGTGCAGGCCAGCATGGCTTCCCCCACCGGAACGGCGCGGATGCCAACGCAAGGGTCATGCCGCCCTTTGGTGCTTACCTCACATTCATTACCATGAATATCCACCGTTTGAACTGGCGTTAAGATGGAACTGGTGGGCTTCATTGCAAACCTCACCACAATATCCTGCCCGGTGGATATACCACCGAGAATGCCACCTGCATTATTGCTGAGGAATACTGGACTGCCATTTTTCATGCGCATGGGATCGGCATTTTCCTCACCCCTGAGAGTGGCCGCTTTAAAACCTGCGCCAATCTCCACGCCTTTAACCGCGTTTATGCTCATCATCGCTTTTGCTATATCGCCGTCCAGCTTGTCGTACACCGGGCAGCCCAGGCCTGATGGCACGCCGCTGGCGCGCACCTCCACCACTGCGCCGATGGAAGAGCCTGACTTGCGGATGCTGTCCATATAGCCTTCCCACTCTGCCGCTGCGATTTTATCAGGGCACCAGAATGGATTGTTCTCAATCTCGTTCCAGTCCCAGTTATCAGGATTTATTTTGTTTGAGCCTATCTGCACCACTGCGCCGGTTATTTTAACTCCATCCCCTAACACCTTACGAGCCAGTGCCCCGGCGGCGACTCTCAGCGCGGTTTCCCTGGCGCTGGAGCGCCCACCCCCGCGATAGTCCCTTATGCCATATTTCTTCAGGTATACATAATCAGCATGGCCGGGGCGGAATTTATCTTTGATTTCCGAATAATCCTTACTTCTGGTATCCTCATTATGAATCATCAGGCCGATGGGCGCACCTGAGGTTACCCCCTCGAACACGCCGGAGAGTATCTGCACCCTGTCCGGCTCCCGCCTCTGGGTTGTAAAACGCGATTGGCCGGGGCGGCGGCGATCCAGCCAGAATTGAATGTCAGGCTCACTTAGCGGAATACGGGGCGGCATACCATCCACCACGCAACCTATTGATGTGCCATGACTTTCCCCCCAGGTGGTAAAAGCGAACAACTTGCCGAAAGTATTACCAGACATTTAAATCCACCTTAATGCTCATTAACCAATGATTTAGTTAAATGCGGCATAATCTAATAGAGATTTATTCTAAAGGAATAGTGTTCTGAGCAGAATAAGAAAAATATCAACCGAGCAGGATGAGCAGGAAGCTCAGGAAGAAGAATTAGATTCAGTACGGCCAGCAGGGGGCAAGCCAGACTTCCTGAAATCCCGCGAGGAGCGGGACATTCTGCTTGATCGCTTTGTGCTTCAGGGCAAAACATCATCAACCTGCAAACTGCCGGAAGAGCTACTCAAGGCCGGATATGCGGTTTACGATGCTTTTGATCAGACCGGGCGATTTGATCGGCTTTACGCGATAGCCCTGCCGCCTAACCTGCCCTATCGCTTAAATGCCATAGAAAGCTACGGGATGTGCAAAAGCGAACACCTGCAAAAGCTGCTCGCGTATGGGGTGACATATGTATCCGCGCTTAATGAATGCCGCTATTGCCTGGTTTTCCGGCAACCCGAGGGCAAACCCTTAAGTGAACTGTTCGCCGTTACCAAACTCTGGAACGAACGCAACTTCGTAGACCAGATAATAAAACCGATATTCAAGCTTATACAGTTCTTCAGCGCCCGTCAGGTACTGCTTGGCAATTTAAATCCTGATACCATTTATATAAACCAGGCGGGGAAAGTCACCGTCTGCGAATTTATTTCCTGCCCACCGGGGTTTAGTCAGCAACCTGATTATGAGACACTGGAGAGGGTGAGCGTAAACCCTTATGCCAAAGGGGACGGTGATGCAACAGTTGACCTGTTCGCCCTGGCTGCAAGTATTATACAAAGCTGCATCGGCTCCTCCCCGCAGTATGAAAGCCTTAGCCCTGAGGAGAGAATCATACAGCGCTTCTTCACCGGCTCATATAACGCGGTAATGGGGGCGCGTAGCCTGCCGCCATACCTGGATGATTTCGTGCGCAGTGCCATGAACGATAATCCCATGGAGCGGTGGAGTATCCAGCAAACCGAAACCTGGACCGGCGGGCGCAAGTTTAACATCATCCGCCCCACTCACCCCAAGGAGGCCACGCGCAGCCTTGCTTTCAACAACAACCAGTATTTCAACCGCAGGCATCTGGCGCACGTCATGGCTACAGACTGGAAGGAAGCCAAGCGGGAGCTACGCGATACAAAAGTTATCAGGTGGCTGCAACTAAGCGTAAGCAAGCCGGAACTGGCGGATGATTTAAGGCGGGTATTGAGCGCCTGCGGCGGGGAGGGAAGGCCATCCGCGGCGGATGATGAACTGGTTTCTCGCTCCCTCACCATGCTGGATCCATTCGGGCCTTTGAGATTTAAAGATATGACCGTAGCGGTAGACGGCATCGGCTGTTTACTGGCGGAATATTACCGCCATAATCGGCAGGATTTAATATCTACTATCGGTAAAATCATCGAACTGGGGCTGCCAGGCTTCTGTTTAGAGAGCAATGCTGACCTGCTTGCCTCCCACCCCACAGATTTTGCCAAGCTATTTGAGCAGACGCGCACCACCTTGCGCAGCAGGGGTATGGGGCTTGGGCTGGAGCGGGTACTTTATGACCTGAACCCCACCCTGCCATGCCAGAGCCAGCTTGTGGTGAAGGATGTTATACTGACCCTTGAGGATCTCCTGACCTGCCTAGATGCCAAAGGCGCGAAGAAAACCCATGATGGCGACCCTATGGACAGGCATATAGCCGCATTCATAGCCAGCAGAATCAATCTGGAAGGGGAGCTTAAACTGGGGACGACTGATGCCAACCCGGCCTTTAAGAACAACAGCCAGATGATGATGATTGCCTTTTTAAACCGGGCGCAAAAGAAAACCGGGGGCAAACCACTGCCGGGGCTCACAAAGTGGCTTAGCAGCCGCCTGACACCACTGGTGAATGGCTATCACAGCCGCGCTACCAAGCTCAAACTGGCGGAGAAGTTGAAAGAAGTGGCAGAAATAGGGCAGATTGAGAAAATATACATGCTGTTTTCTGATAACGACCAGATCGAGAAAGACCAGCTTGGTTATAACAAGGCTCTTGCCACCGCGCAGGCCAATACACAGGTGATAGATAGCCTCAAGAACGATGCAACCCGCAGCAAAACTGCGTATCAGTATGCCATGCAGATAAGCTCCATACTGGCTTT
>CAYTOJ010000147.1:0-3942 GCA_964439415.1 uncultured Rickettsiales bacterium
TGATCAACCACCCGCTGGATTGCCCGATCTGCGACCAGGGCGGCGAGTGCGACCTTCAGGATCAATCGCTTATGTATGGCCGTGGTATAGGCCGCTATGTTGAAAACAAGCGTGCTGTGCAGGATAAGTACATGGGGCCACTGATAAAAACCTTCATGAACCGCTGCATCCAGTGCACCCGCTGCGTGCGCTTCGCATCCGAGATTGCCGGGGTGGATGAACTTGGCGCATTCGGGCGCGGAGAGGATATGGAAATAGGCACTTATATTGAGAAAAGCCTGGTATCCGAACTTTCCGGCAATCTGGTGGATGTCTGCCCTGTTGGGGCGCTAACTTCCCGGCCATATGCCTTCCATGGCCGCCCGTGGGAATTAAGGAAATATGACAGCATTGATGTGCTTGACGCTGTTGGCAGCAATATAAGGGTGGATGTGCGCGGGAAGGCGGTGCTGCGCATACTCCCGCGTCTGAATGAGGATATAAACGAGGAATGGATTTCCGATAAAACCCGCTACAGTGTGGATGGCCTGCGCCTGCAACGGCTGGATAAGCCAATGGTGCGCATAAACGGCAAGCTGCAAGCCGTATCATGGATGGAGGCTTTCAAGGCAATCGCGCAGCGTCTGCACGGCCTGGATGGCTCGCGCATAGCCGCTATAGCCGGGGATCTGGCGGGTGCTGAGGAGATGACAGCACTAAAAGAACTGATGCAAGCTTTGCATTCACCGCACATGGATTGCAGGCAGGATGGAGCGGTGCTAAAACCAGGCAACCGCGCTGATTACCTATTCAATAGCACCATCGCCGGAATTGAAAAGGCGGATTTCGCACTTATTATAGGTTCCAACCCGCGCTGGGAGGCTCCGCTTATCAATGCCCGCCTGCGCAAGCGTTACCTGATGGGTGGGTTTAACGCTGTTAATATCGGCTCTGAGCTTTCCCTGACTTATCCCGTGCAGGAACTAGGGAATAATCCGCAGATTCTGGAAGCTATATTGAGCGGTGCGCATGAAGTGTCACAGCTACTAACTTCCGCGCAAAAGCCTATGCTGATTCTGGGTATGGGGGCTTTAACCAGACCGGATGGGCATGCAATACATGCTATTTCCAAGGCAATAGCTGAAAAGTACGGCATGATTCTAGAAGGCTGGAACGGCTTTAATGTGCTGCACACGGCAGCATCAAGGGTGGCAGGGCTTGATCTTGGCTTTACACCTGGAGAGGGCGGCCTGAATACAGCTGGAATAATTGAGGCTTGCGGCAACGGCGGCATTGATATGCTGTATCTGCTGGGGGCGGATGAGATAGATACCTCAAAGCTTGGCAGCACTTTTGTGATTTATCAGGGGCATCATGGCGACAGGGGGGCGCACCGGGCAGATGTTATTCTCCCCGGTGCGGCATATACTGAAAAGGAAGCAACTTACGTCAACACCGAAGGGCGCGTACAGGTAACTGCCGCTGCGGTAGCACCGCCGGGTGAGGCGCGGGAGGACTGGCGGATTATAAGGGCACTAAGCGAGGCTATTAATCTGCCGCTATCAGTAGACACAATAGAGGATGTGCGCAGTGAAATGGCGAAAATAAGTCCGGTTTTTGCCCTTGAGAATGTTATATTGCCGGGTGAATGGGTGCAGACGCAGCAGAAAAACTATAAAATTAGCCAGGATGGTTTTACTCTGCCGATCCGGAATTTTTACATGACTAATGCTATTTCCCGCGCTTCACGCACTATGGCTGAGTGTACGGGGGAGATACTGGAAAAACGTACTCGCTAGATTTCCTGGCGGCGTGGAGAGTCAGCTTCCTTCGGGAAAAATCCTTTCAGCACAATAAACCTGGTGGCGGATGTATCGCCATTGATGATCTTCATTACCAAGTCGCATCCATCAGTGCCTGCTTTTGAAAGATGAAGATGGTTAAAATCCACCCCTTCTATTTCCACTATTTTCTCAGCACTACCATGTTTATCATCTGGGGCGTTGGAGTTATACGCCTCAAGCGGCTGATTAGCGCCACGCAGGTGATATATTTTATCATTGTATTCCGGCGTTGCTGGTAAATCTTTCTCAGGCTCAACTTCTTTTGCTGATTCCTCACCATCAGAATCTTCAGAAATATCAGAGGAATTATAGCTATCAGGAAGTGCAGTTTCCTGCCCTGTTTCTAATTCATCCTCCTCCAGCAAAACTTCATTGTTTTCTGCAACTTCAGTATATTGTATCTGCTGTTCATCGGAATTATCTTCGGTATTTGCAGCTTCAATAACTTCATCATCCACTGAAACAGCTGTAACACCATTATCATGCACGTTATCTGGCGTTATTTCATGGATGGTTTCAGATACCACAACCACTTCAGATTCTATAACTTCCGGCGCTTCAGTGGATTCTATCGCGCTGACATTAAAGAAATCCGGAACTTCCAGCCCGGCATCTTCAATCACATCCTCCTGCGGTTGCTCCCCGGCTTCCTCATCGCCCTGCTCTTCACGCTGATTTTCAATAATAATTTCATCTGCAAGTTCAGGCAATGGCTCTGACAGTTCTTCCTCAATCTCAATCTGCTGAGGCTCTGCTACCACTGTCTGAATTTGAGGCTCATGCTCAATACCCGCAGATTCCTGCATAGTCTCAGCTTCAGCCGTAATTATATCATCTGGTATAGCGGTGATTGTTTCCAGGCTATCATGCACTTGATCCAGACCGGCGCTGATAGCCGTAATGCCGGGATTCTCAAGATTTGTGACCTGCACAGGATTCTTCAGGATACTGTCAACTGCTATAAAAATTCTCGGCTGGTATAAATTACGCTCGCCAATCAGGGTTTTAATTTCCAAGCGCCCGTTGCAAGCCTCAGTCTGGCATTCAACGTAAAAATTATAGACCCCGTTATCATCTATTTTCCAGCCGCCACTTACCTCTCCAATCACTTTCAGTATCGCTACCGGCGTATTGATAATGCATTCTTCATCGCCGGACTTTACTATATCCCCGCTATCAAATAAAATACTGCCTTCCAGCGCGGTAATTATAATCCCTGAATGTGGCGAGCCCGGCTGGAAGAAGTATTTATCCACGGTGATTTTAGAGGAAGGATTCATTGTCAGCAGAAATCCATCGCTGAATTTTATATTCAGTGTTGAAGCCGCATCGGTGATTATAATATCGCCCTGGAAAATATCCACACCTTCGCTTATATCCAGCCTGGAGCCATCAATCCTGCGCAGAACGGCGCTGCCTTCCATAAACAAAACAGTGCCAGCACTGGTGCCACTCTGCGCGGATGGATTAAAACCAAACCTGGTTATGGTGTAAATGGCTTCACGCGGCATATAACGGCCAATTTCCGACACCAGAGATGGAACCTTGGCCTGGCTTAAGTATTTTAAGATCAGAATCTCACAATCATCACCAAAGTTTATTACCAGATCCTTAGATTGCATTGAATATGAAGCTGCATTAATCATATCACCGATCTTAATTGGCAATACTCCGCCGCTTGCGGCTGACGCATTAACAACCTGTGACTTTGATATAACAGACTTCATAATATCCTTTCCAACCAATGCTTTTGCAGAAAAATGAATCAATACAATTCATTAATGGCTATCTCTGCACGGCAATACACACGCACCATTACTCATGGTTAAAGTATAATTGATTTTAGTTAATTCTTTGTATAATGTGTTAATAATTATTATTAATACTACTGTACACATTTTATTGCTGACATTAAGCCAAGCCAGAGCGTTAATGTACTATAAATAAAGAATTTGTACATTAATTTTTAACGACATTTTTAATCAAATATCATCACAAGTTGCGCTCAAAAAAAGGCTGGTAGAACTATACTAGAAACACCTGAAGAGTTGTTTTTGGTATAGGTCATTTTATTTGTTGACAGTGTTATTAAAGAACATATTATCCGCGCTTCTCTAGT
>CAYTOJ010000148.1:0-3908 GCA_964439415.1 uncultured Rickettsiales bacterium
ATGGAATCTCTGGTTTATGACAAACTGGCTATGGTTGAGGATAACCACTGGTGGTTTTCTGGCCGCAGAAAAATTTCAGAGTATTTCCTAAAGAGAGCCATCCTGCCCAGTAATGCGGATATTCTGGAATGCGGCTGTGGCACTGGTGGCAACCTGCCTATGCTGGCAGGATTTGGCAAATTGCAAGCCTTTGAAATGCACGGCAAAGCCAGGAGCGAGGCAGATAAGCGCGGTATCTGCGATGTTGCAGACGGTAGCCTGCCGGATAACAACCCGTTCGCGGGAGAAAGTTTTGACCTGGTCTGCCTTTTTGATGTTCTGGAGCATATAGAAAACGATGCAGCCGCCCTTAAGCATCTGTACACAATAACCAAACCAGGCGGCAGACTGCTTGTCACCGTTCCCGCAATGCAGTGGCTATGGAGCAGGCATGATGAATTGCACCATCACAAAAGGCGCTACAGCAGGCGGGAACTGGTAGACAAATTAAAAGTGGCTGGTTTTTGCATTGATAAAATAAGTTATTGCAATTTTTTCCTGTTTCCAATTGCTGCAGTAGTGCGGTTAGCTGAAAAACACTTAAAACCACAGGCCAGCCTGACTGGCTGGAATGCACCCGTAGACTGCATCAACACCGCCCTCACATGGCTATTTTCCCTGGAGAGATTCCCAGCCTACCACCTAAAACTCCCCTTCGGTGCCTCCCTAATCGCCTTGGCTCGAAAGGCTGGCTAGCTCAGTCGCACAGCAATTCTGCCGCTTGTCTTAAGCAACTCAGCTTTTCTAGTTTCTTTTGCCAAAGCATCAACCTGTTCATCTTGCCGACCATGCAAAGCATCGGCTATTTGTTCAGGGCTTTTACCACTAAGCACCTGCTCAATTTTGGATAAAGTGGAAAACCTTACATTCCCTGTGAGAGCGTTGTCTATTGCCTCCTCAGAAACCCCAACTTCTCTAAGTAATCTTTTAACACTCTCGTTTTGTTCTGGATCTTTTATTGCTTGCCTTAGCCCCTCTACTACATTTCTCCGCCAGTCTTGCAAATTCTGGATGACCGCAGCAGCGTTATCAAAGTTTTCGTCAATAGTGCGTCTATATTTCTCTGGGATATCATCTATTTTTACCGCGCCAGTAAATGCAGAATCCGGTACGCCAAATAATTCTGCCAACAAGCTATGTGATGCAACTTTCAGCATGTCAGCAAATCCTGGCGTTACCACCGCCTCACGATTGAAGGGATTATATTTCTGAACAAATTCTTCCATTTGAGCAGGGGTTGGGGGAGTCTCTGTATTATTCTCCTCCATCCAGCGATTTTTCTGGTAGGGATCATTTTTAAAATCTTCCCGACTCATCACCGCGTATGGATCCCCTACGCGCAGTACACGCCCACTGCCTATCGCTACCCATACCAGTTTATCCGCGCCTTTATCAAACCAAACATCGCCTACTTGCCACGCTTTTTTTGCTAATTCCTGAACATCATTTTGCGTAATGCCCTGGTTTTCACCCAGCGGTGATTGTGTAACTCTTAAATTGCTGCCAATGTAATCACTTAGTCTTGGTGATGTTTCTTCCACTGCTAATTGCGAACTGAATATAAAGTGATTCCCGTCACTTATTCGGAATACTCCCACATCTGGGATAGCTATCGCGAAGGATGTTTCTGGATTATAACGCCCATTTGCAATCGTAATATTGTCTGTGGGATACTTTTTTAAAAACTCCAGATATTCCCTTATCTGCGTTTGAGTCATTTTATCGCCAACAGCAGTGTTGAGAAGTTCACGCAGCACACCCTCAAGCGGCATATCTTTAATGCCAGGATTGCTTTCCAAAGCTTCTTTAAATTTTGCACCTAGCGGTGAAGAAACTGGTTGTTTTGGAGCAGAATCAGTAACTGCTGCTCCAGAAGGCCTACCTGCATCAGTAACTGAAGGCGTATTTTTCTTTTTATGCTCATCCGCCACAAACCCACTGATATTATTCAAAATTATAGAAGCTTCATCAGATGTTATGCGTGCATTAATCAAATTTGTGCGCCACTCTCTGGTAACAGCAACTATTTGTTTTTTGTTTCCATCCGCTACTGTATAAGCATCCAGTATTTGATTTAAATTATACTCAATGCTGGCAAATCGACTAGGAGGTTTACCATCTTTAGTAAGAAGTTCTATAAATCTTTTCTTTAATTCTTCATTTAAATTAGCCATGGTGCTCTCTATTCGTTACTGTTTCGGGGTATTTACCAGCTAACGAATTTAATGAATATTAAATTATTTTGAAGATTTAAGGCTATATTGGAGCGGGTTTTTGAAGTTATCTGCAATTAATTAGCCAGCACTTTTAATAGCCTGCCGTGCCAGAAAGTCGGCTTTATCGTTATATTTATCGCCGTTATGCCCCTTTACCCACACCAGCTTTGCATTATGCGCTGACACTTCCTGCTCCAGAGCCTGCCAGAGATCAATATTTTTAACGGGAGTTTTACCAGCCGTTTTCCAGCCTTTGGCTTTCCACCCCGGCAGCCATTTGGTCAGCCCCTCCAGAGCATATTTTGAATCAGTGTGGATTACAACCTCGCACTTTTCCTTCAATGTGCGCAGCGCCATAATCATCGCCATAAGCTCCATGCGGTTATTGGTAGTATCCGCCTCATAGCCTGCGACTTCTTTTTCAGTATCCCCGAAAATCAACACCGCGCCCCAGCCGCCGGGGCCGGGATTGCCTGAACATGCACCATCGGTATAGATTATTACTTTTTTATGGCTGGTTTGTGTTGTCGTCATTTGATTAATTCAAGGAGATTGTTTTTCTGCCAGTAAAGCAATTTGCTTAAGTATTCGTTCGGGTCAAGGGGGGTGACAAAACTGTTATTATCATATGTCGCCAGATCATAAGCGCGGGTGAGCAGGAATCTTAGGGCAGCAGCGCGTAGCAGTATGTTTATAGCACTCAGTTCCTGTTCATTAAAACGGCGTACCGAGTTATAACCATGAAACAGGGCGTTAAAATTATCAACGTTGGCTGCTGGTTGACTGGCGCTGAGGTCAAAACCCCAAGCATTAATTAAAATAGCGAAATCATAAGCGTAAAAATCGTTACAGGCGAAGTAGAAGTCTATCACGCCGGAGATTTTTTTATCCATGAAAAACACATTGTTGGGGAACATATCAGCATGAATCACCCCGTTAGGGAGATTCTGCGGCCAAGCGGATGAGAGAAAGCCAAGCTCATCCACTGCTATGTCATGAATGCTTGTGAGCACGGCAGTATGGCTGATTTTATTCACCAGGCTTTTAAAACCATCCAGCGATAAATCATTGGTGCGCCTGCCGCTAAAATCAGACGCGGCCAGGTGCATGTGCGCCATTGCGGCTCCTGCCTCCCTGCACTCTGTAGCGTCAGGATGTCCTGCTGACTGGCCATCCAGGAATGTAACAATTGCGGCGATTTTGCCTTTCAGTGTGGAGTAAAGCCTGTTTTCATTATCAGTCAGTGGCACGGGACACTTGAAGGATTTCGCCGCCAGATGTTTTTTAAGCGCGAGAAAGAATGGTATATCCTCCGCCCTGGTGCGTTTTTCAAATATGGTGAGTATGTATTTATTGCCGCCCGCCAGGATTTTATAATTGGTATTCTCCACACCTTCCTTGATCGGCTCCAGGCTTTCCAGCTCACCCAGGTGATAATTTCTGATGAATTCCGCAGCTTCATCTATACTTACAACGGTATATACAGCCATTGGTATACTCCTCACGTTCCAAGAGTGACATATTCTTGCGACCAAAGGGAGCGCGCCGGCGCGGCGGGGGAAGGCCGAAGGCCGGGGGCGGCAGCCCCTTGATATAAAAAAATATACCCCTGAAATGACATCATTCAACCACACTCTTCAGACGATAGGGGTA
>CAYTOJ010000149.1:0-3874 GCA_964439415.1 uncultured Rickettsiales bacterium
GCCGTGAAGGATATAATATGGAAAGCCTTAATCAGGTGATAGTATTGATCCATAAGTTTCAATCAGAAGTATTATAATTTTGAAAAATATCGCATTGCAGCGTCACAAAATAGTAAAAATTGCGTTTATTATTACCAGACGACTTTCACATAAAGCAAGAGTATCAATATGGTTATCCCTAGCGCAAGCGATTTAGTTCAAAGCCGCAGCCTTGATTTGCCGGGCGCTCCGGATAAGTTTGCAGCCCCGGCCTCTCCCTGGGTTGGCAAGTATCCGGATGCTGAAGAATTAGCTGATTCCGCGTTGGGTAAAAGCATGGCAGGCAAGGAAGTTCTGATAATCGGCGGCGGCGAAGTATATCAGCAGATGTATGCTCCGGTTTTTCCGCTGCTGGGTATTAAGGTGCATTTGTATGATCCTAAAGAAGTACCTTTGAATCATGGTGAGAATAAGCTGGAATCGCTTGATGATGCACCCAAAGGCATACCAGCCTTTATACTCTCGCCTCATGCGTTCCATTATCCGCAGGTAAAGGAGATGATGCGCCAGGGGCGTGAGTTTGCCTGCGAGAAAACTATATGCCTGCCCGGTCAGGTTGATGATTTAGTGCAGGATGTTGAAGGTTATAATAAACCTACGTACTGGATTGATTTTAACCACATGATGGGCAGAGTTCTGCCAGCGTTGGCTTCAGGAATCAATATGCCTTTTCTGAATGAAGGTGCGATAAAAATTGATTACGACTCTGATGGCAAAATAGCGACCGCCATTAAAAATCATGAGCCACTCATTCCCGGAAAAATCAAAAAAATTACCGGGCATTACCTGCAAGGTGGCAGTAACGTGGCAACTACCGTGCCAGCAGGTTCGGAATGGCAACACAATCCAGCAGAGGGTGGTGGTTTCTTAGGGCTATGCATACGCTTATTTAATTTATCCCAACTTTCGGGTTTGCAGCCAAGCCAAATTAATACATCTGAACTTAAGATAACATCCGGAAGAGCTGGTGAATATTCTCCTGTGCCAAATAAAGATACTGCTGAACATTGGGCACATGTTACCGGAACCATGAAAGATGGAATCCCCTTTGATTTCACCGTTGGCAAGTACGCTGCTAAGGATGAGCAGGACTTAACCATAGAGTATGAAAGTGGAGACAAACTTGTTCTAAAATGGCTTCCGCCTAACCGTAAAAACTCAGTTGAATGGACAGGGGCGGATGGTGTACTCAAGGGTAAGGTAGATACATTCGTTGACCCATACCTGTTGTGTGTATTGGAAGCAATGGATCATTTTGCGAATGGCAAGGGGCATCTCTACCTTAAGGGGCAGGCTATATCAACCAAAGCAGTAGGGCAGGCGGCTGGAATGGATCGTGCGGGACTAGCCCAAAATAATTTACTTGCAGGTGCAGGGAGAGGTACGGTGCATGGCGCAAGGCAAGCCGCGTAAAGCGCTGGTATGGTTTGAATCACTGATTGGCTCCGGCCATGCTGCGGTTGCATCCAAGCTGGTTCAGGAACTGCGCGAGAAAAAGTATGAAGTGGTGGTTTGCTCAGGTTCCACGCAATATCTGAAACAGTTTGATTTTGGTGATGGAGTTACGATAGAACCACTGGAGCGGATTCACCGTGATAACAGCCGCGAAGGTAGTGGCGAATATTATACCGAAGTGGATGGCATAAGAACACCAGCGCGTGAAGATACAGCAACATTAGAACAGAGAAAAAAAAGGCTTGAAGAGATATTCCATGCTCATAAACCGGATGTGGTGATTACTGAATTATGGCCAGCGGAACACCAGTTATTTGATGGTGAGCTGGAGAATTTCTTAACAGTAGCAAAATCAAACGGCGCAATGTTTTTCAGTATTGTGCGGGATATTATGAGGTTCCTTGGTGGAACTGGCATAGGTGGTAAGGATGCCGAAGGTTTTGCCAGACTCGCTAATGGCACGGATGGCCTCATAGTCCGGGGTGATGAAAGAGTTGTAAAGCTTGAAGAAAGCTTCCCTGAAATCAATGGTGTGGATCCGAAAAAGGTACACTACGCTGGCGTTTATTTCTCACCACTGCCGGAGAAGACAAAACAAAACGATGCAGATAAGGGAGTTCTGGTAGCCCTTGGTGGTTCTTATATGTCTGAAAATCTTGACTTTTATAAAGACATAATCAGAAGCCGGAAAATATCCGCTCTTAACAATAGAAAATGGAAGATAGTTGCAGGCAATGGCTGCCCGGATGATGCGATAGCTGATCTAAAAGCTATGGCAAAAGAAGAAGCAGGAAATGAAAACGATATTGAAATAGTTGCAGCTTTAGGTCAGCAGCAATACCTTCAGGATATGGTGGATGCTGCCTTGCTGGTAACTCAAGGTGGCTATAATGGCATGTACGAGGCGGCAGTGGCCGGGACAAAAACCGCCTGCATCCCGATACGCCTTAAAAGTGACGGGGCAGAACAGAACGAGGCGGAATTCCGTGCGGATTTAATGCAAAAGCTTGGCTACTGCCAATATATGCTGAGGGCGGAGGCTAACTCACCAGAAAAACTGGCAGCCTTGTTTGACCATGCTTATTGTGCTGATGTTTGCGCAACAACTAAGGATTTGAAGCCGCTGCCGAAATTCTCCACCAAAGGTGCTTAGAATACAGTTAAATACATTGACCAACGCCTTAATGAGCGCGATAGACAAGGGAGTTTAGAGTTTCAAGTGCTATCCCAAAGGCCAGAACTTCAGTTGGCAGCGTAGCTTCCTCAATACCTTACCCAGCATGTGAATTAATGGTAAGGCTTTATTTACCTGAATAAGGTATTAATGCTACCTGTATAACAATTACAATAAACAGGGAGCTTTAAGTGTCAGCAGTGGGTAAGGATAGTTTGGGGGTTAAGAAACAACTCAAAGTAGGTGCGGATACGTATAGTATCTACAGCCTGCCGGATGCGGCCAGGAAGCTGGGGAAGGATATATCCCGCCTGCCTTATTCCCTTAAAGTTTTACTGGAAAACATGCTGCGCTTTGAGGATGGCCGCACGGTAAAATCCGGTGACATTGATAAAATAATCGCCTGGCTGAATACCTGTAATTCTGATGGTGAAATCGCCTTCCGCCCCGCCCGTGTTTTGATGCAGGATTTTACCGGCGTTCCCGCCGTGGTTGACCTGGCTGCAATGCGTGATGCTGTGGCTCGCAAGGGGGGGGATGCTGATAAAATCAACCCAATAACCCAGGTTGACCTGGTGATTGACCACTCCGTGATGATTGACCATTACGGAAATAAAGATGCACTCAAGAAAAACGTAGAACTTGAATTTGAACGCAATGGCGAGCGTTACCAGTTCCTGCGCTGGGGGCAGCAGGCTTTCCGTAATTTCCGTGCTGTGCCGCCGGGAACTGGTATCTGCCATCAGGTGAATCTGGAATATCTGGCGGAAGTAGTCTGGCGCAATGAGATGAACGGTGAAACCTTTGCTTATCCTGATTCATTGGTGGGAACTGATAGCCATACCACAATGGTGAACGGCCTGGCTGTGCTGGGCTGGGGCGTGGGCGGCATTGAAGCGGAAGCCGCCATGCTGAATCAACCAATCTCTATGTTAATACCGGAGGTTATCGGCTTCAAGCTAACCGGGGCGCTTAGTGAAGGCGCAACCGCGACTGATTTAGTGCTGACAGTAACGCAGATGCTACGCGCCAAGGGCGTGGTGGGTAAGTTTGTGGAATTCTTCGGGTCAGGATTGGATAATCTGCCGCTGGCCGACCGCGCAACCATAGCCAACATGGCGCCTGAATATGGTGCAACCTGTGGTTTCTTCCCCATTGATAAGGAAACCATAGCATATTTAAAGCTTACCGGCAGGCCGGAAAAAG
>CAYTOJ010000150.1:0-3577 GCA_964439415.1 uncultured Rickettsiales bacterium
AAATATTAATTAGTAATTACCTCTCCAGACCCCACTAATTCCCTTTATGCCTCAATCTACTACGCTACCCTCTCTAAGCTTCACCAGCACTGTGGAAATCCGGTTATTCTCCACCTGTTTTATTTCAAAAATATAATCACCCCATTCAAGTATTTGTCCAGGCGTTGGAATCTCGCCAAGGCGGGCAAGAATAAACCCGGCCAGGGTTACGTAATCCTCCCCCTCCTCCGCCATGTTCTGCACTCCCAGCACTTCCTCAGTCCGGCTTACCTCCAGCAGGCCATCCAGAAGGTAACTTCCATCCGCCAGAGCGGCTATTACCGGCGCGGTCTTTTTATGCTGCGGCAGTACACCCACTATGGCCATCAATACATCCTTCAGGCTTACCACGCCTTCTAAGCTGCCATATTCATCAACCACCATCGCCAGATTCGCTGAAGTAGTGCGGAAAATTTCAAGTGACTCAAGAATGCTTAAATTAGGTGACAATGCCGGTGGGCGGTGATCCATAATCTCGTTCAATGCAGGCATTCCGCCGCCAAGTGCTGCCAGAATATCCCTTGTCGCCACAATGCCTACCGGGTTTTCTATGCTGCCATCGCACACTATATATCGGGTGTGCCTGCTTTGCTTGACTTTGGCTATGATAGCGTCAAACGGCTCCCGGGATTCTATCCATATAACATCCTGGCGCGGTGTCATCACCGCCCTTATCGGCCTGTCAGCCAGCCTCAAAACCCCTTCAATCAGTGTCTGCTCTTCATGCTCGAACACCCCAGCCTGTGCGCCTTCGGCTATCAGTGCTTTTACTTCTTCCTCAGTAACTTCCGCCTGATTTTCTGATTTTATACCAAATATACGCAGAACGCCCTTGGAGGCTGATTCTAAAAACCACACTGCAGGAGACACTGCGCGGGATAATAAGCGCATCGGCCAGGCCATGAAACAGGTAATTGCCTCAGGGTATTTAAGCGCCAGACGCTTAGGTACTAATTCACCAAATATCAGGGTGGCAATAGTTATAACAATCACCACCAGCGTAATGGATGCTTCATCAGCCATGGTATCACCCAGGCCGTGCTGCGCTAAATACACACCTATAGGCTCGGCAAGCCGTGACCCGCTGTATGCACCGGCCAGAACCCCTGTCAGGGTAATGCCAACCTGCGTGGTGGAGATAAAACGGCCAGGATTATCAAATAGAACAAGGGCTATATGCGCGCCAGTCCTCCCGGCATCACTTAGCATCTTCAGACGCACCTTACGGCTTGAGACTAAAGCCATCTCAGCCATTGAAAAAACACCGTTAAGTGTAATAAGCGCCAGTAGTATAAATATATCGTGTGCCACAAATTTATATAACCGCAAATTTCCGGCCTTTGCAATGAGCTTGGAACTTAAGGGGGATATATACACAAAACACTTGAAGAGTGCAAAAAAACACACTCTTCATACGCGAGCAGTATACAGAGCACCGTAGCAGATTTCTAAAAAAATCTATTTTACGGCTTATTCAGTTCCTTGCGGGCGCTGGGGGAGAGGTTGATGCTAAGTTCGCGCAGTTGTTTATCCTCCACTGGCGCGGGGGCGTTCATCATTAAATCCTGTGCCTGCTGGTTGAGCGGGAAGGCTATAACCTCGCGGATGTTAGGTTCATCCGCCAGCAGCATGACTATGCGATCCACGCCGGGAGCCAAACCGCCGTGTGGCGGCGCGCCATATTTAAAGGCGTTGATCATGCCGGAAAAGCGCGTATCCACCACCTCACGGCCATAACCTGCAATCTCGAATGCCTTATACATCAGTTCCGGCTTATGATTGCGGATAGCACCGCTGGAAAGCTCAATACCGTTACAGACAATATCATACTGATAAGCCTTTATCGCCAGTTTTTTCTCCAGCGTATCGGCCTGACTTAGAGCCTCCAGCCCCCCTTGCGGCATGGAGAAGGGATTATGACTGAAGTCTATCTTCTTCTCATCCGCATTCCATTCATAATACGGAAAGTCCACCACCCAGCATAATTCATAACGGGTTTTATCTATCAGCCCTAGTTCCTCACCCAGTTTTATGCGCACTAATCCGGCCAGTTTTGCCGCATCATCCGCAGTTCCTGAGGAGAAGAACACGGCATCCCCCGCTGTCAAACCTGCCAGTTTCTGTAAGTCATCCAGCTTTTCCTTGCTCAGGAACTTGGCGATTGGCCCTTTAGCTGTGCCGGTTTCGTCGAATATTATATAGGCAAGGCCTTTAGCGCCATGGGCTTGCGCATATGCTATCATGTTATCGAAAAAACTGCGCGGGCGCGAAGCTGTATCAGGTGCTGGTATTGCGCGCACCACTCCGCCATCAGACAGATTTTTTTTGAATATGGCAAAATCAGAATCTATGAAAATTACTCCGACATCACTGATAATCAGCGGATTGCGCAAGTCTGGCTTATCGCAGCCGTATTTCATCATGGCATCCGCATAGGTTATGCGGGGAAAGGGAGCGGGGGTGACTATTTTTCCCTGGCCGAATTCGCGGAATACGCCCTCCAGCACCGGTTCTATCGCGGCAAAAACATCATCCTGCGTTACAAAACTCATTTCAATATCAAGCTGGTAGAACTCACCAGGGCTACGATCCGCCCGCGCATCTTCATCCCTGAAGCAAGGGGCGATCTGAAAGTAACGGTCAAAACCTGCCACCATTAAAAGCTGCTTGAACTGTTGCGGTGCTTGCGGCAATGCGTAAAAATGGCCGGGATGCATACGGCTTGGCACTAGAAAATCCCGCGCACCTTCCGGGCTGCTGGCGGTGAGAATAGGTGTCTGGAATTCATTAAAGCCTTGCGCCGTCATACTGCTACGCAGATAATTTATAACCTGGGAGCGCAGCAGAATATTCGCGTGCAGTTTATCCCGCCGCAAATCCAGAAAGCGGTAGCGCAGGCGGCTTTCCTCAGGCTGTTCACGGTCATAATTCACCTGAACGGGTAGCGGGGTTAGTGCTTCGGATTCCACAGCAAGCTCATCCATCACCACTTCCACCGCGCCCGTGGGCATCGCGTTGTTGATAGTCTCCTTTGAGCGCACAATCACTTTGCCGCTGATGGTTATAACGCTCTCCAGCCGTAATTGCTCGGCTATTTTAAAGTGCGGATTATCGTTTGAGATTACCACCTGCGTCAGGCCGTAATGATCCCGCAAATCAACGAACAGCAGGCTTCCATGGTCACGTTTGCGATGCACCCAGCCGGATAATTTCAGCGTTTGCCCGACATGGGCTTCTCTTACTTCTCCGCAGGTATGCGTCCGGTATTTATGCATATTCACACTTCATTAGTTTATACCTATCGCACTTCAAGAGTGCGATAGGTATATTTTTTTTGTTTTTGCGCATGGCCGCCAATCCAGCCCCATGCGCTTATATACTGCTCGCGTATTAACTGCAAAGAATCCGCGCATCGGAAACGCGAGCAGTATAGATCAGCTAATAATCTATTTTTTCAAAACTGCAACGGCGGGAAAAGTAATTAGCAGGGCTGAGGCATCAATCATTAAGGAATTAACAACTGTGCTAGGAATTGATT
>CAYTOJ010000151.1:0-3506 GCA_964439415.1 uncultured Rickettsiales bacterium
TTTATGTTTTGCGCATGGCCGCCAATCCAGCCGAATCCGCGTCTATACTGCTCGCAATTCACAGTATAATATCCGCACTCTTCATACGCGAGCAGTATATTCTGGATTTTTTCGGACAGGTGGGCTTTATTCGCGGCAACTGTTCAATATGGTAAATCATTGATATCCGGTGGTAAGAACAGTTGCCTGATCTGAAGATAAAAAAATCCCCCTGTTGTTCCGGTTACCCGGCAGGGGGATGAAGTTATGTGCTGCCTGAACTCTCCTCGCGGCGGCTAGAAATTTCCAGCCGCAAGCGCGAGGAGAAAAAAAGCGGCCAGGCTGGCGATTCCGAGGAATAGAATCACCAGAAAAGCCTCCTCCCATGGCTCGAACATGGGATCAGGCTTTTTTATTGTTTTTCTTTTTTTTGCCATTTTTACCTCCTTTCTTTAAAGGTAAAATGGCAGCTTTAACCACGCGCCTGGCGGGTAAACATAAGGCGCGTGGCCAAAGCTGCATAGATTTAAAAAACAAAAAAGGCAGCACATAACCGCTTTATTGTCACACAGCTATGCTACTGTTTTTTTTTGAATTATTTAAGCTTTTGTAACCATGTACAAATATAAACCCTAAAATAACTGAACGCCAAAATGCTTTAAAATCCAGCCAAGGAGGGCGAAGGAGAGCGTGGTTGTCAGCACGCACACGGTTAAAGTCAGCCAGAAGCCAAGCTTTGGAATTATAAGCGGAAAAAGCAGGAACATAGGCAGCGTTGGCAGAACATACCAGAAGGTGTAGTAGGCGTGATTGGCGATTTTGCTCTGCGGCTGGTTCTCAATATACAGCCAGATCAGGCTTAAAATGGTAATTATTGGCAGGGCGGCCAGAAAACCCCCTAACTTATCGCTGCGTTTCGCCGCTTCCGATACCGCTACCACCACTGCGGCACTCAGCAGATATTTGGTGATGATCCAGCCCAAAGTGGTTACTCCTTAAAAACGGCGGATATATGAAGCAGGCCGTCACTGCTTGCAGTTGCCCCGGCTGGTGGATTAGTCACCATTGTAATACCCTCACTGTTAGCCGCAGCTTTTAAGTCAGCGAATACGGTTTCAAGTTCAGGTGTGTGTCGAGCGGGGCATATAATAAGCTCTGCAAGCGGTGCTTTGATGGAGACTTTGCGTTCGCTTTTCAACCCCCGCACCACCTCCAGAATGCTAACTGCCGCACGGCCTGCCGCCTCAGCTTCAGGGTTTAATGTAATACCCTCAGCATCCGGCCAGTTGCCGCGTGTGTGGATTGATTGCTCGCCCCGCCATAATTCCTCAGTTACATGCGGCACAAACGGCGCAAACAGGCGCAGCAGCGTATCCAGGCAGTAGTTTAAGGTAATGATAGCGCTGTTTTTAGAATCAACGGAAAAGCCTTGCTCCCCGTAGGCGCGGGTTTTTACCAGTTCCAGATAATTATCGCAAAAGTCGTTCCAGAAGAAATCCTCAATATGCACCCGCGCATCGCAGTACTCATATTCATTAAAGGCTTCCGTGGCTTTCTTTATGGTAAGGTGCAGCCTGCCTAGCACCCATAAATCCAGTGTTTCTGTAACCTGCTGGAGTGTGCCGTTTTCTGGCAAGGGAAATTGCCGGACGAAAGAAGCAGCATTCCACAATTTGTTCACCAGCTTTTTACCGATTTTCAGCAGGTCTTCACTGAATGCGGTATCCATACCAAGGCGGGAAGTAGACGCCCAGTAACGCACAGCATCCGCACCCTTATCGCGGATTAAGTCAACCGGGGTAACTACATTACCCTTGGATTTGCTCATCTTGGTTTTGTCAGATGCGAGACACCAGCCGCTAATCATGGCGTTTTTCCAGGGGATAGAGTCCTGATGCAAGTGCGCCTTGGCAATGGTGTAAAACGCCCAGGTGCGGATAATTTCATGCGCCTGCGGCCGCAAATCAGCGGGGAAGAGTTTGTTGTGCCTATCTAAACCGCTCTCCCCTTGGGGGAGAGCAGACGAGACAGGAGCGTAGCGACGCATCGAGTCGTGAGGGGAATTTTCTATCAATGCCCCATAAATAGATTGTAAAACGCTATCCGTATCTTTTAATAAATCATTATTCCAGAAGCGGATTACTTGATAGCCTTCCTTTTCCAGAAATTCATCTCTGATTCTATCATAATCAGTAGCATCTGAGTGCTGACCGCCATCCAGTTCGATAATCAACTTCTTCTCCAGGCAAATAAAATCAGCGATATAATTTCCTATCTGGTGTTGGCGTCTGAACTTGTAACCGGCAAAATTTCTGCCTCTAAGAATACTCCATAATTTACCTTCAGCATCCGTCTGGTCTGCTCTTAGTTTTCTTGCCAATTGCTTTAAATCGAATTTCAATGATTCGGAATTATTTTGCGGCTCTGATATTTCAGCTTCAACTATAGCAGCTAACCCCTCACGACTCGGTGCGTCGCTTTGCTCCTTCCTCGTCTGCTCTCCCCCAAGGGGAGAGCGATCTATAGAGCCTGTGGTACTTATAGCATGGGAACTAAGCTGAGGAGTAATGGAACTGGTAGCCCAAGTGTCCATTACATCAAAATCTGGCAATAACCAAACTGTTGAATTAGTTTTCAGGCAAACTGTTCTGATTACATTCTGCCCAGGAAAATCCTCATCAATATCTTCTTTAGTCCATGTGCCTTCGGTATTTGATCTCCAGCCCTTATAGCCCAGCGGTAAATCTGTTAGTGGATTAACAGGTAACTGGCTTGCATCTGCCATAATATAGCTATCCTGGCTCATTGTCTTTCCGTCTGCCCCGCCATAAACATACCAGGTAGGAAACGGCACGCCGAAGTAACGCTGACGGCTTATACACCAGTCCCACGACAGGCCGTTAATCCACTGTTCAGCCCGCAGGCGCATGAAGTCTGGCCGCCATTCCACTTCTCGCACTTTCTCCAGCAGTGCTTCTTTTTTATCCAATAGCTTTATAAACCACTGCGGCGTAACCAGAATCTCCAGCGGTGCGCCGGAGCGTTCAGCGCATTTCACAGCGTGGGTGATTGCTTTCTCAGCTCTGATTAGCCCTTGTTCCTTCAATATCTCCACCATGCTGGCTCGTGCTTGTTGAACTTTCAGCCCGGAGATTCTGCTTTTCACTGCCGCAAGGCTCACACTATCCAGTCTGCTTGGCCAGTCATTGCTTATACCTAAATCATCAAGATTTCCGATGCGCCCAGCTTTATCGAGTATAACCCGAAGCGGCAGGTTATGGCGCTTCCACCACTCAACATCAGTCTGGTCGCCAAAGGTGCAGCACATCACCAGCCCAGTTCCCTTATCTATGCTCACTTTATCATCCGCCAGGAACGGCACGGCAACCCCAAAAACAGGGGTGATTGCGGTTCTGCCGTGCAGATGTTTGTAGCGTTCATCATCAGGGTTGAACATTACCGCCACACAAGCGGCCAGCAGTTCAGGCCGGGTGGTGGCGATTATTACCTCAGACTTAATAAATTGT
>CAYTOJ010000152.1:0-3497 GCA_964439415.1 uncultured Rickettsiales bacterium
AAAGTATAGCGACTACCTTTTTGTTAGTCTCTATACTCTAGCACTGAATAACCCTAGACTAACTCGTGACTGGTTTGACATAAGTCAAGAAGGCAGTATATTTGTGTAATAAACTAGCAATATGGAATTATTGCTTTCCCATTGTTATACAGGATTCTCCGGAGATAAAAGCTGGATGCTGGCTTTCTTCCTTGGCGGGATAACCGGGGGTTTTACCCATTGCCTGAGCATGTGCGGCAAATTCGCCGTGTGTGGGCGTGCCTGCTCTGGCAAGTCCTGCGGTGGTGTCGGTGTGGGTTTTGGATTTAATTGGCCGCATCATGCTGGCAGGCTGGTGACTTATGGCGGGTTGGGATTTATGGCTGCTTTGCTTGCGAAGCAGATAGCGGCTTTTACCTGGTGGCCTGTGATATCATCACTGCTGTTAGCCACTGCCGGAGTATTGTTTCTGCTTAGTTGTATTAACGATTGCAGGCATTTACCTGCGAGTAATGCGACTTCAAATGGTGTTTTTATGCGCGGTGCGCTGCTGGGATTCATGCCATGTGGCTTGCTCTACGCTGCGCTGATGATGGCGGCTGCCTTGGGCGACCCGTTAAAAGGGCTGCTGGCAATGTGGTTGTTTGTTCTGGGTACGCTCCCCGCGCTGCTGTTTGCTGAAGGGTTGGCCGGAATGCTGGAGCGTAAATGGAGTGTGGCGGCGCGAAGTGTCAGGCGGGCATTACTGGCTTTTAACGGAGTGTGGCTATTAGCTATGGCCGCACATAATGTAGATTTGATCATAACGAGGTAATATGCAGAGAGCAGCGCCGGATTATAATAACGATATAGTAAAGCTATTTACCATAGCCTCCATTTTCTGGGGGGCTGTTGGCATGTTGGTGGGGCTGGTTATAGCCCTGCAGCTGGCTTTCCCTGTTCTGAACCTTGGGGAGTATTTAAGCTTCGGGCGCTTGCGCCCCGTGCATACATCCGGCGTGATATTCGCTTTTGGCGGCAATGTATTGTTCGCCACTTCCTATTTTGTTGTTCAACGTACCTGCCGAACGCGGCTGTGGGGTGACTCGCTCGCCTTTTTTACGTTCTGGGGCTATCAGCTTTTTATAGTAATGGCGGCACTGGGTTATGTGCTTGGGGTGACGCAGGGCAAGGAATATGCTGAACCTGAATGGTATGCTGATCTGTGGCTGACTGTTGTCTGGGTGGCTTACTTGCTGGTATTTTTAATGACACTTAAAAACCGGGAGGAGCCGCATATATATGTAGCAAACTGGTTTTATCTGGCTTTTATCGCAACCGTGGCAGTGCTGCATCTGGTGAATGGCGCGAGTATTCCACTATCCGTAACGGGCGCAGAGAGCGTGCCGGTATGGGGCGGTGTGCAGAGCGCACTGATTCAGTGGTGGTATGGGCATAACGCCGTGGGCTTTTTCCTGACTGCCGGATTCTTAGGCATAATGTATTACTTTATTCCGAAACGGGCGGAGCGGCCTGTTTATTCCTACCGCCTTTCCATACTGCATTTCTGGTCACTGATATTCATATATATATGGGCAGGGCCGCACCATCTGCACTATACCGCGCTGCCGGACTGGGCGCAGACTCTCGGCATGACTTTTTCCATAATGCTGTGGATGCCTTCCTGGGGTGGTATGATCAACGGTGTTATGACTCTCTCCGGTGCGTGGCATAAACTGCGGGATGATCCGGTGCTACAATTCATGATTGTAGCCCTGGCGTTTTACGGGATGAGCACTTTTGAAGGGCCTTTAATGTCCATCAAATCTGTCAACAGCCTCAGCCATTATACTGACTGGACTATCGGGCATGTGCATTCCGGCGCACTGGGCTGGGTGGCGTTTATAAGCTTCGGTGCGTTGTATCACCTTGTTCCGGTATTGTGGAATAAAAAGGGGTTGTATTCAACCAGGCTGGTAAGCATACACCTGTGGATCGCAACGATAGGAATCGTACTTTATATAGTTTCCATGTGGGTAGCCGGGATCATGCAGGGGCTGATGTGGCGTGCATACGATAGCATGGGCTTCCTGGAATATTCCTTTGTGGAGACGGTGCAGGAGATGCATCTGTACTATATTGTGCGCGCACTGGGCGGTCTGCTTTATCTTCTGGGTATGCTGATAATGATTTATAACTGCTGGAAGACGGTCAGCGGGTGCGGCTCTACCTGCTGTGGTTCATGTGATAAGAAAGGAACGGTCTATGCTTGATAAGCATAAAACACTGGAGCGTAATTCAATCCTGCTGCTGGTTCTGACTATTGTAGTTATCGCCATAGGTGGCATAGTTGAGATTATACCACTCTTCCGCGTGGAGACAACAATTGAGAAAGTGAAGGGTATGCGCCCCTACACTCCGCTGGAGTTGGCCGGGCAGAGGATTTATATCCGTGAGAACTGCTCGTCCTGCCATAGTCAGCAGATACGCCCACTGCGCGATGAGGTGGAGCGTTACGGGCATTATTCCCTGGCGGCGGAGAGCATGTACGACCACCCATTCCTGTGGGGTAGTAAACGCACGGGGCCGGATCTGGCGCGTGTGGGCGGTAAATATTCCGATGAATGGCATGTGGCGCACCTGATTAACCCAAGGGATGTTGTGCCGGAATCGATCATGCCAGGTTACGGCTTTATGATGAAGCGCGGCGTTGATTTTAAAGTGCTGCCAAAATTCATGAAAGCCCAGCGTATGGTTGGCGTGCCATATACCGATGATATGATCGCTAATGCGTATAACGATATGATTGCGCAATCCAGCGCTGATGCTGATACGGCTGGCATTACAGCGCGTTATGGCAATAGGGTAAATGCCCGTGATTTTGATGGTCAGAAGCAGTTCGTATCCGAGATGGATGCTCTGGTAGCTTATTTGCAGGTTCTTGGAACCCTGGCGGAAATCAAGGATTATAAATACGAGCAATCAAGCCTGGAGAAGAAGTAATATGCATTACATATATGAGTATTCTCCCATTGCGGGGCTTTTGTTCTTCTTCTGCGTATTCGCACTTATAGCGTTGAAAGTCTGCACGCCCGGTGCTGCGCAGAAACTGCAAACACATGCGCAGATTCCACTTCAGGGAGATTAGCAAGTAACGCTAAATTATGGATAAAATAATGGTAACTCCCCAGGTCTGCTGGTCTAGATGTACATTGCTTGTCTCCCCCACCGCCTGCGGGGGGGGATTAAGGGGGGGGAATGTGTTGGTACTATGGAAAAGAAAGGTTCCCCCCCCCTAGCCCCCCGGCCTGCGGTGGGGGAAGCCGAGAGGCAGTACCGATACCTGGGGAGTTACAAATAATGGTTACTTGCTGGAGGAGTGTAACGACGAACCCGCGTAGCGTGGGGGTTGCAGGGGGGCAAAGCCCCCTTAAAACAAAAAAACAATATACCCGCTAATTAAACGTTAGCGGTTATAGTCAGGGGATTAAATAATGGGCAAAAGCGAAGAAAAAGACGAGCTATCAGGAGTCAGCACC
>CAYTOJ010000153.1:0-3453 GCA_964439415.1 uncultured Rickettsiales bacterium
TGCCTACACTCCAGCATGAAGCCGTCCCCCCCCAGCACTATTATTGCCTGGGCTTCCTCCATGTTTTTCTCGGTATCAATAAACACATATTTGCTGGAGAGGTTTTTGTATGCCGCCCTTGCTTTATCGGTGCTATCCGCCAGGCAAGCTATTTTAAGCCGTCCATGCCCGGAATTTTTGCCTGAGAGTGAGTTGTGCACTGTGGACATTACTTAACTATTATCTAATCAATCCAGTTGCTTAAGCCATTTCATGAAGTCATCGGTGTTGTAGAGGTATGGATCAGTGCCACCCAGCAGGTTCACCCGGCTAAGTCTGGTAATTGCCTGCAGCACCAGAGGATCATCAACCACAGCAGTATCTTCCATGAATCTGGATGCCCATTGCGCGATATTATTACGGGTTCTGCGCCGCTCAATTAAATCCATAATCAGGACTTTAACTTCAGCGCGGTTAGGAACGTAGATGTATTTTCTCTGTATAACCATCCCGCGCTTCATGCCCTATTCCAGTGCTTCCCTGATGACGGATTTCTGCTCCGCCTCATGGATTTTAGCGTAGCCGGTGGCCGGGCTTGCTGCGGGTTTGCGCCCTGTATAACTAACTCGCCAGTTTTTAGAACCGATTTTCTCCAGCAGTTCCTCCAGATATGGGCGTACAAAAGTCCACCCGCCCATGTTTTTAGGCTCCTCCTGACACCAGACAAAGCTGGCTTTTTTGTACCTGGCCAGTTCCGCCTCCAGCAGGCGGCGCGGGAAGGGGTAGAACTGCTCCAGCCTGATGATTGCAACATCCTTAATGTTTTTTACTTCGCGCTCTTCATAAAGGTCGTAGTACACCTTGCCGCTGCATATGATTACCTTGCGCGCTTTTGCTGCATCCACCTGAGTATCAGCATAAATGGGTGAGAATCTGGAATTCTCGTTAAAGTCACTCAAATTAGATACGCAAAGCTTGTGACGCAGTAGCGATTTTGGGGTCATCAGCACTAATGGCTTCCGGAAATCCCGGTGCATCTGGCGGCGCAGGATATGGAAATAATTAGCAGGTGTACTGCAATTGGCTACCTGCATATTATCCTCAGCGCAAAGCTGTAGGTACCGCTCCAGCCGGGCGGAGCTATGCTCAGGCCCCTGGCCTTCATAGCCGTGCGGCAGCAGCAGCACCAGCCCGCTCATGCGCAGCCATTTTATTTCACCGGATGATATAAACTGGTCTATAATAACCTGCGCGCCGTTGGAGAAGTCACCAAACTGGCCTTCCCACATCACCAGAGCTTTAGGCTCGGAAAGCGAGTAGCCGTATTCAAAGCCCATTACCGCGAATTCTGAAAGATTGCTGTCGATTACTTCAAAGCGGGATTGATATTCACTGATACTGTTAAGCGGAATAAAACGTTCCTCACTCATCTGGTCAATCAGAACCGAATGACGCTGGCTGAATGTGCCACGGCAGGAATCCTGCCCGGAAAGACGCACCCGGTAGGCCTCCTCCAGCAATGTTCCGAAAGCGAGGGCTTCTGCTGTTGCCCAGTCTATCCCCGCCCCGGTATCGAACATCTGCTTCTTCGTTTCAAGCTGGCGAGTTATCTTTTTGTTTAAGTTGAATTCACTAGGGTAGGTATAAAGCGCCTGGCCGACCTTTTTAAGCTGCGCTTCCTTTACCCCGGTGTTGGACTCAGGGTGTTCACTGCCGGACTCCGGTTTTTTAAAGCCGCTCCAGTTTGATTGCAGCCAGTCAGCTTTGTTAGGTTTAAAGTTCTTGGCGGCTTCAAACTCTTTTGAGAAAAAGTCCTTATATTCCTGATACTGCCTGTCTACATCCGCCTGGGTCAATTCATTGCTCTGCATTAGGCTATCTGCATAAATCAGGGCAGGGGCTTTCTTCTGCGCTATTGCCTTATACATAAGCGGCTGGGTGAACATTGGCTCATCACTCTCATTATGGCCGTATTTGCGGTAGCAGAGTATATCTATCACCGCATCGCACTTGAACTGCTGCCTGAACTCCGCCGCCAGCTTGCTGACAAAACCAACCGCTTCAGGGTCTTCCCCGTTTACGTGAAAAATAGGCGCTTGAATGCCTTTGGCGACATCAGTCGGGTATGGGGTGGAGCGGGAATTTTTCGGATTAGTGGTAAAACCAATCTGGTTATTGACAATTATATGCAGCGTTCCGCCAACGCGGTAACCTTTAAGATCGCTCAAAGACAGACACTCAGCAACCAACCCCTGACCTGCGAATGCAGCATCCCCATGGAACAGAACTGACATCACCCGGGATTTATCAATATCCTTTTTAATATCCTGCTTGGCGCGGACTTTGCCCATAACTACCGGGTTTACCGCCTCCAGATGTGACGGGTTAGCTGTAAGGGATAAATGCACGCGCTTGCCGTTCTCCAGGGTTTTGTCACTGGATACGCCAAGGTGGTATTTAACATCCCCCGATGAATGAACGCCCTCAGGTATATCCATATTGCCATGAAAAATGGAAAGCAGTTCAACATAGGGCTTGCCCATAACCTGGGTGAGAACGTTCATGCGCCCACGGTGTGGCATACCCAGCACTATCTCGTCAACGCCAAGGTCGGATGAAGTCAGAATAACCTGCTGCACTGCTGCAATCGCTACATCCCCCCCCTGTACGGAAAAACGCTTGGTGCTGGGGTATTTCAGTTGCAGGAAGCTCTCAAACGCATCAACCTCCACCAGTTCCTTGAAGATCATTTTCTTCTCGGCTGAACTCAAATTTGGTTTGCCTGCCGCCAGCTCGAATTTTTCCTGAAGCCAGGCTTTCTGCTCAGGGCTTTGGATGTGCATATATTCCAGGCCAATGGTGGAGCAATAAGTGGCGTTCAGAATCTCCATTATTCGCCTGAGAGTGGCGGTGCGAACACCTAGAACCCCGCCTAAGAATATCTCCTTGTCCATATCGGCATCTGTAAAACCGTAATTGCGGGGGTCAAGCTCCGGGTGCGTATCCTTTTTATCCAGTTGCAGGGGGTCAAGATTGGCGTTTAAATGCCCGCGTACACGGTAGGAGCGGATTAGCATAAGTGCGCGGATGCTGGCCAGCGCCAAAGCTTCCTGATCTTCAGATTTCATGGGGGTAGCTGGCGCTACTGCTGCGGCAGCATTAGCTTTGGGCGCGGTTTTTGGTTTTGCAGAATCTACCTCATCCTCAACCCCTAAAATCCTGGCGCGGCGTGCGCCACTACCCATTGGTCCGGTAAGCTCGCCCATTATGGCTTTATAATCGTCCCCCAGTTCCTTGAACAGTTTTGCCCATGCCGGGTCAACTGAGGCGGGATTGCCCAGGTATTTTTCATACATCTCCGCCACAAAGAAGGCATTGCCTGCGAACAGGGCGGAATTTTCCATAAATGCAGAGGGTGACATGGTTTCACCGTTTGAATAAGCTAAATTAGATTGAGGCATAATATAACAGCCA
>CAYTOJ010000154.1:0-3447 GCA_964439415.1 uncultured Rickettsiales bacterium
AGTTTTTTCAAAGTTTTTTCAAATTATCTAAAATACCTGAAAAAGCCTAGTGTTCAGCATTGTCCGAAGCTGCATCTTATATCATAAATAACTGTGAATATCAAGTTATGTGTCACGGACGTGTCACTCTCCAAACGATAGCGGTATATACAAACAAACAGGATATAATATGATTATAGTAGCGGCATTGATGCTGGTTACCCTTATGGTTTTAGTTGCCGGGGTGGCGGTAATGGCAGGTGGCTGGGAGTTCAACCGCAAATATTCCAATCGGTTAATGACGGCCAGAGTGGTTCTGCAAGGGCTGACTATCGCCGCATTCGCGCTTATGTATCTTGCCGGGCGGTGACTTGCAGGCCATTATCAAGAAATATTCCGCCGGATGCTGCTGCCGCAATAACTTCTTCCTTACGTAGCAGCGCCAGACCTACCTTGCCTGAAGTAGAGCAAAGCACGCCAATTTCATTTCCCTGAAATGATTTTATAACCGCCCCTGATGGTGGCAGGTCGCGATCTGCTTCCACCAGGAAAATCCCTTTCCGCACCACGCCCCTATGTTTGGTGCGCGCCGTTACCTCCTGCCCTATGAAGCAGCCTTTATTAAAATCTATGGCATTTAAAGCATCCATACCATATTCCAGCGGGAATGATTTATCAGGAATCATATCATAATCCCCTTCCGGAATCATCGCCGCAATTCGCGCTGCATGGTAATAATTTTCTGGTTCGTTAGTACTTTGGCAAGAAGAAAGATGCCCCCCCCTAGCCCCCCCCGTAAATGGGAGGGGAAACCGAGAGGAAGTACCATAATCTAAACAACCGGTTTCTGAATAATATACCCTGTAGCCAAAACCTTGCTTTCTGGGGTCGGGGAATACATATGATCCTTCAGGCGCGTCACTAAAATTTTGAGAAAATCCGCAGCGCATATCGGTTATTTCTTCTATCTCTACCTTTGCGCGGAGTTTATAAAAACCAAGCCGGGTTTTTAAATCCATAAGCCGGGTTTTGTTTGCATCAATTATCAGTGCACCGCTGACAGTGAATATGAAGAAATCAAACAGGAATTTCCCCTGCGGGGTAAGCAGTAATGAATATATGCAGGAGTTTCCGGCCTTATAAACATCCTGCGTGATAAGGTTCTGCAGGAATGTCATGTGATCATCCCCGCTGATTCTCAAAAACCCCCTGCCCTCACACGCTATTATACCGTTCACAGGTTTCCTCCACTGCATTCATGATTAAGCCTGATATTACCTTTAAATCATATTCAGCAAGAACTTTAGCTTCCGCATTGGTGGCCAGCATTATCCTTAAATCAGGATTCTCTAAAATCCGCGCTAAAGATACCGCCAGCGCTCTTTCATCCCCCAATGGCGCGAGCAACGCATCCACCCCGTGTTTTAGAATCTCCAGTGGGCCTTCTGAAGCGGTGGATACTATCGGAAGCCCTACTGCCATAGCCTCCAGCACCACAATTCCGAATGGTTCATGGAGGGACGGCAGACAGAAAATATCAAGGCTATTGAAGAATTCTTGTCTATCACTGACCCATCCCGGAAGCTCCAGAATATCCTTTAGCCCCAGTTCATTGCGCAGGGCTATCAGTTTATCCCGCTCCTCCCCATCCCCACCGATTACAGCGGTGAAATCAAATCCGGAAGCCTTTAAAACCGCTAAGGCTCTGATAAAAACGTCAAAACCTTTCTTGGGTACAAACCTGCCCAGTGTTCCGATTCTGCATACACCGCTATACTGGCGCGGGGTACGACCAGCCCAAACGCTGCAATCAATGCCATTTGGTATGCGGTATAGTCGCTCTTCAGCTACCCCCAGGGCTTGCATCTGTTGTTTAAGGTCATGGGTGATGCAGATAACAGCATCGGCTTTAGCAATTTTCTCTAAACTGTAGTTATGGGCAACCGCAATCACCGGGCAGATTTTCCATGCCGCTTTGCTGAGTATATTAAACGCCCGAACACCGTGGCAGATAACCGCTTTTGCATTGCCCCGCCTTAGCCGCCGCCTGATCCGCAGCATGGATAATACATCCCAGTTGTTTCTTGTATTAAATAACTCATACGCAAGCCCCTTCGCTTTAAGTGCCGGGACAATTAAAGCTTGTGTATGGGTAAGGCAGGTGAGAGGCACTTTTCCTGCCAGCATAACGCCATAATCCAGGAAAGCCTGTTCAATCCCGCCCAGCCCCTTGCCGAACATGGCATTGAAGATGGTCACTTACCTTATACCCACACCTGTTAAACTGAGAAAAGTAAATAAAGCTAAAACTTTGTAACAGTATCTTAATATTTTTACCAATGCGTTATACTTTGTTTTACATATAATTATATCGCCTGCAATGGTATTAGTTATGGCAACATGCACATTTAATACATTGCAATTACAAACTGATATGGAAATTTTATATGTCGTGGAAACTTACCTCTGATGTTAGAAGGCTTATTGCAAGCGATATGAGTGCTGTTAACGATTGGATGCCAATGCTGCGTGAGGCTGTCGGTAATATCACGTCTCGTATAGATACAGGCGGAACAACTTCAAATATTGCTTTTTACATAGGTACTGAACTTGCCAAACATGATGATGGGTTAGAAAAATTGATAAAATTTGTAGAGCTTCTCCATGAAGAGCTTGCTGATCAGAATAAACAACCTGCTCGTGATGGTTCAGGGAGAACAGCACTTGAGCATTTAAGAGGACTTGGACAATCCAGCCAACATACTACGTCTTCAACCTCTCAAACAACTCATAATACACAATCTTCTAGTACCTGGAAAGTGGTAGATGATGAGCCTAAGCAAGAAGAACATAAGGAAGCAAAAACACCTCAACAGCCGCGATCGCCTATACAGCCTATACAATCGCAATCTAGAAGCACTGATTCTTCATCCTGGCAAAGTCGTAGTAACAACTCACAGAATAAGCAGCGATCCTCCTCTACATCTAATTCATTCGAACGAGCTAGGTATTATAGTGTCAAAGATGATCATAAACAACATTTAGCAATAAACGGAGCAAAACTTATTCAATTGTATGACGACCCACAAAGCATTGCTCATTTAATGCAGGATAGTGGCGTAGATACATCACACGTATATTTAGGAGACTCAACCAACAATATCTGGAGTAATTTTATCTATGGAAATAATGGTGATTTGCCGGAGGGAGGAAAAGTTGTTTATTCCGATGGCAACTATCTACCAGGAATAGTATCCGTTATTAAAAGTGCAAAACGAGAATACCCAAACCAATCTTTTTCAGGTTTGCGCGATTTGGAAAATGCTGACAATTGGGCGCAAATTCACCATGAGCGCTCAAATAATAGAGGAAATACAAGCGGACGATATTAATATCTTTAGTTACTTTGTATACCAGGGCTGAGGCATAAATTACTAACAGGAATTTTATTAATTTAACGATCATTTA
>CAYTOJ010000155.1:0-3440 GCA_964439415.1 uncultured Rickettsiales bacterium
AACTTAAATCCCTGGCGCTGAATGTGGAACTGCTGACGGATGAGGAGTAGTTAGTGCTGAGTTCTGAGTGCTGAGTTCTTAGTTGATTTGGGGTAGAAGTGGTTAAAATTGATAGGTACACTGATTTAAAAGTCTGGCAAAAATCTATGGATTTAGTTGAGAAGGTCTACTTGGTCACTACTGATTTTCCTAAACACGAAATGTATGGATTAAGTAATCAAGTGCGCAGAGCTGCAGTTTCAGTACCATCAAATGTGGCAGAGGGTTTTTGCAGAAAATCCTCTAGAGAATTTATCCGGTATCTGGATATTGCTTGCGGATCGTTGGCAGTGGTGGAAACTCAGTTGATGGTGTCGCATCGGCTGCATTATATAGTAGACAGTACTTTTGGTATACTTATGGATATGACCTCAAAGATTGGAAAAATGCTTTACGGGCTTCGACTAAGCATAAACAAGCGATCTTCCAGAGATTCGTAAGGAAACAATATGCAGCTAACGAAAGAAGAGAGCGAACTTTAATATGACACAAATACGCTGAATGAGCATTTGTCCACTCTCACTCAGAAACAGAGAATGGTGGTGCAAAAATCATATTATGCTGAAGCTTCTGCAATACTTGGAGCCATAGGCAGATGATAGTTGAGGCGTATTTGAGATGAAAAATGAGCATAGCTAGTATTCAGTACGAATGATAGTAATTTACTGAGAACTGAGCACTACGAACTAAGCACTAACAGGAAAAACAATGACAGAACTAACCAACTATTTCGGCCAATTAAGCGCAACGCAGCACTTTGATAAAATCAAGGTATCACTTTCCAGCCCTGAGAAGATCAAGTCCTGGTCTTTCGGGGAGGTAAAAAAGCCGGAAACCATTAACTACCGTACATGCGAGCCGGAGAAGGATGGTTTGTTCTGCGCCCGTATTTTCGGACCAGTCAAGGATTATGAGTGCCTGTGCGGCAAGTATAAACGCATGAAATACCGTGGTATTATCTGCGAGAAATGCGGAGTGGAGGTGACTACTTCCAAGGTGCGGCGTGAGCGCATGGGGCATATCGAACTGGCGGCTCCAGTGGCGCATGTATGGTTTTTAAAGTCACTGCCGTCCCGTATTGGCATTATTCTTGATATGGCACTGAAAGATATTGAAAAAGTACTGTATTTTGAAGGTTATGTGATAACTGAGCCAGGTACGTCCCCACTGAAGTATGGCGATGTGTTAAGTGAGGATCAGTATTATAGAGCGCAGGAAGAATACGGTGAATTCACTTTTACCGCAAAAATTGGTGCGGAAGCAATCAAAGAGATGCTGAAAAAAGTGGATATGCTGGATCAGAAAACCAAGCTGCGTGCCGAACTTTCCGATGCTACTTCTGATGCAAAACGGAAGAAGATTGTCAAGCGGCTGAAGGTTATTGAAACCTTTATTGAATCCGGCAACAATCCGGAATGGATGATTCTGGATATAGTGCCGGTAATCCCGCCTGAGCTTCGCCCACTTGTGCCGCTGGATGGTGGCCGTTTTGCCACATCTGACTTAAATGATTTATACCGCCGCGTTATCAATCGGAACAACCGTTTGAAGCGACTGTTGGAGTTGAAAGCGCCGGACATTATTATTCGCAATGAAAAGCGTATGTTGCAGGAATCGGTTGATGCTCTGTTTGAAAATGGCCGCCGTGGACGCGTTATTACCGGGGCTAATAAAAGGCCGCTTAAATCACTCTCCGACATGCTTAAAGGTAAGGGCGGTCGTTTCCGCCAGAACCTTCTGGGTAAACGCGTTGATTACTCAGGCCGTTCTGTGATTGTGGTTGGCCCTGAACTTAAATTGCATCAATGCGGTCTGCCAAAAAAAATGGCGCTGGAATTGTTTAAGCCATTTATATACGCAAAGCTGGAATTATATGGTCATGCAACCACCATAAAGGCCGCGAAAAGATTGGTGGAGATGGAAAGGCCGGAGGTATGGGATATTCTGGATGAAGTGATCCGTGAACACCCTGTGCTGCTGAACCGTGCGCCTACGCTGCACCGCCTTGGCATTCAGGCTTTTGAGCCAATGCTGATTGAGGGCAAGGCGATACAGTTGCATCCACTGGTTTGTACTGCATTTAATGCTGATTTTGACGGTGACCAGATGGCGGTGCACGTTCCACTTTCAATTGAAGCGCAATTGGAAGCCCGCGTTCTGATGATGTCCACCAATAATATTCTATCCCCCGCTAATGGCAAGCCAATCATAGTGCCTACTCAGGATACCGTTCTGGGACTATACTTCCTTTCGATTGAACTGGAAGGCGAGCCAGGCGAAGGGATGATATTTGCTGATATGGCCGAAGTTCACCACGCGCTGGAGCAGAAGGTTATAACCCTGCATACTCGCATCAAATGCCGCCGCCATAGCGTGGATAAGGATAATAATCCGATAGTGCAGATTGTGGAGTCATCTCCCGGGCGTTTGATGATTGACGAACTGATGCCGCGTCATCCTAATCTGGATTTTTCTCTGGTAAATAAACTTCTGACCAAGAAGGATATATCCAACCTTATTGATAGCGTTTACCGCTATTGTGGGCAGAAATCCACGGTGATATTCTGCGATCATATGATGTCGCTGGGCTTTAAGCACTCCGCCAGAGCCGGGATTTCCTTCGGGAAGGACGATATGTTGGTTCCACCCACTAAGGAAAAGCATATCCGTGAAACCATACATGAGGTAAAGCAGTTCGAGCAGCAATACTCCGATGGTTTGATCACTAACGGCGAGAAATACAATAAGGTTGTGGATGCCTGGTCACGCTGCACTGAGAAAGTAGCGGATGAGATGATGAAGTTCATCTCCGGCCAGTTACAGGTGAAGGAGAAGGATACAACCAAGATAGGCCAGCAGAAAATCAACTCGATCTGGATGATGGCTCACTCCGGCGCACGAGGATCCGCAGCGCAGTTGAAACAGCTTGCTGGTATGCGCGGGCTTATGGCAAAACCTAATGGTGAGATCATAGAAACGCCGATTATCTCCAACTTCAAGGAAGGGCTTACGGTTCTTGAGTACTTTAATTCTTCCCATGGTGCACGTAAAGGTCTTGCGGATACAGCGCTTAAAACCGCTAATTCTGGGTATCTAACGCGCCGTCTGGTGGACGTTTCGCAGGATTGCATAATAATTGAGGACGATTGCGGCACTGAAAAGGGAATTATCGCACAATCCATTATAGAGGGCGGTGAGATTGTAGTGCAACTGCGCGATCTGATTCTTGGCCGTACATCGGTTAAAGATATCCAGAATCCTGTAACCGGAGAAACGGTAGTTAAATCCGGCCAGCTTATTGAGGAGCCGGATGTTGAGAAGGTGGATGCCGCAGGTGTGGAATCCATGCTGATCCGATCAGTTATCACATGTGAGAGTAAAATAGGCGTTTGCGCAAGATG
>CAYTOJ010000156.1:0-3437 GCA_964439415.1 uncultured Rickettsiales bacterium
CGGGTTTTATGCTCGTATAGCTCATCAATCAGTATTATGAAACGTTTCGCCTCGTTATTTAGCTGCGTGGTGAGGCGCGGAATATCGGTGAGCAACAGTATTTTGAACCTTTTTGCCAGCGCGGCATAATCCGCTGCTGCATGGGCTTTTCCGCAAAGCTCCGAGAAATTAAATCTTGCAGCATCCATATAACAACCGGGTATTATGAAACGGCGGCTGTTTACCTCCAGGCTATCCTCCCGCGCTTGCCCACCGTTGGTGAGGATTCGCCAGGTTTCTTCCGCGAAGTTTTCAGCCTCAAACCCCAGTGGATAAAAGTAAGTACGGCTCAAAGCGTTTAAGCGGCTGCGGCGGAAATCCCGCCCGGTTTCCAGGTGTGCGATATGGAAGTTATTACGCAGTAATTTTACCAGCTCCTGAAATTTCTCACGCTGGAAAACATCCCGGTATAAATCCTCCGGCGGGCGGTTGCTGGTTAGAACTATAAACACTCCGCGCTCCAGCAGGCCGCTGAAAAGGCGGCGCAGTATCAGTGCCTCGGCAACATCGTTTATCTGCATTTCATCCAGGCATAACAGGCGGCAACGGCTGGCGGTTTCGCGGATTATTATTTGTACAGGGTCAGTATGGTTATTTGTTTTCAGTTCATGCATTCTGGCATGGAAACGCTGCATGAAGCGGTTGAAGTGCACCCTCTCCTTTCCCCTTGCCTGCACAAACTTGAAGAAAATATCCATGAGCATGGATTTACCGCGCCCGACATCGCCATGGATGTAAAACCCCTGCCGGATAGAGGATGCTCTGCCCGCCAGCTTGCGCTTGACCAGGCTGGCAATACCGAAATTCTGGCCAATAGTATTGGCAAACCCTGCCAGTTGTTCTAGAAGCGCCGCCTGCTCTAGGCTGTACTGCAACCCTTTTTCAGTTAATAAACGCTTATATTCCCGCAGCATACCAAGCTGCGTGTCCTCTACTTCATTACGCAAAGCTACCATCATAATTACAATACATGACCCATTAGTTATTAGTAAAAGGTAGTGTAATACAATAGCAAATCCATAAGGATTTGATTTCATAAATAAAGGTTTGCCTAACTCCTAACGTCATATTAAAAACACTTAAATTAACCTGATACTTGAGAATAGCCGTGCCGAAATTAACTACTCTCGCTGAAATAGCAAAACAGGCTGGCGATAAAGTTCTGGAGATGCAGGCTGTAGTTATGGCCAACGGAAATGGCGAACAAGAAACTAAGCATGATGGTTCTATTGTAACCACCGCAGATAAAGCAGCTAATCAAATTGTGTGTGAAGGGCTAAATCAACATTTTCCAGGTATTGCAGTAGTTTCAGAAGAAAATCCGGATGATCTGAATCAGAAAGCATTGCAGGCTGATGAGCGTTTTGATACTGACCCGCTGGATAATACAACTGGATATGTTAAAGGGTTGAAGGATTTTAGCGTTATCATCGGCAGGATTAAAAATGGTGTTCCGGTTGCAGGTGTGGTCTATTTCCCCGCAAGGAAGGAGCTTTATTTTACTGGCGATGATGGCAAAGCTTATCTGCAAGCTGGTGAAGCCGAGCCTGTAAAAATTACAGTAAGAGACTTGCCGTACGAAAGCCCACTGCAAGCCGTGACTGGCTTTAATGAACAGTATATTCCGCATCTCTTCGTTGTACCACATGATACCGATAAATTTGCTGGTCAGCTCCGTACATGCAAGGTTGCAAGCGGTGAATATGATATTACAGGTATCAATAAAGGCCAGATTGACGGTTATAACTGCTGGGATTTGGCAGGGGCACAAGCGGTTTTAGAGGCTGCGGATGGCATGGTTGTGGGGATTGATGGTAAACCAGTGCGCTATGAGAAAGGAAACTCTAAGGTTCCAGCACATATAGCAGGTTCAAAAGCGGCTTTAATGGCTGTAGGTTTGCTTAATGAGCAGGAGATGTGTGCCGCACAAAGACAGATTAAGCTGCTAAATATCTTAACTGAATATGATAGACAGACTGTTCGCTAAAGCATGATTGCGGAAAGCTGTCTACCGTAACGGCTGGTGTTGGCGTGGGTATTGCGGCGGTAGCTGTAATACTGAGCAGGGTTGGTATAGGTATCCACACCAATATCAGTTATATGCCGTACACCTGTGAGATAAAGCAGGTGCGCCACCAGCCCCTTTAAGTTGAACAAATGTTTATCTGATTTAACTGTAAAATAATTCTCATATCCGGGAAACTGGCTTTTTACTTCAGCCCCTACCTCGAAAGATTCCCCAGATATAGCCGGGCCAATGCTGGCGATTAGTGCTTCCGGTGCTATGCCAATCTCTTCAAGGGCATTTATGGTGCTCTGGATTATGCCTTGCTGAGTGCCCTTCCACCCGGCATGAATTGCGGCAATTGCCTTGCCGTTTTCCTCCGCCAGCAGTACCGGAACGCAATCAGCGGTCAGAACGCCTATAGGCAGGTTTTTCTCCATTGTGATGATTGCATCAGCCTGCGGTGCTTCATGCCTGTCCCATGGCTTATCCAGCAGAACTACCTGTGCCGAATGATACTGCGATACCGTAAAAACTTCCATATCAGCTTCTAAAAAGCTGGAAGCGATCAGGCGGTTACGTTTTACATTATGCGGATCATCACCTGAACCGTAACCGCAGTTCAAGGAATCATAGTCTCCCTGGCTTACTCCGCCCAAGCGTGAGAAAAAAGCAGCATTCACACCTTTTATATTACGCAGTTCAGGCGGTATAATGTGCATTATAACCGTCCATATGTCTCCGCAACATACTTCTCCACCATCGCTTTAAATTCAGCAGTTATATTATCACCGCGCAGTGTGGCGGTTTTTTTGCCGTCTACAAATACCGGGGCGACAGGTGATTCACCCGTACCCGGCAGGCTGATGCCGATATTGGCGTGTTTACTCTCCCCCGGGCCGTTCACAATACAGCCCATCACGGCGACATTCATATGCTCAACCCCTGCAAAATGCTTTTTCCATTCAGGCATTTGGTCGCGGAGGAAATTCTGTATATGATCCGCCAGTTCCTGAAAATATGAACTGGTGGTGCGCCCACAACCCGGGCAAGCAGTTACCATCGGAGCGAAGCTGCGTATACCCATGGTTTGCAGGATTTCCTGCGCAACCACTACCTCATTTGAGCGCGGCTGATTTGGCGCAGGGGTTAGTGAAATACGGATGGTATCGCCGATTCCTTCCTGCAGAAGCACTGCCAGTGCCGCCGTTGAGGCCACTATACCCTTGCTGCCCGTCCCCGCCTCTGTCAGCCCTAGATGTAAGGCATAGCGGGAGCGTTTGCTTAGTTCACGGTAGACATGGATTAAGTCCTGCACACGGCTAACCTTGGCGGATACTATGATTTTGTCAGAACTGAGGCCAAACTGCACTGCCTTGTCGCAGGATATAAG
>CAYTOJ010000157.1:0-3430 GCA_964439415.1 uncultured Rickettsiales bacterium
TGAACCTTGGTTTCAGGGTTTTTTACTGCATCAGCAGCTTTGCCTGCTTCCTTCTGCGCTGCATTACCGTGGTGGCGGCCATGTTCACCAATTTTAGCCTTACGGGCGGCGATCATCTCTTCCTTAGTGATTTTTCCATCCTGATTAGTATCCTTGAGTGAAAATTTCTTCTCCTGCGCAGCCAAAAATTCTTCTTTACTGATGGCTTTATCCTGATTGGTATCCAGACGGCTCATCATGCTATCCAGCCTGCGGTTATAGCGCTCCTCCTTATTTTTTAAATCTCCGGATGATTTATCCGCAGCAATTGCTGAAACTGCTATCAGGCTTAGCGCCGTGCCAATGGTCAGAAATTTTTTCATGATGCTTCCCTTAAAGTTTTGATGATTTATTAAATGGTAGCCGCATATTACACTTATCTACTTACACAGCCATGCACTCAGAATTAATTCTGAGTAATAATACGCCTTAGAGGCTGAGCCGATTTCGCTAGGGCATAGCGAAAATGGCTGTTTTTGAGAGTCAAGCGTTTAGAAAACAGTGAAACTGTTTTTAGCGCAGACGAAGTTCCAGTGTATTTAATATACACGAAAGCCGGAAGCGCAGAAAATAGACATTTGCAGCAAGCCATAGTAGGAATCGACTTAGCCTCTTACCTCACCTTTGGATAATCAGACACTTTCTTTTCAAATTCAAATAGTTTTCTATCCAGCGGCGTATCCAGCACCGCATTATTCAGGCTGATGACGGTTTTTTGTTTTGCAGCATCCACCACTTCCATTTTACGCAGCATCAGCGGATTTTCTGAGAAAATTAGAGTGAGCGAGCCTTCATCCGGCTTGCCCCGTTTATTCATATTTAGGGTAACTGACCCTTGCGCCACATTTACACTGGTGACGACTATATCGCCGCCGGATAGCACTATATTTCCGCGAGCCATCAACCCGGCTAGTGTGGAATCCATATCAGCGTATGAAACCGTATCAAGCTCCAGATCGCTATACTGAATCTGCCCGTAATTGCCGATTATCAGCAGCGGCACGGGCGGGTCGTACTGCCAGCGTAACTTGCCCGGCCTGGCCAGAAAGAACCTGCCGCTGGAGATTCCACCATCAGCAGAAACCTGCGTAAATTCAGCCGTTAGAGTATTTATGGAGTTAAGGCGCTTTTCAACCTGTTTGATTATCTCAGCCTTGTTTGCCGCATATGCGCTATCTAAGCCCAGACACAAAAAAAGATTTGCCAATAAAAACTTTAAAATAAATCGCTTCAACTTAAAGCCACTCCCCCAATATACCCAAAACGCCTAAGAGTGTTTTGGGTATATTGTTTATATATTTGCGCATGGCCGCCAAGCCAGCCCCATGCGCTAATATACTGTTCGCAAAATCACTGGAAAAAATGGCACACTCTTGATACGCGAACAGTATATTGCCTTCATACATGCAGACGGAGCTAAAAACAATATGAGAAAAATCAATCACAGCATAGTAGAAGCCATAATCAAACAGGCATTGGCTGAGGATTTAGGCGATCATGGCGATATAACATCCGATGCGGTAATACTGAATGGCAAGCAGGCAACCATGAACTTTGTCAGCCGCCAACCGCTCACTGCCTGTGGTTTATGGGTGATAGAGAAAGTTTACGCCGCACTGGGCAGTGGAATTGATGTTACAATTCATGCGGAAGAAGGAAAACTTCTGGAAGCCCAGGCCGTGCTGGCAGAAGTCAGTGGAGATGCTAAAATTATACTGGCGGGGGAGCGCACGGCGCTGAACCTCCTCACCCGCATGTGCGCGGTTGCAAGCCACGCCCGGCAGTTTGCGGATGCAGTAAAGCATACCAGTGCAAAGGTGCTGGATACCAGAAAAACCATGCCATGCCTGCGGGAGCTGGATAAATACGCCTGCCGCACCGGCGGCATCAGCAATCACCGCTACGGCCTGTATGATATGGTTTTAATCAAGGATAATCATATTGCGGTGGCAGGCTCAGTCACGGAAGCGGTGCGCATGGCAGCAAACGCCTTGCAGGCGAAAAATTCCGCACTGAAGATAGAAGTGGAAGTTGATAACTTGCAACAGTTTCAGGAAGCCTTGGAAAGCGCGGCGGATATAGTGATGCTGGATAACTTCAGCATCCCCGATATTAAAGCGGCGGTAGAGCTTAACCATAGCCGTAAAAAGCTGGAAGCATCAGGCGGCGTAACACTGGATCGCGTGCGGGAAATAGCTGAAACCGGGGTGGATTACATCTCCGCCGGGTGCATCACCGCCTCCCCTCCCCCCGTTGATATAGGTCTGGATTATACCGCTATCGTTTAAAGAGTTGGGATTTCTATATCACTCCGGCGGTATATCTTTTATTTGTTGAGGGGGGCGCACCCCCCGGCTTACACCTCCCCCCAGCGCGCTGGCGCAGGTCGCTTCGCTCCAAACAAGTCAATTCTTGAGCACCACCAAATTATACAACAGTGATGGTAGTGAATGCTACCGCATTACATCAAATCTTCACAAAATCGCAAAAAAAACAACAGGTTAGTATTAGCGTGATGCTGTTGTACTCGTTTTTCGTTTAGTGATTCTTCACTATAAGCATGCCTAAGGAGGCAAAATGTACGCTAAGATCGAAACTGATGGTATCAATGTCACAGCAGAGTTGAAAGTCCCAAATTTGGAAGTTAAAGTAACGCTTCCCACGGAGCAGGTGATTGATTTCATCAGCTCATACGTGATTTCTTGCGGAACTGTTGCTCAGACCATTCTGAAGCACCAGTTGACACCGGAGGATATGGAAGCGTTGTACAAAATTCTCACAAAATTGGGAAGTTTCAATTCGGCAAATATTGACCCAATGGAGTTTGTTGGCCTCTACCAGAGTTCTGCAAACGACAACGATCTTGAAGAGATTCTTGAGTTTCTGCGTAACAGTAGATTCCCATAGTCTCTAAAAAAAGCTCTTCGGGAGTTTTTTTAAACCTGCTTCGGCAGGTTTTTTTTTGCCATTTCCCTGGGAAACCGGATAAATCTAACCCACGGTAGATTTGCAATAAATTACATATTTATGGTAATAATTATGCAGGGCTGATTAAAGTTTGTGCAATATACTGATTTTACCCCTCACCGCATCGACCTTCGCCTCTGCGAGGCTTGTTCTCTGCGACTCTCCCCCAGCAACCGTGTTTAGATGGTGTGGATAAGAGGTGTATTAAGTGCATCCCGTACTTTTGCATTGAGAATAATGATTAGTTTACGCATGCAAGCGACTATAGCAACCTTTGGTTTTTTCCCATTTTCCTTCAGATGTTTATAGAACATTTTGATTTGTTCATTCGACCTGATTGCTGAAAGAGTTGCCATATAGAGCACGCATCTAGCTGATTTACGGCCACCCTGTATATGTTGTTGTCCTTTCATGCTGCCGCTCT
>CAYTOJ010000158.1:0-3429 GCA_964439415.1 uncultured Rickettsiales bacterium
CGAACAGCAATGCGAAGTGGCCGAAACCCAGGGTTATGGAGAGCAGGAAGATTTTCTGCAAATGACCTTTGGGGATTTTTACAAACGGTACCAGTATTCCCGCTATGAGAAAGAAGCGGATACTGTTGAGGAGCAGCGGTTGCAGATCCATTATGCCATACTTTGCGGCGACAAAATTCCCACCCCATAGCATGGCTACCAGAATACCAAGTAGTATGTCCTGAATTTTCATGCTACACCTTCTCGCGTTTCAAGACTCAATCTTTTGGAGCGAAGCGACCTGCGCCAGCGCGCTGGGGGGAGGCCATAGGCCGGGGGGTGCGCCCCCCTCAACAAATAAAAGATAAACCGCCGGAGTGACATAGAAAATTTGGACATCCTCAAACAATGGCGGTTTATCTCCACTTTATACTGCAACCGATGCTTGGGGTTTGTTTGCCTTTAAAATCGCCGGTATCGGCTACCTCGTTCATGGCTTCCAGCAGTTCCGGTCTGGCATTTGGTATGGCTTCCATGCGTGATTCATCCAGGCGGCCACGGTAGCGTAGCCTTAAATCCCGGTTGAAGCCGAAGAAATCCGGCGTGCAGACTGCACCATATTCACGCGCTGTGTTTTGCGTTTCATCCAGCAGGTAAGGGAAGGGGAACTGCATAGCAGTCGCCAGTTTCTGCATATTGCTGAAATTATCATCCGGGTATTTATCAGTATCGTTAGACATTATGGCAACAACGCCTATGCCTGATTTTATAAGCTCGTTAGAGTCCCGCACTATGCGCGGCAGCACCGCCTGCACAAACGGGCAATGATTGCATATGAACATAACCAGCAGGCCGTTTGATCCCATAACCTTCTCAAGTGTATAGTTCTTACCATCAGTGCCGGGGAGGTTAAAATCCAGAGCTTTAAAACTCCGGTCGATCTCAGGGGTTGTTAGTGCAGCCATGTTCGCCTCCGATTTTTACTTTATTGAGAAATGCCAGCCCCAGCAGGGATGAAAGGAAATAGAGAAAGAAATAACTGATAGCAAAGGCCACGCCTTTTTCAGGGATTATCGGCAGGTATCCAGCGGCTTGCACAAATACCGCTTCCCTGATGCCAACACCGCCGATGGAAATGGGCAATATAGCTGAAAGCAGAGAAGCCAGGAGAAATAAAGCCAGATAAAGCGCCATATGATCCAGTCCTACATTCATTCCCATAAAAAGGAAAGCACCGGAGCTGAGGAAAATTATCTGCACTAACAGTGAATACGGCAGGCCATTAAAGCAGGTTGCGGGTTTCTCCCGCAGTAATAATTTACTGCCAAGCACATAACATGGTACAACCAGAAGCAATAACAGCAGCGATACTTGTCTGGCGATATTCAGGTGAAGGATTTCCTCATTGCCAATTAAAATTACGCAGGTGAATAAAATAATGAACAGAGCGGCAAGACCGTTTACGCGCTCTGAGATCAACACCTGAAGAACTTTAAGGCCGCGCTGCTGAAGCCTTTTTCTTAAAATCAGAACTTTATATCCATCCCCGCCCACACCGCCGGGCAGTACCAGGTTGTAAAACATGCCGACATAATAAAGCATTAGCGCATAGGCTTTGCTTAGTATCATGTCACTTCTTTCCAGGAAAAAGCGCATCCTTAGCGAGCTTACATATTGCGCTACATTCAGTAGCGCTAGAGCTGCGATTATATGCTGTGGCGGAATAAGGCTGATATGCTCAAAAACATCCGTAATATCTATCTTGTTAAAAGCGAACCATAACAAAGCCAGAGCCAGCGCGTACTTCCCCACCCCTAGCGCGTATCCCCTCCAGGCTTTTTGCGCACTCATGCGTCAAGCCTTTCTCCGTTTCTATAGATGCCAGCAATGGTGTAGGGTTTTTTACTCTGTGATTCAAAATAGGTGCGCATGTTAAGTTCCGCCAGAAAGCCGCTGGTGATGAACTGCACGCCTGTAATGGTGAGGAGTATACCAAGGTAGAGCAGGGGGCGGTCACCGATATCTTTGCCCATCATTTTGATCCATAACATATTCAGCAGGATCATCCCGCCCATACTTCCTAGTAACAGGCCAATTACACCGAACAGATGCATGGGCTTCTGGCGGAAACGCAGCAGAAAAAGCATAAGTAAAAGGTCGCTCAACACCCTGAAAGTGCGGCTGATACCATACTTGGAAACGCCGTGGATGCGGGGGTTATGGCTGACATCCATCTCGCCGATTCTTGCACCGTATATGCTGCTGAGAAGCGGGATAAAACGGTGCAGTTCACCATATAAATCAAGCTGCTTGGCTATCTCGTTCTTGAAGATCTTTAAGGTGCAGCCGTAGTCATGAATTTTTACTTTAGTGGTTTTGCGGATGATCCAGTTGGCTATCCGGCTTGGTATTTTACGCAGCAAGAGGCCATCCATCCGGTTGCGTCTGCGGCCTGCCACTACGTCCAGATTCTCCGCAACCAGCTTCTCCAGCATTCGTGGAATATCGGCGGGATCGTTCTGGAGGTCGCCGTCCAGTGTTGCTATATAATCCCCGCTGGCGGCTTCTATGCCTGCCGCTATTGCTGATGTCTGCCCGTAATTGCGGGCAAAGCGCACCAGCACCACTTCAGGTGCATTTAAGGCCAGTATTTCATCGAATGTGCCATCCCGCGAGCCATCATCTACTAAAATCAGTTCATACGGGTAGCCAGACATTCCACCACGCACCTTATCCAGCAGCGGCTTGATGTTTTCTTTTTCATTATAAACGGGGATGACCAGGGAAATCAGCATTCAATAGAGCCGAGGTTAAGGAGTATCAAGAAAGTGTAATGAAACTATACTATAGTAACTACAGGTCAAGCTGATGCTGCTTACCATCGGGCAATTTTTAGCTACCTGATTTAGAGTGTTTTTGCCCCCTCCCTAACCCTCCCCCGTAAACGGGAGAGGGGACTAACGGAGCAATTCGCTCTATATTCCCCCTCCTGTTTACGGGAGGGGGTTAGGGGGAGGGCTAAGATATGCCCGGTGATGAGCTGATGCTGTGACTGCTGTCACAATCTTTTCATAATTTATGGGAAGATTGTCTGCGGTAAATACCTGGTTTAAAAAAGATTCGAGCGGGAAAATTTGGTGATTAAAATATTGGATATTACGTCAGAACCACGGTATAGTTCATCCTCGCGTGTGAATTTAGACCAAATTGCTGACACGTTAAACATTAGCTAAAGCGGTGAGATGCTGGAACTGAAAAGTAACAATAATCAATTTGACAAACTAGGCCAGGAATCCCTGCATTCAGTGGGCGGTTTTGGCGCGCCAGCTAAAAAGGATGGTGCTGAGAAGAAGCGCAGCTTTGGTTTGAACGCGCTGGATGTGCTTATATACCCCTTTATCAATAACGTGGTGGTGATTGCCACTTCTGTCTTGGCTACCTATCTTACCT
>CAYTOJ010000159.1:0-3422 GCA_964439415.1 uncultured Rickettsiales bacterium
CCACCAGCCCGGAACGCGAGGATACCATACTAATGAAAGACCCCTTCGAGGGGTAGGGCTTTAGAGAGCTCGAAACTATTTTTCGGCATTTATATACAAGTTCTGCTATGATACTAAAATTACAAATTATACTGGTGTTAGTTGTTATGGCTATCTCAACCGGGGTTAATGCGAGCGAATATTGCCCATTAATCCAAATTGCGGACAATTCCAACGGAACAATTGTTGATATAAAAGAATTTCCGGCCTCAAACAGGCCAGCCTTCGCCAGGTTTGTTACGGAGATTTCCGAGTTCGTTTCAAACAAGTTGAGTACGACCGCATGTACTGGCGCATCGGAAGCAAGGGTATTATTTATCTATACGCCTCTTGTGATTCCTGGGCATATTAAGCCGGTCAATCTACCGTCCGATGATAAAAAAAATGGCGGGGATATATGCTGCTTGCGCAGCCCATGGGTAACACTGATGCGCGGAGGGGTGGAGCGAAATAATTTTAATGCGGTGTTTGTGTGGAACGAGCGACAATTTATCATAGATCAAGCGATAATGGATAATATTGATTTTGATAAAACTGTTCTGACTCCACTATCACAAGAGAGTTTCGCTAAGTACGCGCAGAATTATGCTGACATGGTGATACTGGCTGAATCGCAGGAAGAACGCCTTACGGCACTTGAAAGCATACAAAAAAAAATACCCCCTGACATGCTATGGCTGTTCGCGCATTCCTGGCAAAGCACTTTGGCGTCGTTTGAGGTTTCCGCAAGAAAGGCGGCAAGCAATGCAGTAGAATATTCATCAGACGGCTACATTGATCTGATTAAAAGTCTTGTAGATAAAGGAATTGAATGCCATCCGGCAGATATACACTACAAAAATATTAAAGATTTACATGATATTTCCGGTGTGCTGGGATATCGCGTTAATAATTCTCTAACAGGGAGAAAAAAATGACATTTGAAGACGTAAAAAACAAAACTCATATTATCGGTTTTACACCGGCTGATGAAACTATGGTGCTTTCCGCCATGAAAACAGCTTATGACGGCTCCGTCACTGCAAAAACGATGTTTGAAGATTGGATTGCCACTGCTTCTAATACCATAGATATTAAGTATGTTGCCGGAGTATTTCAGGCATTTACCAAGACGGGTAGGGTAGAGGTTGATCCAACGTTCATAAAAGATTTAAGTTATATAAATGATACCGGAACTCCCGTGCTGCATTCCTTCCTTGGGGCTCTGGTTCACGAATTTGGACATGCTTTGCACGGAACGCGCGATAATATTTCGGCAACGGATTATCAGGGTGATAACGTGAAATACGTAAACCAGATATGGAAAGAATTAAGCATAGACCGTGAAATATCGTATGTTGCACAGGCGGAAAGCGATCTCCACAAAGTGGGATATCATTACACGAATAAGGCGGCAATTGACGCAGCCAGGACACTGGATGGTAACCAGAATTCCAGTGCTCTTGGAGCGTCCAAGGATCTATTGGTCGGCGGGTCATCCGCTAATATTCTTCAATCCGGAGCTGGAGATGATTTTTTAGTGGGAGCGGGCGGAGACGATATACTTAAAGGGGGAGCCGGGAAGGACGTGGCTGTTTATTTTGGTTCGCCGCTTGATTACGATATACGCCAGAACAATGATAGTTCCTGGACAGTCAAAAATGTTCGCGGCGCTAAGGATTCTGGGGCTGATAAACTGGAAAATGTTGAGGTAGTGCAGTTTGACACCGATAGCGGTGGTGGCAAACAAACTTATGAACTTAAGAAGCATGGATTAACTTTTCAGACGGATTTCGCGCTGGTAATTGATACGACCGGGAGCATGGGCTCGTCCATAGGTAGCGTTAAGGCTCAGGCTTCTGCTTTACTGGATGCAGCCTTCGCAAGTGGTAAGGCTGATGCTCGTATCGGCGTGGTAGGTTTTAAGGATACCACGATTGGTGAGTCGTCATCTGTAATTCTTCCGTTTACTGATCATGATGATTTTTCCGCAAGAAAAAGCGCGGCAATTAGTGCTATTAACAGTATTGGCGTTGGTGGTGGTGGGGATCTGCCTGAAACTGCCTTTGATGGGCTAAGCGTGGCTCTTGATGGATCTATGGGGCAGTGGAGAGCTGGAGCCGCAGTGCTTCGGATCGCGCTGTTCACGGATGCTTCGGCGAAGGATGGCAGCCTGGCAGGAAGAGTAACGGATCTTGCAAAAAAAATAGGAGCCACCATAGAAACGCATTCATCGCTTGTAGGCGATGGCGGCGGCGTGGATACCTTTGACCTGACCCTTGCTAAGGAATCTCTCAATGCTCCTGGCGATCCGGAAGATGATGAATTGCCTCCTTTTATCCCTTCAGATGAGCCTATAGAGCACGATGCAACCACGGCGCGCGTACAGATATTCACTATTTTCACCGGGCCTGATGGTACTGATGTGGATGCGCTGGAGAAGATAGCAAATGACAACGGAGGTAAATTTCTACCGGCCGGTGATAATGAGGCGCTTGTAAAGGCGCTTTTCGAGATTATCAACCTTCCACCGGATGCCGGAGAGGAAGGGAAACTTGTCAAGGGGACTACCAAACCTGATATCCTAACCGGTGAAGGTGGCAATGATACTATTACCGGGCTTAGCGGTAACGATACACTCATCGGTGCAGGCGGCGATGATAGCATGACCGGCAACAGTGGACGTGATTCTATCATTGGCAGTGAAGGAAATGATCTAATTTCCGGCGGTACTGGCCGTGATACGGTAGATGCAGGGGCTGGTAGCGATACCGTAACTGGTGGTAAGGATAACGATAATATCTTCGGTGGGGCGGGTAATGACCATATCGCTGGTAATTCAGGCCGTGATAAACTCTATGGCGGGAGCGGCAACGACTGGCTGGATGGTGCAAGTGGAGCCGACTGGATCTATGGCGATGAAGGAAGCGATACATTGGCAGGTGGCGGAGGTGATGACCGCTTTTTCTTTTCCACCAATAATGGGGAGGATATTATAGTAGATTTCTCGTCGAAAAGCGATGTAATAAGAATCCAGAAAGGAGTGGCTGACATTATCACCATTCACGATATACTATCCCTTGTAAGTAGTGATATAAGCGGGGATGCGTATATAGACTTAGGAGGTGGAAACGGCATTACGCTTAAAGGCATTATGGCCAAAAGCGTGACTGTGGATTATTTTGATGTGTATGCCTGATTTTCTGGTAGGTTGGTAAAGACTCTTATAAAAGTTGGGGAGTTATCCTTACCACCTGACAGAATTTACGAGATATAAAGTTTGAGGTGCTAGAGCGCTTCTGTTGCAAAGAAACAGGAGTTTATTATGCGTTACACAACTGGTGGCATTGCACACATGGCAGCAGTGATTGAGGATGATCTTGCGGATCGTGATACGAGTCTGC
>CAYTOJ010000160.1:0-3319 GCA_964439415.1 uncultured Rickettsiales bacterium
AAATGCAGTAGAGCCGCAGTGCCGAGGAAGGTAGTCATTACAGCAGGTGTCCAGGCAGCGGCAAGGACAGGCAGCGAGCCGGACTGCCCGAAAGCGTAGATAATATCCGACAGGAAATATATAATAAACCCGGTTATAATAACCCCGACTGAGATAAACCCTAGGCTGCGCCCACGTTTAAGCTGGAGCGAGAAGGCGGCGGCTATCAGCAGCATACCGCAGAACGTCAGCGGGCGGCTGAGTATCCAGTGCCAGTGCATCCGGTGTTCCAGGCCGGAAAACCCGGCCTTTTCCAGCGTATTCACAAACCCGCCAAGCTCCCAGAATGATAACGTCTCCGGCGGGGCAAAACTGTTCTGGATTTCATTGGCGGTGAGATTGGTTTCCACCCATAGCTCCTGCTTGCGCTCGGACGGCGCATTTGGTGATGTAATCAGCGCGTCATGCATCACCCAGTGATTTTTTATCAGGTTAGCGGATTCAGCATCTATCCTGCGGCTGAAGTTTCCATCCGGCGTGAATACAAATACGATAACGTCATAAAGCGTCATATCACGGGGGGTGATGCGCAGTGAATGAACTATTTTAAAGCCGCCATCCGGCTCTGACTGTTTTATCCAGAGTCCTGAGGCTGAGACTGACAGCATACTGGCGCGCCCCTTCAGATATTTGGCTTCCATCTGCTGAAAACGCGAAAGTAGAGCCGCAGAGACAGGATTAAAAACGGTAACAAAGAAGATTCCTAAAACCAACATGGCGGCAAGCCCGGGCATTAAAAACTGCCAGACGGAAACTCCGGATGCGCGAGCCGCAACCAGTTCCTGCGATTTTGACAGTTTAGTGAGCGACAACATACCGCCGATAAGCACGGCGAAGGGCGCAGTTTTTTCTATCAGCATGGGAAGTTTGAAAAGTGCCAAACGCAGCACCACATCGAAATCCACGGCTTCCTTGCCGCTGGCGCGGCGCATCAGTTCAAGCAGTTCAATAATGAAAGATACACCAATGATAACCATCATCGTAACGAGAAAATTCATCACGACGTGCCGTGCCAGATATCGGTATATGATGACTGGAAGAAACAGGCGCTGAACCTCTAGCTTGAATAAAAACTAAGGATAAAAAATTCTCGCCATATATACAAGCATGGTATTAAATATGGGTGTTATATACTGCTCGCGTTTTAAAAGTGTGGATTCTGTGTAGTGAAGTTGCGAGCAGTATATAATGCGTATGGGGCTGGGTTGGCGGCCATGCGCAAAACATAAAAGATACACCTATCGCACTCTTGAAGTGCGATAGGTGTAGTCTGGAATCAGCAATAATTCTGAATTGTGAAGCGAAAGAGAATATCAGTAGCGCGTATATTTAAATGCTTTTGGGAAGCATTGGCGGATACCATTCAGCACGATGGAGTGGAACATGCTGGTTATTTATCCTATGTCAGCCTGCTGGCGATCTGCCCTTTCCTGATTCTGTTCACCTGGCTGGCGGGGATGATTGGAACAATGGATATTGGCCAGCAACTCATAAATTTATTGCTGGATAACCTGCCGCGTGATGTCGCAAAAGCGCTTGCCCCCAGATTTGGGGAACTGGCGCAAGGCCCACCCCAGGGCTTGCTACCGGTGGCGCTGATTTCTGCGGTGTGGACATCCTCTTCAGCGGTGGAGGGGATGCGAACGGTGCTTAACCGCGCTTATCGCGTCACCACGCCGCCATCATACTGGTTCCGCCGCAGCCTTAGCATAGTGCAGTTCCTGCTGTTTATGGCGCTGCTGACCGGTGGCATGATGATTCTGATTTTCGCGCCGATTGTAATAGAATTTCTCCAGAACAAGTTGCATACTGATCTTGGAATTACAGCGTTTGTGAGATTCACAGGCTTCGGGCTGATTGCTTTTATATTATTCGCGGTGGTGTGTTTTCTGTATTATCTGCTGCCGAATATCCGCCAGCGTATGCGTCATGTAATCCCCGGCGCCCTTGCCGCCACTGCTCTGTGGGTGCTGGCTGCATCGTTATTTTCTTTCTATCTGTCACGCTTTGACCAGATAAATATAGTATACGGAAGTTTAGAGGGGATTATCGTAACCCTGATTTTCTTCTACACCATGAGCCTGATATTTATTTATGGGGCTGAGTTTAATTTTCGATTGGATGAGGCTTTTGGATATAAGCTGGAAGAAAAAATTCATGCCGGAGAGAGTTAAACCCCTGGCTCTGATTATCATGGCCGCCACTATGGTGGGCTTTGCCATCAGTGCTTTGCTTTCCCATATATCTGTCAGTATGGAGGGGAGGGGGTTTTCATCCCTCCAGATTGGACTGGTACACACGGCTCAGTATACCGCCGGGTTTATCACGGGAATGTTTATTCCATATTACATATCCCGCGCCGGAATGGTGACGAGTTATCTATGCGCGGCGCTACTGGCCGCTCTGGCAGTGGTGGCGCACATATGGGCGCAGGAGATTGTGCAGATGTTTTTGCTGCGTTTTTTAATGGGCATTGCTTTCAGTTCGTTTTTTGCGGTGATAGAATCCTGGATTAATGGCCTGGCGGATGAGAAAAACAGGGCGCGGGTAACCTCCATCTATTGCGCTATTTTAGTGGGCGGCTATTCGGCAGGTAGCTGGATGCTGAAAGTTGTGCCGGAACCAAAAGAATCATATGTATTCTGGATATGCGCAAGCCTGCTGCTTGCATCCATCATTCCATTGCTGGGGGCGCGCAAATCTGCGCCTGTTTATAAGCTGGACAGCGGCAGCCGAAATCCATTTTCCTGCATCATGCTGGCTCCCGCAATAATTATCACCACGGCTTTTTATGGTCTGGCGGAGAATGCCATACTAACACTGCTACAGGTTTATATAATAAAGTCAGGCGGTAGTGCTGATGAGGCGGTAACGGCGGTTTCAATATTCATGGCCGGGGGAATGATACTGATGATACCGCTAGGGATAGTAGCTGATAGACTAAGCCGCGAACTGATGCTGAAATTATTGCTGCTGCTTTCAATATTAATAGCCGCCGGCCTTGCTTTTGTGCTGGATATGCCATTAGTGCGAGCCGTTTTGCTGTTTATCTGGGGGGGGATTATGCTGGCGTTATACCCGTTGATTATGGCAGTGTTGGGGGGAACCGTTCCTAAGCACCGCCTGGCGCAGGCCACGGCCGGTATGGTTATAATGTATGGGCTGGGCAGCTCCATTGGCCCTACGGTTTTTGGCTTGGCTATGGATAAATTCGGGGCGGATGGTTTTATCTATTGCATCACTGGATTTTTATCCGCAGCCTTGATATTGAATTTTTATA
>CAYTOJ010000161.1:0-3268 GCA_964439415.1 uncultured Rickettsiales bacterium
TTCTGCCCCCTCCCTAACCCTCCCCCGTAAACAGGGGAGGGAATATATAGAGAACATCTCCGTAGTTCCCTCTCCCGTTTACGGGGGAGGGTTAGGGAGGGGGCATGTATTGGTACTACTGCAAGAAGAAAGATGCCCCTCTTTAGCCCCCTATGTGCACGGTGGGGGAAGCCGGGAGTTTGTGCCGACGCCTTGGAAATCACAATATCTATCAGGTGGTACATCCTTAAAGATTAGGACTACCACACATGAACTAAACAATGCTGATCTCTGACATATGCATCAGGCGGCCGGTGCTGGCCATAGTCATCAACCTGATGATGGTGCTGGTGGGGCTGGTGGCGTTTGACCGCTTGAGCGTGCGTGAATACCCGAACATTGATCAGCCGGTGGTGACGGTGGAAACCACATATCCCGGTGCCAGTGCTGAGATTATGGAATCCCAAGTGACGACTCCGCTGGAGGATGTATTATCAGGGATTGAGGGCATTGATTTTCTAAAATCCATCAGCCGCTCCGAGCTTAGCCAGATAACGGTGGCATTCAACCTGGAACGCAGCCCTGATGCCGCCGCCAGCGAGGTGCGTGACAGAGTGGCACGTGCCCGTGCCAGCCTGCCGCTGGAGATACGTGAACCGGTGGTAGCCAAGGTGGAGGCGGATGCACAGCCGATTATGTGGCTGACGCTCTACAGTGACAAGCACAATGAGCTGGAAGTGGGTGACTATGCCGAAAGGGTGGTGGTGGATAGGATTCAATCCCTGCCGGGGGTATCCAGCATCCGGTATGTGGGGCAGCGGCGTTATTCCATGCGCATATGGCTGGATCCGGCGCGTCTGGCCGGGCATAACCTGACCGTGCAGGAAGTAGAAAGCGCCATCCGCCAGCAGAATGTGGAGATTCCATCCGGCAGGATTGAGGGGGTGGAGCGGGAATTTACGGTGCTGGCGGAGACTGGCCTTAAAACCCCGGAAGAGTTTGCGAGTATTATAGTAAAGTCCGAAGGGCAGCGGCAGGTTAAACTGGGCGATGTAGGCCAGGTGGAACTGGGGCCGGAGGATGATAGAAGGTATGCCCGCTTCAATGGCAAAAAGGCGGTGGGAATAGGCGTAATCAAGGTATCAACTGCTAATCCGCTGGAGGTATCAAAAGCAGTCAGGCAGGAAATGGCTGGCATTCAGGCGGAATTGCCAAAGGGTATGCAGCTTAGCGTTTCCTATGATACATCCATGTTCATAGAGGCTTCGATAAAATCAGTGACGCATGTGTTTTTTGAGGCGGTGGCACTGGTGACGCTGGTTATCATAGTTTTCCTGCGCAACTTCAGAGCCAGCCTTATTCCGCTGGTTGCCATTCCGGTATCTGTAGTGGTGAGCTTTGCCATTATGTATTACCTGGGCTTTACTATCAATACCCTGACCCTGCTGGCGCTGGTGCTGGCTATTGGCCTGGTGGTGGATGACGCTATAGTAGTGCTGGAAAATGCTGTCCGTCACTCTGAGAGCGGTATGCCGCCAATGGAGGCGGCCAGTAAAGCAATGAAGGAGATTGGCTTTGCGGTTATCGCTATGACACTGACATTAGCAGCGGTGTTCGCGCCAATTGCCTTTACACCAGGTAAAACCGGGCGCCTGTTCACTGAGTTTGCTCTAACACTGGCCGGTGCGGTGCTGGTATCAGGCATAACCGCGCTGACCCTCACGCCGATGATGTGTGCGAGGTTTCTGAAACCGGAAGTCAGAAATCAGAAATCAGAAATCAAAAAAAAGCATTTCATGGATAAGCTGGAGGGGCGTTATACAAGCGCTCTTGGCAGGTTTATCGTGGTTAAGGGATATGTTATATCAGGTGCGGTGGCGGTATCGCTGGTGGGGTATTTTTTCCTCACCCAGTTAAAATCAGAGCTTTCCCCGGTTGAGGATAGGGGCGTGATAATCGGCGTGGCTTTTGGCCCTGAAGGTGCAACGCCGGAGAGTGTGAACCGTGACACTATGCACATAGAGGATATTTATGCAAAAACGCCGGAGGTGGACAGGTATCTGGCTATAGTTGGTTTTCCTGTTTCCAACCGCTCAATGCAGATTGGGATATTAAAGGATTGGTCAATGCGCGAGAAAACGCAGATGCAGATAGTGAATGAACTAAAGCCCAAGTTCGCTGCTATTTCCGGCATAAATGCCTTTCCGAATAATCGGCTATCCTTCGGGCAGGGGGCATTATCCAAACCGGTGGAGTTTGTGCTGCAAACAACAAATTCCTATTTTGACCTGGAGAAAATGGTAAGTGCATTGCTGGCAGAGATGGGGAAAAACCCCGGCTTTCTTAATACTGATTCTGACTTAAAACTCAACAAGCCGGAAGTGAAAGTCCGCATCAACCGTGAAAAAGCGGCGCAGATGGGCATTACGGTGGAATCAATTGGCCGCACGCTGGAGACTCTGCTGGGCAGCCGCCAGGTGACGGTGTTTCAGCGCGAAGGCAAGCAGTATTATGTATTGGTGCAGATAGCTGATGATTTGCGGATGACTCCCGATGATCTGGGGCGGATTTACATGCGCGCCCAAAACGGGGATATGGTGCAGCTTTCCAACCTGGCCACTCTGCATGAAGGTGTTGCCCCGCGGGAGCTTAATCACTTCGGCAAGCTGCGTTCCGCCACCATCACCGCCAGCCTGGAGGAGGATTATTCACTAGGCGAAGCACTGAAGTTTCTGGAGGAAAAAGCAGCAAACCTTGACCCCAGACCAACTTCGGTAAACTATGGCGGCAATTCCCGCGATTATAAACTCACCGGCTCCAGCATGTTGCTCACTTTTGGCCTAGCGCTGGCGTTCATTTACCTGGTGCTGGCGGCGCAGTTTGAAAGCTTCGCCACGCCGCTGGTGATAATGCTTTCAGTGCCGCTTGCCTTCACCGGGGCGGTTATAACGCTCTACTTCGTTGGCGGCAGTAATAATATTTACAGCCAGATTGGGCTTATAACCCTGATTGGCCTTATCACCAAGAACGGTATTTTAATCGTGGAGTTTGCCAACCACCTGCGTTTTGAGGGCAGAAACTTACGTTCTGCCGTGCTGGAAGCGGCGCGCCTGCGCCTGCGGCCAATACTCATGACTACCATAGCCACGGTGCTGGGGGCTATGCCGCTGGCGCTGGCAGCAGGGGCAGGGTCAGAGAGCCGGATGCAGATAGGCTGGGTTGTAGTGGGCGGTATGACCTTCGGTACGTTGTTCACCCTGTTTGTCATTCCCTGTTTTTACCTGCTGGC
>CAYTOJ010000162.1:0-3253 GCA_964439415.1 uncultured Rickettsiales bacterium
ATATAATTCCTGCTTTAAAAGGTATCATTGGCATTCTATACCTATCGCACTTCAATAGTGCGATAGGTATATTTTTTTATATTTTGCGCATGGCCGCGCACCCTACGCTGAAGCTTCGGGCGACAGGCCAATCCAGCCGAATCCGCGTATATACTGCTCGCGAGTTAACTGCAAAAAAATATGCATTCTTCATACGCGAGCAGTATAGGCTTTGAAACACAAAAGGAAATTTTTTCATTTTTCTGCAACATTGCCCTTCTATACTGTCATTAATATAGGATTATATATTGGCTGAAGAGTTGCATCGCTCGTTAGAACGTAAGGATACGCCGGATATCTGGCGTAATCTGATAAGTATTCTCGGTGGGCGCTATCTGGCGCGAGCCGCCCTTGGCTGGTATGCCGGGCAGAGTAAGGAGAATGCCCAGCAGGCCAAAAACCTGGAACCAATGGTGGATACCTTCACGGGGGCTTTAAGCGCGTATGCCGTGGGCGGCCATATTGGCGCGGTTAAGGATCAGATCAAGGTTATACTATCAGAAACCGTCGCACTGGAAAAAGGCAAGGATTCCAAGGATATAGGCTGGTGGGATTTATACCGCAGCAAAAACCCGTTAGTCAAGGAAACGCTATCTAACTTTTTTAAATTCAATGCGCTGCGGGTGCTGGTTACTTCCAGCTTTTTCCTGCGTCCGCTGGCGTTGTTCCTTGAGGATAAGGCGGAGCATCTACCAGGGTTTCTGCAAGCTCCAGTAAAGTGGTATTCTGATGCGTTCAAGAGTGTGAATTCCATGGAAGCCGGTATGGGTATCACCAGCTTTTTATATGTATATGAATTGAACAAACCCGGCGGCGATACGATTTTTGAAAGGTCGCAGAAGTACGTTGTGCCGAAGCTGAACCCGGCGCATACCGTGACGCTTCAGGCATCGCCGGATGATCTTTATTACATCCACCAGGAATTTGCTTCCAAACACGCTAAAGAGCAGTTGATAAAGCCGGATGAAAATAATGGAATGAACAGGCACGACCGCTTCAGAATACTGTTCAAGCGCCTGGCAGATGTAGTTTCAGCCAGTTATGGCGGCGAAGCTGGCAAAAAGGGGGAGATGACTTATTCGCTTTTCCTGTATCTGGTGGGTTTCAAGAAGCTTGATCCTGACAATATAGAAAAAGCCCTGTTATATACTGAGGTAAGCTTCAGGGATGGTATAAACGGCGTGAAACAGGTGGATGCCATGTTTAAGCGCGGTATGAATGAAAAGCAGATAGCCAGTGAGCTTGGGGTAAATATAAATTTCTATGATTACAGGGAAAAATACGGGCGTACTGAGAAGGCTCTGGCAGTTCCATCAGGCACGCCGGATAAGCCATATAAGGTTAAAGCAGGGCAGGGGGTAGATAAACTTGGCCAGGCCAGCGTAGAGGGTTATAAAGACCAGGCTGTTAATCTCTCAAGAGCAGCCTTTTGTCCTGACTTGCATCCTGCTGTTGCATAATATAATTCGCATCTATGGCATCACTCAAAAAAAGTATCATCAGGCTGATTAAAGCCTTCGGGTATTCGATTGAAGGTTTTATAGCGGCGTTTAAAACCGAGGAGGCATTCCGAATTGAAGTTGTTCTGGCTGCCCTGCTGATTCCAGCGGTTTTCTTTATGGATATAACGGCTGTAGAACGGGCATTGCTGATAGGCAGTATATTTCTGGTGCTTATTGCTGAATGCATTAATACGGCGGTGGAGGCCTGCATCAACCGCATATCTGACGAGATTCACCCATTATCGAAAAAAGCGAAGGATGTCGCCAGCACAGCAGTGTTATTCGCGCTCATAAACGCCGCCGCTATCTGGTTTGTAGTGTTACTTTAGTTGTTAACTCCCCAGCGTTCTGTTTAATGATTTTCTAACCTTAATGTGTGTAATGCTATGCAATGGAAACGGAACTCCTTGCCTTACGTGCTGAGAATGCACCTCTCCGACTGAACGATACATCGGCGGCATGTCTAGATGCAGAATCGGCTAAAGCAAAGCAAATTAACACCCGTATTCCCTCTAATTTCTGCTTTTGGTAGCGTTATATTTGTGCGCGCTACTCTGCACCAAAGCTTCGGCTGATATGCCCACCAGCCCGTGCGTTTTTTGTTTTACATCAGCTCCTTAATCTGTTGATCGGTGAGGTTGCCGGGGACAATCATTATAGGGGTCAACAGGCGCTCACCAAGCTGCGTGGTAAGCCAGGTTATCAGCTTGCGGGTATTCGCGCCGCCACCGGGAGAAGCCCCGACTATCAGCATATTGGCGTTTATATCCTCCTCCACCGCTTCAACTATTTTCTCGCCGATTACACCTTCCTTAATGATTATTCCCGCTTCTATACCGCATTTTCCAGCCTCCTCAGACATTTTCAGCAGCAGTTCCTCAGCTTCCTGTTTTTTCTCCTCCCGCATTTTGCTGGTGGCCAGCAGGAAATTCTGGAAATCTTTGGTGTCTATCACATGCAGCAGGTCAAGGTTTGCACCAAGCCGGGCAGCCTTGCCGGCAGCCAGACGCACCGCCACTCTGGCATGTTCGGTATCGTCCACGCACACAATGAATTTCACAGCGTTTGATGTCATGGCAAACTCATATCTATATATTTAGCCTGTTGAATAAATAACTGGCAAGCCAGCCGCCACCAAGCGCCAGCAGAATAGCCAGGATTCCGTAAAGCGATGGGCTTTGCCGGGAGAGGTCGTATATGCTGGCATCCAGCCCGGTTTTGCGAACTTTTATCGGCATTATTTCTACCGCCGTAAGGGTTTTATTGTTCATCAGGTACACCTCAACCAAATAATCCCCCGGTACAATACTAGCGGGAAAGTGCAGCTTCAGTTTGAATAATGTCTCCCCCAGAAATTGCACCCTCTCTAATTCTTCACTGATTAACTGGCGGGTGGTAAAACTGCGGACAAGGGCATTATCGAATGGGTCTATGGTTTCCCGCCCTTCTAAAAATGCGAATGATTCAGGAATCTGCAACAGATCAGACTGATACTCGGTGAACTTACCATTTATAGATGATTCATAAGCGCGGAACATGGTTGGAATATTTTTATACTTACGCGCTTCGGCATTGACCCATACCCCCGCTATGCGTTCCTTTTTCATGACCGTATAATGCCTATCCGCCCCGCGCAGGATAACGTATAAATCCCCCTCGTGCACGGCGGAGCCATATAAAAGAACTTCCGCGCCGGAGAAGGAGGAGTTTAT
>CAYTOJ010000163.1:0-3230 GCA_964439415.1 uncultured Rickettsiales bacterium
CTTTCCAGGTCTGCTGGCCTAAATGTACATTGCTTGTCTCCCCCACCGCAGGCGGGGGGGGATTAAGGGGGGGTAATCTGGAGTCTGAATCTAGAAACCTGAAACCTGAGGAAACAAAACTAGCTTTTGGTTTCTGGCCTCTAGGTTCAGAATGCCCCCCCCTAGCCCCCACCGCAGGCGGTGGGGGAAGCCGAGAGTTCGTGCCTACACTTGATGAGCTACATAATTTCTTTACATCTCGCGACATAAATTCTCATAAAAAATATTATCAAAATAGTAACAGCGGAAATTATCAAACCAGCTATCTCCCCCAGAGTGCTGGTGAGTTTTATTGTGATCTCCCCACTGCCAGTGGGCAGTTCCAGTGCCATTAAGCCATCTGATGACGGATATAGATAGGTATCTGATTTATAATTTACTTCTCCCATTTCAAGCGCAATCCAGGTGGGAAAATAAAAACGATTTAGTATTATTGTGGAGGAAGAAGCATTATTGTAGGCGAGATTTATATCTCTGCCCCATTGTTTTATAGTTATATCGGCGCTTCCCTTGGTAATGCGAAAATTTTCACCACCGAATGGCTTGCTGATTTCCTGCACACGCTCCATTAGTTTAGCATTGCCGACATAACCGGCATCCGCCCACTCAGGGTAATATTCCGGCGCATTCTGGATGGATTTTGCATACCATACATCACTATCCATCTTGAACTTGGCGTAAGATTCCACCCGGTGGGGGTTTTTTGCCATATCGGCATAGGGGTAAGCCGTCAGGTAAAGCGCATATAAAACCCCTGCCGCGATTGTGAGCGGAAGCACTATGGACTTCCGATTCTCAGCAGCCCAGCTTGCTATCAACGGCAGCATAGTAGCGGATAGTATCAAGCCGAAGCGGTAAGGAAACTGCAGCAGATGCAGCGGTTTCAAAAGTTCCCACACGGGTTTGCTGATGCTTAACGTCATGAGCAGGGAGGCGATAGTTACAAAGGCATAGAAATTATTAACATTATCTCTCCCAGCTTTACGGCGAACAAGCATAGTCCACTGGTACACAGCCAGGGCGGTCATGCTCAGGCTCCAGTAAAACATTGCGGCGGTCAAGCCATTCAGAGGATTAGCAGACAGAAAATTACGGTCAAACCTGTATTCATTCTCCAACATCTTACCGATATGAGTGTACTGTTTCAGCTCAAGTATCGGCAGCAGGTAAAATGCAGTCAGGCTGGCCGCTAAAGCTAAAGCAGCCAGTGCTTGCAGCATAGCCATAGCCTTATTCTCTCTAGCCATGAATAGTGCCATAAACAAAGGCAGCGGTAACATAATTATAGCGGCAGGGATATTGGTAAGGATTATCAGAGTGGATAGCAAACTGAGGCGCAGAATGATCTGGAATTGTCCATATTTGCGGGAGATTAAATCCTCAGCGGCCATAAACAGCAGTGGCAGCCATACATAGCTGAATACCTCACCAATGGCGGAGCGTAAATACAGCCCGGCGAAAAGGTGATTAATACCGGTAATATAGAGCAGCGAAACAAGCAGAGCCACATGTTTGCTGAACTTACCGCATAGCCACATATAACAGGTAATGCCTGAGGCGCTGATAGCAATGGTTGCGGTAGCCCACAGTTGAAAATACGGCCAGGCTTCCATAACATACGGCCAGTAGAATAAACTGGAAATCCATAGGGTAAGTGGTGGGTAGAAATAAAAATCCGGCCTGCCAAGACCATCCTGCAAGCCATGCAGCCAGCGGGGGTAGAAGTTCCCGCTCCAGAACTGGGCGGCAAATTCCTTCATCCAGATAGCAAAGGCCAGGGCATCGTGGTGCGGCGCGAGCGTGATATGAAATGCATACGGCAGACACAGCAGTACACCTGCCATAACCAGCAAAAAATAGCGTTTCTCGGGTGCTGATTTCTGCATTACACCACTTTTATGGCTTGTAGTGGCTTCAGATTTGGTTGCGGGGGCTGGATTTGAACCAACGACCTTCAGGTTATGAGCCTGACGAGCTACCGGGCTGCTCTACCCCGCGACAAGTATAACCAGGCAGTTACGCCCGGTAGCTTTTGTTTCGTTCAACACTGCTTCGCAGTATCTCACAGAGGGCTGCTTCCCCCTTCGCTTATTAAAAAACTTCAAGCATTCAGCCTATAAAGCTTCGGGGGACAAGCTACCCCGCGATAAGTATAAGCGGGCAGTTACACCCTGCTGATAGGAAGGCGGCTTATATACTGGAAATTCTTCATGCGCAAATACAAATTATTATAAATCACAGCCTCGTTTAAAACTAACCGCGAGAACTGCATAAGGCTGCTAATAATCAAGCATAAAACCCAGCGCGCAGGCGATGCTGTCATTAGTGATGTAGTATGCGGAAGCTGAAGGAGAGGCGGTAGAACTGCCGGATGTTGAACAACTGCCAATACCTGCACCCATGGCTCTTACCTTGCCGATGCCGGGAATGCCATCGTCAAGTTTCTTATCAATATTATAAGCATCTGCAGGCTTTATAGCGAGGCCATCAGTAGTAGTGCTTCCACTATCTTTCCCAAACCATATAAAATTACCATACTTGCCATCCCAATAGCCTGTACCAGACATAGTTCCATAATAATAAAAAGAATAACCTGCCTTGGAAACAGCTTTTGATGCTGGAACATTCGTACCTACAACTGAATGATGACCAGCGGCAGAACCAGCCAGACCTGTGAATGTGCCTGGATATAATCCGGCAGCGGCCAGTTGCTTCCAGGCCTGAAAGGTTTCCCCAGTCGCACTTGCTGCTGCTGCTGTCCCTAGCACTTCATCCCCATCGCCATTGGTCTCGCCCGTGAGGTAGGTGGAGATGTTATAACAGTCCCCCGGGATACAGTTGTATTTGAGGTAGAAGGTGTTCATCGCGGTCATTATCTGTTCCCGCTCACTGATGATTTTACCAACCTTAGCTGCCCGGATCAAATCCGCCCCTGCTAATATACCACCCACCAGCAAACCAATAATCACCAGAACTATGGATAGCTCTACAAGCGTAAAGCCGCTGTTTTTCTGCTTGACAGACCTTACAAGCCCTTCACACTGACTTCTGACTTCTGACTTCTGACTTCTGACTTCTGACTGCCTTCATTCTATTCTTCTGTTTATATCAGAACTATAAATGCATATCTGTAAAGAACTGGTTAACCTGAGAGTTTATCCAGTTCTGCCGTTAGAATTTCAATATGATTG
>CAYTOJ010000164.1:0-3203 GCA_964439415.1 uncultured Rickettsiales bacterium
CGTCAGCCTGAGTGCTGAGTGCTGAGTGCTGAGTGCTGAGTGCTGAGTGCTGAGTTCCGCTTCCAGCAATTTGCGCTTACGCTCCACACCCCAGCGGTAGCCGGTGATTGCGCCGCTTTTGCCGATCACGCGGTGGCAGGGAATAACCAGGGATATTTTATTACTGGCACAGGCTTTTGCGACCGCCCTTGCCCCGGTTGGCCTGCCCATATTACATGCTATGCTTGAATAACTGGCAGTTGTGCCTGCGGGTATTTTTGTCAGCTCATTCCACACCTGACGCTGGAAGGGAGTGCCCAGTAGCATATCAAGTTCCGGCAAGGAGGCCACGCCAGGATTTTCAAGGAAGCTGTTGATTGAATCCTCATGCGCTTGTAATGCGGTATCATCGTTTACAAACGATGCAGCAGGAAAACTTGAGTATAAACTATTCAGGCTCGCATTATCATCATCGGCAAATTCAAGGAAACATAAGCCGTCAGCGGTTGCGGCGATTAAAATCCTGCCCTGCGTACTATCGAAAAATTTATAACTGATTTTCAGCATTAAAAAGCCTCCCTTATCTGCTTGTCACGCGGTTGCGGCCATTGTTTTTGGAATCATAAAGCGCGGCATCCGCCCGTTGTATCAGTGTATCCGGGGTATCGTCATTACTCAAGGTGGATATACCAATGGAGATGGTGATATTACCGCAGAATTCCCCGGTGGATTTTTTCCGAAGAGCCTTACTGGCGATGGTTTTGCGCAGTTTCTCCGCAACCACTATTGCGCCCTCCAGCGGCGTGTTGGGCAGTACCGCTGCAAATTCCTCCCCCCCGTAGCGTGCGGCTATGTCAGCCCCGCGCAGGGCATCAGTGATTACTTTGGATACTACGCGCAGCACATCATCCCCTAACTGGTGGCCGTAGGTGTCGTTATATTTCTTGAAGTGGTCTACATCCAGCATCAGCAGGCAGAGGGGTTTTTTCTCCAGTTTCGCATCGGCTATCATGGTGGTGATTGATTCATCAAAGGCGCGGCGGTTGTACAAACTTGTAAGAAAATCCTTGGAGGATTCCAGTTTAGCTTTTTCCAGATTTGTTTTCAGGGCACTGATCTCGCTGTTGGATGCTTCAAGGCGGCCATTTAATTCCGCGCTCTTTACCTGCATCTGCCTGGTTTTCTCTAAAATATCACTGATGACTGATTTAATGTCCCCCGTTGAATCCGAAGTGAGATTTAAGGAGAAATTCGATAATTCACTGCTGTAACTGGCATTATCGGTACTGATGCTTGTAAGGAGCATACTTAAATCCTGAAGGTATTTACCGGCCTGGTTGCTGGCATCAACTACCGCTTTGCTATCAACTCCGCCCGCTATGTGCTGGCGGTAGAGATGCTCGCAGAAATCGCTGGTGATGTTTTTCCCGGCATCCATCCTGCTGTTGATTTCGCCTGTTATTTCTTGATTGGACTCGCTGAAATAATCATACATTACATGATAATTGGCGGGGGTCGGCTCAATGCCGTTTCTCGTCATGAAAACTACGGATTGCTCAAAAATCTTTAAAGCTTTTTTGGGTTCAGTGGCCATTTTCTAGTGTGCATCTTTAGAATTCCTGCTAAACGAAATAGATTAATATATAGATAAAAAGGCTCCAGTAATGAACTACTCTAAAATTTTCAGTTTGTGTATGGCTTCAGCATTTGTATTAGCATCAACAGCGGCGCAGGCCGGGAAGGAAGCATATGTCACCGCCGGTGTGGGGGCGTTTGATTTTATGGATTCTGATCACCGCTCGGTGGAATACCGCCTGGAATACCGGGGCAAGGATTTCTACAATAATTTTTTCCCCATGGTGGGCATAAATAATAACTGGGATAGCGGAGCCTATGGTTTCGTAGGGGTTGGCTATGATTATAAGGTGACGGATAGTGTGTACGTTATCCCAAGCTTCGGCGCCGGCGTGTATAACCGTGGCAGCAGCAAAAAACTGGGTGGGCCGTTGGAGTTCCGCTCCAGCCTTGAAGCGGGTGTTGAACTGAAAAACAAGGCGCGTGTGGGTATTGCTATCAGCCATATGTCCAACGCCGGGATTTATGAGCGCAATCCGGGAGAGGAATCGCTGACGCTTAACATCTCCGCACCATTTAGCATGATGAACAGAAACAAATAATACGGAGGCTGTTATGGATTTTGTAACCATACTTTTTCTTGCCGTTGCCTTCATAATTGCCCTTACGATATGGAAGGGAATCCGTATGGTTCCGCAGCAGCAGGCTTGGATTATTGAGCGCCTGGGAAAGTTTGACCGTAAACTGGAGCCTGGCCTTAATATATTAGTGCCATACATTGAATATGTGGCCTACAAGCATTCACTGAAAGAGCAGGCGATTGACGTTCCTGAACAGGCTGGCATCACCAAGGATAATGTCACCCTGGTGCTGGATGGTATCATTTATGTGCGCATTATAGACCCGGTTGCGGCTTCCTACGGTGTATCCGACCCACTCTATGCGGTGATACAATTAGCGCAGACAACCATGCGCTCAGAGATCGGCAAGCTTACAATGGATCAGACGTTTGAGGAAAGGGCGGTGCTGAATACCAACATAGTTACCGCGATTAACGAGGCGGCCAGAGCCTGGGGTGTTCAATGTATGCGCTATGAGATTCGTAATATTACCCCGCCTACAAGTGTGCTCAAAGCAATGGAAATGCAGGTTGCGGCGGAGCGGCAGAAACGGGCGGAGGTTTTGCAGTCGGAGGCAAAAAGGCAGTCTGATATTAACGTTGCTGAGGGTGATAAACAAAGTATAGTGCTGCATTCAGAAGCGGCTATGACTGAACAAATCAACCGTGCCCGTGGCGAGGCTGAGGCTATACTGGCCGTGGCGGAAGCAACGGCAGAGGGAATTAAAAAAGTAGCGCAGGCGATAACCTTAAGCGGCGGTAACGAGGCGGTATCGCTAAAAATAGCTGAGCAATATGTTGATGCGTTTAAAAAGCTGGCGCAAAGCGGAACAACTATTCTGCTGCCTTCCAACGTTGGTGACGTTGGCGGTATGGTCGCCCAGGCGCTAACAGTGTTCGACAGAATCAGGGATGCTAAAACCTCAGCCGCTCCCGCCACTCCAAACCCCTGGAAGGTATAAGAGGCTGGGTCGATTTATGTTTTGAGTGTATTTTTATACCTCTCGCAACTCAAGGGTGCGATAGGTAT
>CAYTOJ010000165.1:0-3178 GCA_964439415.1 uncultured Rickettsiales bacterium
GATATGGCGCTAAAGCTGAAATTATCATAAGCAACAGCGCATATGGGTAGCCGTACAGCCACGCCAGTTCCGGCATTTTATGGAAATTCATTCCGAATACCCCGGCGATTAAAGTAGGGGGCATAAGAACCAGCGAAGCAATTGAGAGTATCTTGAAAAATCTGTTCTGGCGCAGTGAAATAAGTCCGAATGTAGCGCTGGAGAGGAAGTTCACCTCCTGCGATAGAAACGCTATATGATTATTCAGTGTTCTGATTTCATGCTTCAAATTCTGAAGCCTCTTCATGGTGCGCCCGCCATTTAATTCCACCTGCTGAGAGGTTAGAAAATCAAGCATTCTGCCGATTCCCTCTAAAGAATTGCGCGTTCTGGCGGCCAGCGTTCCCATACGGCCAAGTTCACTGATAATTTTTCGCATATTCTGCTCAGGGTCGTCGTCTTTTCTGGTTTTTGAATTGGCATCCAGAACGAAAATATCACCCGATAGCACCGTCAGGCTGCTTCCAAGACTATTTATAATATCAGCCGTGCGGTTTATAATCGCGGAAACCAGGCCTTCCAGCAGTAATGTGGGTGTGGCAAAACGCTCCTTATGCATCTCCAGATACCTGGCATACGCGCCAAATGCGCTGGGTGAGTGATAGCGGCAGGTGATCAGCTTATTTCCTGCAAGCATGAAAGTAACGCTATCGTAAACCGGATTCTGCTTATCAGAATTGCCGATAAGTGAACAGGTCATGAATAATCCCGTATCGCTTTCACTGAAGAAGCCTTTGGCATCCATCCGGCGGAGTTCATCACGGGTTGGAATGTCAATATCCAGCATCTGCTCGATAGCTTTTTCCTGCCCGGTTGATGGACTAAGCAGGTCTATCCAGCATACACCATCCGGTATATCGTTTTTGCCAGGAATATCAGTTCTGCAAGTGGTTATCTGCCCTGCGCTATGGATAGTTATTATGCCTTGTGGTAACTTGTCAGCCATATATAAACTGTCTTGATTTCAAGAAACGGAGTATAGCCATACCATTCCAGGAATGAAACAGTACTCTCAAAAGCCTGACGGGGGATTACTTCAGTTTAAATTCTATTGGCACTAAAATATGTGCTTCTATGGATTCATTACCACGTCTGACTGGGGTGAATTTCCAGCGCATTACAGCCTCCATTGCTGCATTATCAAGCATTGCAAAGCCGCTGCTCTGCTCAATAGTTACTGACTCAGCCGCACCTGCCTTCGTTACCAGAACTTTAAGCATAACTGCGCCTTCCATGCCACGGCGTTTGGCCTGCGCTGGATACTGCGGCGCGGGGTTATTTAAATATGAGGCATCAAAAAGCGGCGCTGTAGTAATTTCCTGGCTTGCAGCTGGTGCGGATAGAGTGCGAGCGGCTCCTGCTGATGGGCTCAAAGCTGTAAACTCATTCTTTACTACACTATCCGTTGTGGCTTGCCGTGGCTGATTTTTCTGCTCAGCAGGTGCAATATTTTTTTTAACAGCAGTTTTTTGTATAGGCTTGGGACTTATCTGGGAGGCCTCAGCAACGGGGCGTGAAGCCTCAGCGTTACCCTGCACGGCTCCTTTAATCTCCTGCACAGGAATCAGCGCAACATTAATTACACTCTGCGGTATATTAGTCTCCACTGGCAAGGCTTTGAATAAAAACCACGTACCAATAAATACATGAAGAGCTATTGAACCAGTTATGGCCTTTAGATTAAGAAGGTTATTTACTACCATAATGAGGCTTTTACCCCAACCATAGCTGTCAGTGGCATTCCCGGCCGTGCTCCGGCTGGGCGGCGTGCGGCTGTATATCCCTCATCCAGCATATTCTCTACAGTTGCGAATGCGCTAAATTTGTCGGTGACTTTATATTCGCCCGCAAGATCCAGCGTCCAGTGCGCAGCTATGCTTTTGTTCTCCGGTATAGCACCTTTGCCTGCACGGGTACGCATTTCACTTACATACTTCCCGCTTGCTGACACGCCCCATTTATCACTCTCCAGCCCGGCGGAAAGGTAGAACTGATTCTCCGGCAGATATGGAAGTATATCCCCTGCATTAACCGTGCCCCATTCTTCAAAACCACTGACGAAGCTGTTTTTAAACTTGCCCTGCGTCATGGTATAGCTGGCTGTCAATGGCAGGCGGTAATTCTGTGGTAGATTCAACAGGCTGGCTGCGTTGTACTGTGCTGTGGCTTCAATGCCTTTAACCTCCACCCTGCCGCCGTTAAAGGTATCGCCTGTTCCGCCGCCACCGGCCGAGAATGTATCCCGCCCCAGCAGGTTATCATAATCAGTCAGAAAAAGGAAAAGCTCGCCTGACCAGTCGCCTTTTGTGTAGCGCGTGCCAAGTTCATAATTAATGCTTTCCTCTTCACTGGTGAAGGCGGCCTCCCCGGCTGAACCTGGTACTCCGGGAGGGGCAAAGCCTTTATGCACGCCGCCAAGAAGCTTCCAGGAATCGTTCACACTGTATGCAGCGCCTACGCCTGGAATCCAGACATTCAGATCATTTTCAAATACAGCCAGGGATGCTCCACCGCGGCCAGAATCCCTGCTGCCATAATCCTCACGCTTGAGGTTGATATGTTCAAATCTAACGCCGGGCGTCACCGCCCAGTTACGCCATTCAAGCTTATTCTGCACAAAACCGCTTAAAGAGCTGGCTGACTGTATGCGGTTTCCCGCACCGCCTGGTGTTCCTGTAGCGGTGATTCTGGCGTGTCCGCCAGCCATATCGAATGTATCTTCCCGCTGGAAACGGTCTTCCTCATCACGGTGAAAACGCGCCCCTACCTCAAGCTGATTTTTAGTTGCGCCTATGTCATAGTTTACACCAAGCAGTGATTGCACGCCTTGCGCATAATAACTGCGGGAATTGTCGCGCTGTATAAACGTACTCCCCGCTGTATCGGGGGATTTTAAAGCGTTTATATACGCACTGCTTGCCAACTGATCATTAAAAATCGCCCCGATATCACGCCGCACACCATTCAGGCGCAAGCCACTCAAGCGATACCATGAGCGGTCTACTTCATTGTGATAAACTGTCGTTGTAAGGTCAACTTCCGGTGTCAGTTCAATAAAATGAGTGGCGGCGATCTGCCAGGCTTTTGCATCCATTTCATCCAACTGGCTGGAGCCGTAACGGCGGTTGGGGCTGTTGGC
>CAYTOJ010000166.1:0-3147 GCA_964439415.1 uncultured Rickettsiales bacterium
ATTAATGCGTGATTATACTCTCCCCTGTGGTTGGGGTGATGCGCGTTTCAACCTTTATGGCTTCCGGCGGGAACCATTCTATCGGCTCCGGCGCTCGCTCCAGTGCTGCTTTCACTACATCATCAAATATTTTAACGGGAATGATTTCCAGCCCCCGCTTAACATTATCCGGTATTTCCGCCAGGTCTTTCACGTTTTCCTCAGGTATCAGCACGGTTTTTATGCCTGCGCGCAGCGCTGAGAGCAGTTTCTCCTTCAAACCGCCTATTGCCAGAACACGGCCACGCAGGGTGATCTCCCCCGTCATTGCCACCGAGCTTTTAACCGGAATGCCGGTAAGTACTGATACTATTGTTGTGGCAATGGCTATGCCTGCTGATGGCCCATCCTTCGGGGTTGCGCCTTCAGGCACATGAACGTGAATATCCTTATCATGAAATTCCGAAGGCTTGATGCCGAAATAAGTGGCGCGGGCGCGTACATAACTCATTGCCGCTTCTACCGATTCCTTCATAACATCGCCAAGTTTGCCGGTGATGGTGACTTTGCCCTTGCCGTAGGAACTTACCGATTCAATCATCAGTATATCGCCGCCGGTCTCAGTGTAGGCAAGGCCGGTTGTTGTGCCTACCATATTCTCCCGCTCTGCCAGTCCATAACTGAAGCGGCGCACGCCTGCGTACTTGCCTAAGTTTTTCGGGGTGATGCGGATGCGCTCACGGCGCTTTGTCATTATCTCCTTCACGGTTTTGCGCGCAAGATTGGCAATGTCCCGCTCCAGATTACGCACCCCGGCCTCGCGGGTGTAGTAGCGGATAAGGTCACGCACAGCATCGTCAGAGATTTCCAGTTCGCCCTTTTTAATGCCGTTAAAATCCGTTTGCTTTGGAATCAGGTGGGCTTTGGCTATCTCTACCTTTTCATCCTCAGTGTAGCCGGAAATGCGGATAACCTCCATGCGATCCAGCAGTGGCCGCTGCATGTGGGAGAGCGAATTGGCAGTTGCCACGAACATTACATCGGAGAGGTCATAGTCCACCTCCAGGTAATGATCGTTAAACTGATGATTCTGCTCAGGATCCAGAACCTCCAGCAATGCAGATGCAGGATCACCCCGGAAGTCATGCCCCAGTTTGTCTATCTCATCCAGCAGAATCAACGGGTTGGAGGACTTCGCCTTTTTCATGGACTGTATTATCTTGCCGGGCATGGAGCCTATATAGGTGCGCCTGTGGCCTCTTATCTCGGCTTCATCCCGCACGCCGCCTAAGGACACTTTCACAAAATTGCGCCCCGTGGCTTTGGCTATGGAGTGCGCCAGCGATGTTTTACCAACGCCGGGCGGCCCTACCAGGCAGAGTATCGGCCCTTTGAGCTTTTTCTTACGCGCCTGCACGGCCAGGTATTCAATAATGCGGTCTTTGACTTTTTCCAGGCCGAAATGGTCGTGATTGAGGACTTTCTGCGCCTCGACTATATCGGTTTTAATCCGTGTCGGCTTTTTCCAGGGGGTTGAGAGTAACCACTCCAGATAATTGCGGATAACGGAAGCTTCAGCGGACATCATGCTCATGGTGCGCAGCTTCTTGATCTCAGCCATTGCTTTATCGCTTGCATCCTTGGAGAGGCGGGTTTTCTTGATACGCTCCTCCAGTGCGCCGATTTCATCCTTACCGTCCTCCCCTTCACTGAGTTCTTTCTGAATCGCTTTCATTTGCTCGTTCAGGTAGAATTCGCGCTGGGTGCGCTCCATCTGCTTTTTGATGCGGCTGCGGATTTTCTTCTCTGCGTTCATTACGCCGATTTCCGACTCCAGAAAATTCAGAACCTTCTCCAGCCGTTCCTTAACGCCGTATGTCTCAAGAATGTTCTGTTTATCAGCCACTTTCAGGCCAAGGTGGGATGTTACCATATCCGCCAGCCTGCCGGATTCATCAATCTGCTGCACAGTGTTCAGCACTTCCGGCGGGATTTTCTTGTTCGATTTTATGTAGGAATCAAACTGCGTAACCAGACTACGCCCCAGGGCTTTAGTTTCAGCGTCCTCCTTCATGGATTCCTGTATCGGTGATGCCAAGGCCTGGATGAAATCCGCCCCTTCCCTGTATTCCTGTGCTATCCAGCGGGAATTACCCTCCACCAGAACTTTTACCGTGCCATCTGGCAGTTTCAGCAATTGCAGAACGGTGGAGAGCGTGCCGACGTTATAAATATCATCGGTGGATGGTATGTCCTGCGCTGAGGTTTTCTGCGCCGCCAGCAGAATCTGCTTGTCCCGTTTTATAACCTCCTCCAGTGCGTTGACTGACTTCTCCCGCCCCACAAACAATGGCACAATCATGCCGGGAAACACTACAATATCTCTCAGCGGTAAAACTGGAATCAGCCTGGAATCTTTATTGGTCATTTCATCACCATTTCTATATATTACTGTGAATATAGTACCAGGATCAGACTTTTTCCAGTGTTTATCTTTCCGGTGTAGCTACACCTATCGCACTTCAAGAGTGCGATGGGTATATCTTTTATATTTTGCGCATGGCCGCCCCACCTTCGCTAAAGCTTCGGCGCGCCAAGCAATCCAGCCGAATCCGCGTCTATACTGCTCGTGCCTCTGGTGTGTGCTGGCTTAGCTTTGATAATGCTTCAAGCTGACTCAGAATGCCTTGTTGTGAAATGATTTTGCCTGCAAGTGCGCGGGTAAGCTCTACCGGGTAAATGTCCTGATGCTGTAGCAACCCCTCAATCAACCCACATGCGCCTTTGGGCTTATCTTCTGGATTGGTTCTTATTTTGCCAGGCGGTACTTTGCCCCTAGTTTTCCATACTGATAAAGTAGCATGACTATTAAATCCAGCATCCAGCGATAACTGATCCAATGGTGTGTTAGTTGCATCACAGAATGCTTCAATAGCATCAAGTGCATCTTTTGCTGCCTGTATTGCTGCTACACCAGCTTCAATATCAATCGGCGGGAGGAATTTATTCTCAAGCGCATCAATAAGTTCTGGTGGGTGGGTGTCTTTATTTCTTGGAGCACGAAGGTTAGATATGTAGTCTCTGGCACTAATTCTGGGGAGAGAACCATCCCATTTTCTCTTGGATATATATGAGCGCGAAAAGCCAGCATGCTCATTAACCTGCGCA
>CAYTOJ010000167.1:0-3115 GCA_964439415.1 uncultured Rickettsiales bacterium
CGATGCTCGCTTCGCGCATTTTGCTCACCGCAGCGAGTTTCGAAAGAAGTCTATTATAAGATAGTCGCGTATAGTAGCCGGTTGATTTTTATCGTATGCGCCAGCCGCCTTGGCACGAAGCTCGGTAATATCGCTTAATAACGTTTTCTCATGCTCCATGAATTTTTGCGCTATGGTCAGAATATTTGGAATTACATCCAACCTCTGCTTTAGCTGAACATCAACCGTTGAGAGAGATTCAAGCACCTTATTGCGCTTAAGAATAATAGACTTCTTTCGTAACTCTACTGCGATGGCAAACTTGCTTGTTGCTGTGCTTCTCAAATCCGCATGTACTAGAAAGTACACTTGCGTTTCTGCGATGCTCGCTTCGCGCATTTTGCTCACCGCAGCGAGTTTCGAAAGAAGTCTAATAATAACATACCATATATATGACAGAAGCACTAAGGCTGAAATAATGATAAGTGCGGTCATGGTTGCTTATACTCCAATACTATAGATGTAATCAGGCTTGCTAACATGCATATCTTCTATATCTTAAGATTTATGAAAAGCTGCAAATTTTATGGTAATCGAGCTTGAAAGTGACTGAACGTTCTGCTAGTGTCACTTTATGGATTATGTGCCACAAAATGATATTGGGATTTCCAGCCTTAAAGGACGTACTTTTGTAGTAAGCGTCACTGAAAAAGGCCGGATGACTCTACCAGTAAAAGTTCGGCAGTTGCTGCGCCTGCCGTTTGAGCCCAGTATGGTGGAAATTTCAGTGCAAACAGATGGCAGTGTTGTAATTCACGGTCGGTTGCCTACAGTTGCTGAAACAGCTGGTGTAGTGCCAAGGCTTGACCCACCTAAAGACTGGAAAGAAGTGGAATCCATAGTGAGCGATGAGGTGGTGGAACGCTATCAGTCAATCCCGAAGCAATGAACACATCCCCATATTTCATTGATGCCAATATCTTCATTCGTCATTTGACGCAGGATCATACGGGCTTTTCTGCAGCCTGTACCGCCCTCTTTGTGAAAGCTGAACGCGGGGAATTGGTGCTCACTACTTCAGAGGCCATCGTAACTGAAGTTGTGCAGGTGCTGAGTTCTCCGCGGCTCTACCAGTTGCCAAGGCCACAGATTTGCACATTGCTAACAGCACTTCTATCCCTGCCTGGCATGAAGTGTGCGCAGCGATCTGTTTTTCTTCAGGCGCTTGCAATCTATGCAAGGGAAAATATCGATTTCCCAGATTGCCTGACTGTAGCTCATATGCAGCAAATGCAAATAACAGGGCTTTACAGCTACGACCAGGATTTTGATCGCTTTGAAACAGTCCAGCGCAGAGAACCAAAAATTTAGAAGGCTTTATATGTCTCCCAATTTGAGCCTTAATAGCCGCTTTACCTTTTAGCACATACTAAAAGAAAGCTTCTTTCACAAAAAAGATGTAAATTTAATGGCTTGACGAATAAGTTAAACCATGCCACGATTGTTCAGCTTAAGCGATTGATAAGGTTGGTGAACGTGACAAAATCAGAACTCATTATAAGAATCAGTAAAATTTTCTCCCATCTCTCCCCCAAGCAGGTGGAGAATGCGGTGAATAATATCTTTGACTCCATGTCTGAAACCCTTGAACAGGGCGGCAGGATAGAACTAAGGGGCTTTGGCTCGTTTACTACCAGGAAGCGTGATCCCCGCACAGCACGCAATCCTAAAACGGGGGAGAAAGTGGCTTTGGGTGAAAGGCGGTCAATCTATTTCCGCGCCGGAAAAAAGCTGCGCGAACGCATCAATAAATCTTGAGTCTACTATCATAACAGGGCATTAATTAAACTTATGCTCAGGCTCATATTAAAATCCACCCGTTTTCTGGTGCTGCTGGCTGCGGTGTTTGTGTTCGTATCCTTCGCCGTGGAGAATAAAGACAAAACATCCCTAAGCCTGTTCCCTATTCCCTTTAATGTGGAAATCGCCAAATACGCACTGATACTGGCTTCCTTCGGCGCTGGTTATATTTTTGCAATCATGCATGGTATAATCATGGTGCGGCGGCAGAAATCGCTGATCAGGGAATACCGCACCAGGGCGAACTCTCTGGAGAATGAGATAAAAAAACTGAAAGCAGCATCAGCGGAGAGCACCGCACCGGTCGCATGACCCAAGTAAAGATATGCGGTGTGCGGGATGTTGCAACGGCAATGCTCTGTGCGCATCTGGGGGTGGATTTCATTGGCCTGGTTTTTTATTCTAAATCACCACGCAATATAGATTTTGCAACCGCAGCGGATATAATTCAGGCCGTGCGCGGCAAGGTGCAAACTGTCGCCGTTACTGTGAATCCTGACGATACCCTTCTGAAACATATTGCCGCGCTTCAGGTTGATTTTCTGCAATTGCATGGCAGCGAGGGCGAGGTGGAGATTAACCAGATCAAAACCGCTTACGGGTTTAAGATAATCAAGGCCATACCCATTAGGGACGCAGTTGATGCTGCTGATGCAGCAGCCCTCTCAACCACTACCAGTGCGGATTATTTACTGCTGGATGCAAAACCAGCCGCGCCAGGTATTCAAGGCGGCTCCGGCGAGGCTTTTGACTGGAATCTGCCTGCCGCTCATGAATTCTCCCGCCCATGGTTTCTGGCCGGTGGCCTGACCCCGCTCAATGTCCACACCGCAATAAAACTATCAGGCGCTGCCATGGTTGACGTATCCAGCGGCGTGGAATCCACCCCCGGCATGAAAGACCACCAGAAAATCAGGGATTTTATAGCAAATAGTAGAGATTTTTAACCCATAGAGCAGAAAAATAAGCCTATGTGACATAACCTTAACATAAAGACTGTATAATTCCTAAATCACATACAGGATCATTATGGCATACAAACCCGCAGGAATTACCAGATAAAGATTATGCCTGACAGTAAACATCTTGTCATCACTCCTAAGGAGGAGAGGAGATTCATACTGTGGGAGGATGCGCATAGTATCGCCATTCCTTGGATTGTTGATATTCCGATACAACTCAACCACTACCGACTGTAAGTCGGTAGTGGTTGAGTTCCAAGTGGACCACCAGTGGACCAAAGTGCATTTTAGGGGGTCAAAACAGGGGGTGGCGG
>CAYTOJ010000168.1:0-2939 GCA_964439415.1 uncultured Rickettsiales bacterium
ACCCCTATCGTCTCAAAAGTGTGTTTTAATCTATGTCATTTCAGGGGTATATTTTCTTGTATATTAAGGGGCTGCCGCCCCCGCGCTTCGCGCTTCCCCCGCCGCCCTTGCCGTAGGCAAGCTATATATCTATATAGCTGCTTCCAGCAGCGCGCACTCCCTTACCGTCGCAAGAAAATGTCACTCTTGAAACGCGAGGAGTATAGTATTTACGTTTTACATGCCGTATGCTAGCACTGATATGGTTAATAGCAGGTGAAGAAAATGGCAATAAAGGCTAGAATCGGTATTATTGGCGGTAGTGGGCTGTATACCATACCGGGTATGAAGAATATAAGGTTTGAGCGTACCAACACGCCTTTTGGCGAACCTTCTGATGAATTAGCCTTCGGCGAGCTTGACGGTGTGGATCTGGTATTCCTCCCCCGGCACGCTAGGGGGCATCGCATTCCACCATCCAACCTTAATTACCGGGCGAACATCTGCGCACTCAAGCAAGCTGGTGTTACAAAAATAATATCAGTAAGTGCGGTAGGTTCTTTGCGGGAAGAGCTTGCACCAGGAACTTTTGTAATAGTTGACCAGTTTATTGACCGCAGCTTCGCACGGGAGAAATCATTTTTCGGCGAAGGCTTAGTGGCGCATGTATCCATGGCGGAGCCGGTTTGCGGCACTGTCAGCACCGCATTAGAACAAGCTGCTGCAAAAACTTCTATAGCACACCGGCGCGGCGGAACATATCTGGTGATGGAGGGGCCGCAGTTCTCCACCAGGGCTGAATCCGCTCTTTACCGCTCCTGGAACTGTGATGTTATCGGCATGACGAATATGCCGGAGGCGAAACTCGCCAGGGAAGCAGAGATGTGCTTCGCCACAGTCGCAATGGTGACTGATTACGACTGCTGGCGGGAGGATGCTGGGCATGTAAACGTATCAGAAGTCTTGCAGGTTTTGAATAATAATGCTGATAAAGCCAGACAATTGATAGCAAGTGTGGTTCCGGCTCTGAAAGCAAGCCTTGATAAACCATGCGGGCATGGCTGTCACAATGCGCTGGATCACGCCATAGTCACGCCAAAAGAACACCGTGATACTGAGATGATACAGAAGCTGTGGGTGGTCGCTGGCCGCGTCCTGGCTTAAAAAGTTTTGAGAATTGGCTTAATTCGAGGTGTTTAGCGGCAGAATGCAATCGTGAACATCCTCTAAGAAAGATTGATAAATCGCGCTAAAAATATAGGCCGTGCGTAGAAGGCTCTGGTGGTCGTTCCATGACCAGCCCCCTTAGTACGAGGCTGGATATAAATGCCCATCTTGCCCGTAAGGCATTTAAATCCTTTCCAAGAATCGTTTAAGCAACTCTGGACTACTTCATAATCGGCTTTTACAGCATTATATAAATCATCAGCTAAATCCAAGGTTACAACAGAATGCACAAAGCTGGGGTCGCTATAATCTGTACCCACTATACGAGCAACGCAGATCGCCTTTCTGAGTTTTGCTAAAAGGTGGCTTTCCTCGAAGGGGGTTCGGGCAACATGGTATGGATCAATCATGGTAATTGCCATGGTTTCTTTGAATTGCACCCGCCCGTTTTTAAGACGCTTCAGTGGAATGACTTTCAATTCCCATGATCCAAAATTCGGACTTTGCGCAGAGTTGACCGGAAGTCCAAGAAACCGCTCAATCGCATGCCCTGCCCAACCTTTATTAACTTTGCCATTAGTAGATAAAACAGTCACATCAAATTGTTTGGCGAGATGATGTAAGTTTATCCCTTCAAGGGTTTTTAATTTCTTTAGTGCATCTGCCCTTTCCATGATTAGACCGCCATCATCACATGAACTTGATTCTTTGCGCACCTTTCATTCAGCCGCTTAACCGATAAATCAATAAAAGTATCTTCAAGCTCTACTCCACAAAACTTTCTTCCTAAACGAATTGCGGCAACACCTGTCGTGCTACTGCCGGAAAATGGATCAAAGACAAAATCTCCAGGTTTTGTTGATGCTTCAATACAGCGCTCTAAAAGTGCAACAGGCTTTTGCGTTGGATGTTTTCCATATTCTTTTTCGGCACCACCTGGAGCAGTAAAGTGCCAGACGGATTTCATCTGTTTGTCACCATTGTATTTCTTCATGAGGTCATAGTTAAAGTAGTGCTTGGATTTTTCATTTTTTGCTACCCAAAGAACTGTCTCTGTAGAGTGGGTAAAGTATCTGCATGCAAGATTGGGGGGGGGATTAGGTTTTTCCCATGTAATATCATTCAGCAATTTATAGCCTAGCTGCTGCATCGCATAACCAATTGAATAGATAACATGCATTGTACCTGATACCCAAATAGTTCCATGCGGTTTAAGTAGCTTTTGGCAACGGGTAAGCCACTCTAAATTAAACGCATGATTTATCTCCGCACCCTGCGATTTATCCCACTTACCTTTATCCACCTTCACCATTTTCCCGGCGTGGCAAGTAATGCCGCCGTTGGATAAAAAGTAGGGGGGATCGGCGAAGATCATGTCGAAACAGCCCTGAGGGTGCTTCACACTGATCATATCCATGATTTCCAGGCAATTGGCTTGATAGAGATATGCCCCTGCATCACGATTAGAGAACACCAGACGAGAAGATATGGCAGGCGATCCCGGTTCGGAGAATCCGTGACCGCCGCTTCCCTCCAGAAGATGGATTAAATCACGTTCTAGTTTATCCAGCATAAGTTAAATGACTCATAGTTTGAAATGTAATTTTTGTTTTTTTTGTATTATATACCTATCGCACTTCAAGAGTGCGATAGGTATATTTTTTTTATGTTTTGCGCATGGCCGCACCGCCTTCGCTAACCTACCTACGATAACCTACCTACGCTAAAGCTTCGGTAGGCAGGGCTTCGGTAGGCAAGGCTACGGCGTGTCAAGCCCACCAGCCCCATGCGCA
>CAYTOJ010000169.1:0-2794 GCA_964439415.1 uncultured Rickettsiales bacterium
CGAGAGCAGAGGGAAGCAAAAACAGACCTGAAAAAGCGAATCAGTCCATCACAACCCCACCCCCCCCCCCCCCCCCCGAATATGACATTTTCGCCAGTTTATCACCTGATAAAACTTCGGAGCCATTAGATGAAAAAGATGTAAGGGATGCAAAAACAGTATTTTTTGCTCTGGCGGAAAAATTAAAATTACGCCGTCCTGGATATGTAGAATTTGATGAGGTTGCATCCTGCATCAATATTGCAATACCATATTCAGATTCAATCAACTCTGATAAATGGGGTAGCTATAGCAATGGCATAGATCAGGTATTTTCCGCTGCTAAAAGGGAAATTCCTAATCTAGAATTTTCCATACAAACCGGTAAAGATGGAAAAATAAACAACTTTGATTTTACCGACATTTTCGGGAGTTTATTTAAAGACAATGATAAATCTGATAACTCTGATCCGGAACATACAACTTTTCACGTAACCGTACACGGCGACCTTAACGGATTAGTAAAGTTTCTTGCCGCGAAGGCAAGAGAGCATGGAATGGATAAAATTAATGTAGAGAGAATGCGGCCACTACCTGAATTACTTAATGCCGAAACTGCCGTATTAGATAAAAATCATCCGGAAAACGCACAGCAGAGCAGCATATAACCTGGTCTTTAGAAAATTACTTCCAACACCTTAAATAGTCTCCCCATGTGCTGGTCGGAGACTAATCTTTCCAGTTCTGATTTGATAGCGGCTGATTTGGATGGATTATTTTGAATCAGCTTTTCTGCGCGTTGGAAAATACCATTATCAGTTAAAAACTGGCCTTGAGTGGTGTAACTGCATTGCGATGGTTCTAGAGCTTTAAAAACGTGCTCAAGTGCATGGAAATCTACATGGGCGGTGAGGTCGCACTCGCCGGGTGATTTTAAAACATCAGCGTACTGGTGTGATTTTACCGCTTGCAGGGTTTCCCCAGGTTGTTTGCTTGGGTGATTGTAGCCATAATCTATAATCAGCGCGCTGCCGCCATGCATGCTTAAATGTTCAGCCAATCTGGATACTATTTGCAGGGATGCCGGGCTGAATTCGCATATGCCTTCAAATTCTGGTGCTAAGTTAAGGTATTCTGGCGCAGTGATGGGGACTTGGGTGAAGCATAAAGTAACTTCCCAGGTCTGCTGGCGTAAAAGTTCATTGCTTGTCTCCCCCATGTTTACGGGGGGGATTAAGGGGGGGCATATGTTGCTACTACGGTAAAAAGAAAGATGCCCCCCCCTAGCCCCCCCCGTAAACGGGAGGTGAAACCGATAGTTCGTGCCAACACCTGGGGAGTAACATAAATCCTCCCCCTGCAAACCTACCATCCGTTCAAAAAACTGATTCTGGTGTTTTATTATATGTCTGACGGGCAGGGCATCGAAAAATTCGTTGGCGAGTATTATCAGTGGCAGGGAGGGAAGTTCATTTAAATCATTCAGATGCAGGCATTTATGCCCAGCCAGTTTTTGAAGCTGAATATTTTTAAGCCTCAAACTTTGCTCCAGCAGGTAAACCTGCAATGCGTTATAAAGTGCAGGGAATTTTGACGCCACGCGCAGAACATCCGCCATCATAGTGCCATGGCCTGGCCCTAGCTCCAGCAGTGCGAATTGTTCTGGCGAGCCTAGCTGCTGCCATTTATCAAACACCCAGGCGGCTATGACTTCCCCGAACATCTGCGATATTTCCGGCGCTGTGGTGAAATCCCCCGCCGCGCCGATGGCGTTATTTTTCATGTAATAGCCATACTCCGGGTGACTGAGGCAAAGCTCCATATAGCGTGAGATGGGGATCGCCCCAACGCTTTGGATTTCAGCCCTGATTATGTCAAGCAGTGGCAGGGCGTGACCTTTTCAGCAGCAATATTCCTAGGCCAAACATGGGCAGTGATAACAACTGACCATAAGTAAAGCCGCCTGATAGAAAGCCTATATGCGCATCTGGCTGGCGGAAGAACTCGCAGAATATCCGCGCCAGAGAATAACCGCATAGAAATAGGCCGGATGCAGCACCGAGCCGTTCCAGAATTCTTAATTTAACAGCGGCAAAATACATAACTATAAACAGCAGCAGCCCCTCAAGCAGGGCTTCATAAATCTGGCTGGGGTGGCGGGGAAAATCGCCGCCGCCTGGAAAAACCATGCCCCAGGCCATAGTGGTTGCGCGGCCATATAATTCGCCGTTGATAAAATTGGCTAATCGCCCCAGCATAAGCCCGACAGGGGTGACGCAGGCGATAACATCCATAAGCGCGAAAAACTTCAGGTTATGCTTGTTCTTATACATAAACACGGCGGCAATTACCCCAAGCAATCCGCCATGGAAGGACATGCCGCCCTGCCAGACCTTAAAAATATCCAGCGGATGCTCAATAAAATATCCAGGATGATAGAACAGTACAAAGCCCAGCCTGCCGCCCAGAATAACGCCTAGAACAATATAGGTGAGCAGATTATCAAAGTGCTGTGCATCCAGGGCAGGGGAGGTGCGCCGCGCCAGCCTTTTAGCTATATAAAGCCCCAGCATGATACCCGCGATATATGCCAGCGAATACCACCGGATTTCAAGGCCGCCCAGCGATACCGCCACCGGATCAATCTGCGGGAAAAGAATCGCAGGCATATAGGTATACCTATTTATAGTTCAAGATTTGATCTTTGGAGCGTAGCGACCTGCGCCAGCGCGCTGGGGGGAGGCCTTTGGCCGGGGGGTGCGCGCCCCTTAACAAATAAAAGATATACCGCAGAAGTCATGTAGAAAATTCAATA
>CAYTOJ010000170.1:0-2786 GCA_964439415.1 uncultured Rickettsiales bacterium
TTCTGAAAGGCGGTAGCGGCAACGATATTATCAAAGGTAACGATGGTGACGATTCCATCTTCGGTGGCAGCGGCGCTGACACTATGACTGGCGGCGATGGTGATGATACTATCTATACCGGTGCTAACCTCTCCGGCGCGGAAGGTAACGACATAGCGGAGACCTACGATGTAGTGGTGCTCGGCACAGGATTCGGCCATGACGACGTGTATGAATTCAATCTGGATCAGGACAGGGTCGCACTGCAAGGCGTAGGCACAGTGGCGGATGCATTGGATTCTATAACCTATAGTGGCTCAGGCTCCAGCAGAAGCGCAACCTTAACTATCGGAACCAACACTGTGACCTTCCATAACATTGGCATTGGTGACTTCGATCCGGTAGATTTTATAATAATCTAACCAGCCTTATTCTTTGTATTGGGAGGCGAAACAGTGTTTGTAATGCACTGTGAGCTGTTTATTGTGATTTATCTGAACATAACATGCGGAGTGAAAAATGAGTGTATTAGTTGGTAAAGAAGCGCCTGATTTTACGGCAAAAGCGGTAATGGGTGATAATCAAATAAATGAGTCTTTTAATTTAAAATCTTACTTAAAAGGCAAAATCGGCGTACTGTTTTTCTACCCCCTGGATTTTACTTTTGTCTGCCCCACTGAAATCATCGCCTTTGATAATCATCTGAATGATTTTAAAACCCGTGGCGCGGAAGTGATAGGTGTCAGCATAGATTCGCACTTTTCTCACCTTGCCTGGAAAAACACCGCGCTGGATAAAGGCGGTATTGGTCAGGTGAAGTATCCACTGGTTGCGGATATTTCCAAACGTATCGCCCGTGATTATGACGTGCTGATTGGTGAAGAAATAGCTCTGCGTGGCACGTTCCTGATTGATAGCAAGTTTACTGTCCGGCATCAAGTGGTGAACGACCTGCCACTTGGCCGCAGCATTGAAGAGGCACTGCGCATGGTGGACGCGCTTAAATTCTTTGAGGAAAACGGCGAGGTCTGCCCGGCCAACTGGAGCAAAGGTAAAAAAGCAATGAAAGCTACCGCTGAGGGCATTTCCGGCTACCTGAAGGAAAATGCATCAGAACTGTAATTAGTGACAAAAACTAAATGGGCAGCAGCGGATTATGAAAGGGCTATATCCGCCGCTGCTCGCGCCCTGTCTGGTCGTAGCCGCCTTAAGATAGCCTTCGATAGTCTGAACGCTGCACGCATAAGCGATAATACCCTGCACCTGACACCTGTAACTGATAAAAACATACTGCCACAAGTCAGGGGGGCGGCTGACTCACTGGCTCTGCGTCTGAAATTCCACCGCAAGCTACTGGATAGGCAGCATAGGCCGGAGGATGCAAAATCAGCAGAGATATTCGATTCCCTGGAACAAGCCAGAGTTGAACTGCTGGGGGCTGATCTACTGGCCGGGGTTAAGGGCAATCTTATAGCCAGGAATGCCAGATATTATCATGAACAAGGGCACACCCGCCTCAGCCAGGAAATGACTCCGCCCCTGGCGGATTTATTGTCTGTATTATTGTGGGAGAAGGCTGCTGGGATAGAGCCGCCGAAATCCATGCAGCAGGTACTTAAAATCTGGCGCGGCCTGCTGGAGGAAATAACCGCTGGTGAGCTTGATGCGCTGGCCGCAAGCCTTAATAATCAAAAGGCATTCGCCGCACATACTCTGAAGATTATAGATAAACTGAAAATGCCGTTTGCAGCTAAAACAGCGGAAGAAGCAAGCGATAATGAAGGCAAGAAAGATACACCGGAACAAGATGGAAGCGAGGCAGGGCAGGAAGATAATATCAAAGCAGTAACGGGGTTACAGGCCGTATCAGCAGAGCCGCCGAAATTAGGTGCCGGAAAAACCGCAAATATCTCAAGCAGTGGCGGCGATGATAGCAGCGATGATTTTGGGGGGGATGGCGATAGAGCACCCTACCAGCTATCCAACAATCAGCCGGAATACCAGGTGTATACCAGAGATTTTGACGAGGTAGTAAAAGCGCAGGATCTGGCGGGAATGGAAGAACTTGACAGGCTTCGCCGCCAGCTTGATACCATGCAGGATAATGTCAAAAACGCGGTCAGCCGCCTGGCGAACCGCCTGCAACGAAAACTCCAGGCCCGGCAGAACCGCGTGTGGGAGTTTGATCTGGAGGAAGGCCTGCTGGACTCAGGCCGCCTGGCTCGCGCAGTAGCCAGCATTGGCTTTAACGCCTGCTACAAAGCTGAGAAGGAGGGGGAGTTTAAAGATACAGTCGTGACCCTGCTGATGGATAATTCCGGCTCCATGCGTGGCCGCCCTATAGCCACTGCCGCGATCACTGCTGATATTCTGGCGCGAACACTGGAGCGGTGCAACGTTAAAACGGAAATTCTCGGCTTCACCACGCGGGACTGGAAAGGCGGAAAATCCCGCGCTGCGTGGGTTGGTTCCGGCTCCCCGCCCCGCCCCGGGCGGCTTAATGACCTGCGTCATATTATATATAAATCAGCTGATTCCCCCTGGCGTTTAGCCCGCCGTAACTTAGGCCTGATGCTGAAGGAAGGTGTACTGAAGGAAAATATTGATGGCGAGGCACTGCTCTGGGCGCATTCCAGGCTATGCAAGCGCCCTGAGAAACGCCGGATTCTGATAGTAATTTCCGATGGTGCGCCGGTTGATGATAGCACCCTCTCCGCCAATTCCGGCGGCTATCTGGATGCGCACCTGCGTGAGGCAGTGCGGATAATAACTGAGGCAAAAGCGGTGGAGCTTATAGCCATTGGCAT
>CAYTOJ010000171.1:0-2785 GCA_964439415.1 uncultured Rickettsiales bacterium
GGGATACTTTTGAAGTTATTATAGAGAAATTTTATAATGAGGATGGCAAGCTGGCGCGCTTCGGTAAAATCCTCTACACTGCGCTCAATCTGGGTGATGATAAATACGCTTATTATTATTATTCAACACCGGATGGAACCGGTGATTTTTATAACTCCACCGGTGAGAATATCCGTAAAGCCCTGCTTAAAACCCCGATCAGTGCGGCGCGCATATCATCAGGTTTTGGCATGAGGCATCACCCGGTGCTGGGATATACAAGAATGCATCGTGGTGTGGACTTTGCCGCCAGCACAGGCACGCCAATACTAAGCGCCGGTGATGGCACAGTCAGCAAAATGGGCAGAATGGGCGGTTATGGTAATTATCTGCGCGTTAAACACAGCGATAAATATTCAACTGCCTATGGCCATATCAGCCGTTATGCCCCTGGGATAAAAGCTGGAAGTCAAGTAAAGCAGGGGCAGGTTATCGCCTATGTCGGCTCTACCGGTGTTTCTTCAGGGCCGCACCTGCACTTTGAAGTTCTGGTGGATAACGACCAGGTGAATCCACTCAATGTTAAATTCGCCTCCGGCAAAAAGCTTGCGGGCAAGGATCTAGACCAGTTTAAAGCCATGACGGGTAATATTGATACTTACCTCGCCAGCCTGCCAAAACCAGGGGAGCCTACCAAACTGGCCAGCAACAGCGCAGCCAGGTAAACTTACCTCTTGTTATACCGTGTTTTACATATGTTTCAGAATCGCAGTGCTTGCAGTGTATCATAGCATACCCAAATTATATGCGAATACCTACTACACCTTGTGTATCTATATGTAAACACTCTCAATTTTGTTAGCCTGTGCTGGCAAGTGGAGGCGCAGGTAACGTATGGCAGAACAAACAACCAAAAAACGAGGCAGAGGCCGTCCGAAAGGCGCGTCACATTATGGTGATCACCGGCTTTGGCTTTTCACTCAGCGCTATTCGTCACTGGGAAGCTCACCGCCATACTCCTGAAGGCGCAGCGCGTGTACTGCTTATGGTGATCCAGCGTAACCCCGAAATAGTACTAAAAACCCTGCACGGGTAGGTACTTTAAATCCATTTCCCATTTTCTTGCTGCCGCTTAGATAAGCCTGACTGATACACTTGCAAATTTGCCTGTTTTGGAAACTTACATTCCTTTATAAACTCACTTATTAGAAGCTGCATGTCAGAAGCAAACTTCTCTTTACCAGCATCATCAAGCGTTACAGGGGATGATACTATATAACGTCTACCTTCTTTCTCAACGTAGTTGATTCGGAATGGTGCGCCTTGGCTATTCTGGGTGTTTAACAGTTTAATACATTGATTCGCAGCGTTAGTCCTCTGCTCGGGAGTAATCTCTCCAAAAGCATCATCAATTGCCACACTGTATCTTGATTGTGTCGATTCGGCAGGCTTGACTAATTCCTGGCTATCACCAGTGATACTGCCTGTTTTTATATATTTTCCAAACCACCTTTTAACATTACTTTTTACATCAGCAACAGTATATCCTTGGCCAATTGGTTGTGCCCAAATGAAAGGATGGCCTGTATCGTTATCCTGAGGCGTTAAGCATAAAGGATAATTATTTTGTTTGGCTCGTGTATTTACCTGACCAATAAAGGTATTAGCCGCAGCTCTATCACCACGCGTACTTTCCTTTTGAAAAACACTAGCATCTAGCCAGAATCCATTTTCATGGTAAGTAATGAATGTATCAAACGAATCTACATTTGACTTTTCTATTTTTTGCTGCGGTTGTATGGGGCTTATAACTTGTGGCTGGTCAATGCCTTGCCCAGCGATTCTATTAGTTGAGTTTTGATTTCCTCTACCCGCTTGCTGTTTTTGAGAGTTAGTTATTGCTTTTCTGAGTTCGTCGATGAGAAGATTAAAATGATTATTTACTTGACTATCTCGCATTGTAAATAGAATGCTGTTTTTCCCTCTCTGATATTCATTGTCCGGTGAAGACGTATGTGTAGAATTATTTAATATTCTATCAATTGCATCACCTAACGCCTGATTACCTGGGAATCTGCATGTAAAATCAAATTCACCCTGGTTATTTCTTTTATAAACAACTTCAGCGTTCGGTATTGTTTGCAGAACCTGAAGCATTCTTTCAGCTTTGGGGCTTTGTAATGCTTGCTGATTACCATTATTCCTGATTGCACTGGTGAGTGCCGTCGCTAATTCCTGAACCTGCTCTACTGTTGCGTTGTGGCGGATTGTAAAATTAACTTCATTGCCGTTACTATTACCTGCACTACTTTGCCCTAAAATGGAGCCATGCTGGCGCAAAGCTTCTTGCGCGCTTACAAATAATTGACCTTGATCCTTCGCTGCCAGGGATACCACTATACCTTGCGGTGTGGCAGTAGCCTTTGCTGTAACACCTGATCCAGCTACGTTAGTCAATGCCTTGAATTTATTTAATTCCTGCCCTGCACCATCAAGCATTTTTTCCACGCTGTCAGTGGTTGTGCCTTCGGCAAAAGTTATGGAAATAACGTCGGCACCTAAAAAATTTTTAGTGTAGTGTCTTTCAGCAGATTGGAAGTTTCTTTGATGTAGCGCTGCCTTAATAGCTTCTACCAGAAGTGGCTGGGCAGTTATAAGCTTCAGTTCATTACCGTTGAGCTGAAATCCATCATTCACTAAAGGCAGTTTTTTAGCCGCTACTTCTATTCGTTCTTCATCCATTCCAATATTCTGATTTTCTTAACCATAACAAAAAGGCATTACGGTTTTTTGTCAGGAATGCAGA
>CAYTOJ010000172.1:0-2650 GCA_964439415.1 uncultured Rickettsiales bacterium
TCATTTTATTTGTTGACAGTGTTATTAAAGAACATATTATCCGCGCTTCTCTAGTTATGGTGAGGAAATCTCAGCATAATGTAGGGAGGGGAACGCTTTGAGAACAATAATTCAGGAGTTATCGAGTGGCGCGTATAGCCGGTGTAAATATTCCAACGCAAAAAAGGCTTATTATCGGCCTTACTTATATATATGGCATCGGTAATGAAAAATCGGCAGAAATATGCAAGAAGGCCAATCTTGACCCCAGCAAAAGGATAAACCAGTTGGCTGAGAGTGAAGTTATCCGCATCCGTGAAATCATTGACCGTGACTACACTGTAGAAGGTGAGCTTCGCCGCCAGGTACAGATGAATATCAAGCGTTTGATGGATTTAGGCTGCTATCGCGGACTTCGTCACCGCAAAGGATTGCCGGTGCATGGGCAGCGCACCCATACAAACGCCCGTACGCGCAAAGGCAAGGCTGTGGCCATTGCCGGTAAGAAGATGGTAAGGAAGTAATTTAGAACAAGGGAATCTACTCGATGGCTGAGGCTAAGCAAGCGGCGCGTTTAAAGAAGAAAGAGAAAAAGAACATCATCTCAGGTGTTGCTCACGTCAATTCTACCTTTAACAATACCATAATAACAATTTCCGATATGCAGGGGAATGTTATTGCCTGGTCATCCTCCGGAGCCAGCGGGTTTAAAGGCTCTAGGAAATCCACCCCATATGCAGCGCAGATCGCTGCTGATGTTGCTGGCAGAAAAGCCAGGGAGCATGGCATGACAATGCTGGATGTTCTGGTAAAAGGCCCAGGATCAGGGCGCGAATCAGCATTGCGTGCTTTGCAGGCCATAGGATTTAATATCTCCACCATCCGCGATATAACTCCGGTTCCGCATAACGGTTGCAGGCCGGCTAAGCGGCGCAGGGTGTAGTTATTTTCTTTGTTATTTAGTCGAAAATCTTAATCACTAAAATCGGTTCTCACATGAAGATAGTTGGTCATACAGTAAGTAAGAACTGGCAAGAGCTTATCAAGCCGTCCTCACTTGATATTAAGTCCAGCCGCGCTAATCCTAATCAGGCCGTGTTTGTTGCTGAGCCACTGGAGCGTGGTTTTGGTATCACTCTTGGTAATGCGCTGCGTCGTGTTCTGCTTTCCTCCCTGCGCGGCACGGCGGTGTCAGGCATCAAGATTGAAGGCGTTTTGCATGAATTCTCGGCCATATCAGGGGTCAGGGAGGATGTGACCGATCTGGTTTTGAATATTAAAGGTCTTTCCATCCGCTCGAAAAGCATGGATCGTAAACGGATGATGTTGCATGTAACCGGTCCGGCCACTGTTACCGCAGGCATGATTGAGGTAGGGCACGACTTGGACATAGTTAATAAAGACCATGTAATCTGCACACTGGATAACGGCGCGGTTTTGAATATGGAAATGTATGTGGATAGTGGAAAGGGTTATGTTCCCGCCAGCCAGAACCGTATTAACGATGCACCGATAGGTCTGATCCCGGTTGATTCAATCTACAGCCCCGTCAGAAAAGTTACTTTCAAAGTAGAAAATGCCCGTGTTGGTCAGGTGACTGACTACGATAAACTGACTATCACGGTAGAAACCAATGGTGCAATTGCGCCAGATGATGCAGTGGCATTAGCCGCTCGCATATTGCAGGATCAGTTGCAGTTGTTCATCAACTTCGAGGAAGTCCGCCACGAAGTATCAGAGGAGAAAGAGCCGGAGCTCAAGTTTAATCCTAACCTGCTGAAAAGGGTTGAGGAACTGGAGCTTTCTGTACGTTCAGCTAATTGCCTTAAGAACGATAATATTGTCTATATCGGCGACCTGGTACAGAAAAGCGAGGCTGAAATGCTGAAAACCCCGAATTTTGGCCGTAAATCTCTCAATGAGATTAAGGAAGTGCTCGCCGGAATGGGCTTGCGCCTAGGTATGGAAGTTTCAGGATGGCCGCCTGAGAATATAGAAGAGCTTGCTAAAAAATATAGCGAAGATCATTTTTAAATACTCCGAAATTGGAGTGTAACATATAAGTTTTGGTTGAGGAGTGGATAAATGAAACATGGAATGACTGGCCGCAAACTAGGCCGCCACAGCGGGGATAGGAAAGCCTTGTTTAATAATCTCGCTGTTTCCCTGCTGAAGCACGAGCAGATTAAGACCACTCTGCCAAAAGCTAAGGACTTGCGCCCTATAGTTGAGAAGCTGATTACTCTGGGCAAGAAAGGCGCACTTCACAACCGCCGTCAGGCCGCTTGCGATATTTATGAGGAAGAAGTTTTGCGTAAGCTGTTTGGCACACTTTCCGAACGTTATAAAACCAGGAAAGGCGGCTACACCAGAATTCTGAAAGCCGGCTTCCGCCCTGGCGATAATGCACCTATGGCAATTATTGAACTGGTTGACCGCGATGTAGACGCAAAGGGCGCAGACCAACGCAAAGCTCAAGAGCAGGAATCAGCTTCTTCTTAAAAGTGGATATACCCAAATCAACTGGATGGTATCTTGGTAAATCAGAGGCCGGGTTGAATAGACCTCTCTCCAAACTCTACTGCGCTGGCAAACTCGCTTGTCGCTGCATCTAAGCTACACAAATGAGGTTTACTCAGCTGTAAGCTAAGATTAGCTCTCAAATCCGCAT
>CAYTOJ010000173.1:0-2634 GCA_964439415.1 uncultured Rickettsiales bacterium
TCCCACAAACAAAGATTCTTCGGCCAACAGGATAAATACGAGGCTCTCTAATTCTTCCGGCTGATGACGAAGTCAGCCAGTTCGCACATCAGGGCGGCGCGGGCGCCAAAGGAATCCAGGTGGGTTTTAGCCTGTTCGGATAAAATCCTTGCCTGGTCAAAGGCTCGCTCCTCACCCATCAGGGAAACCAGAGTCGGGCGGGGTTTTTCAGTGCGGTCTTTCGCTTTGCCATCCTCCCGGGTGATGCCTTTGGCATCCATCAAATCATCCGTAATCTGGAATGCCAGACCTAAATTATGCGCGTAGTTACGCAATGCGGAACGCTGGCGGATCGGCGCTTTGCCCAGAATCGCCCCGGCTTCGCAGGCGATTGCAAAAAGCTCCCCGGTTTTCAGGCGTTGCAGACGAATCACCTCATCCACGGTAGCGTCAGAGCCTTCGGTTATTATATCCATCATCTGCCCCCCCACCATGCCATGACAGCCTGAAGCTGCTGCCAGGGAGCTTATAAGCTCGCAGCGCACTTTAGCATCTGCGTGTACGCGGTCATCCGATAATACCTGGAAAGCGTAGGTAAGAAGTCCATCCCCCGCTAAAATGGCGGTGGCTTCATCGTACATCACATGGCAGCTTGGCTGGCCACGGCGCACTGAATCATCATCCATCGATGGTAGATCGTCATGAACCAGGGAATAGGTATGCACAAACTCAATAGCCGCAGCGGCGATAAGGGAGGATTTACGACTGACCCCGAATAAATCGCTAGAGCATACCACCAGAAAAGGCCGCAGACGCTTACCCTTGGAGAGCACGGAATAACGCATGGCCTCTATCACCCTGGCCTCGCCATTCTGTGGCTTGGGCAGCAGGAAATTCATAACATTGAAAAGCTCTTCGGAAATATCCTGAAGGCTTTTATCCAGGCTGTCAGTTTGACTATTCATCATATGTATTATTCCGCGTTCTCAAAAGGTTGCAGTTCAATTTTTCCATCACTGCCTTTTATGATCATCTCAACTTTCATTTTTGCCTGCTGTAATTTGGTTTCGCAGTGATTTTTCAGCAATGTACCACGGGTGTAAAACTGGATTGAATCCTCCAGTGAGGCCTGGCCGCTCTCCAGCCTTTTCACTATCTGTTCCAGTTCCTTTATGGCATCCTCGAATGAAAGCGCGGCAACGTTATTATCCATGAATTTTCCAGATAAATAATATGTACAAAGATTAAGCACCATATTACACACTGGGGGCATTCTCAACAACAAAACTAGGTACGTCGGTATGTTTGAAAAACTGACAGAGCGTCTGAATAAAGTATTCTCCACCATGCGCGGCAAGGGGGTGATCAGCGAAGGCGATTTTGCAGTCGCCATGCGGGAGGTAAGAATCGCCCTGCTGGAGGCGGATGTTTCGCTACCGGCAGTGAAAGAACTTATCGAGAATGTGAAGAAGAAAGCCCTGGGGATGGAGGTTTTCAAAAGCGTATCCCCCACCCAGATGATCATCAAGATCGTTAATGATACTCTCATTGAACTTTTAGGCCAGCATAATGCTGAGATAAGCTGGTCGTCCGGCACTACTGTAATCATGATGGTGGGCTTGCAGGGATCGGGCAAAACCACATCCACCGCCAAGCTGGCGTACCGCATTAAAAACCGCCTACGCAAAAAGGTGATGGTGGCGTCACTGGACGTATACCGCCCAGCCGCGCAGGAGCAGCTTAAAGTTATGGCCGAGCGGGGCGATTTTTACTGCCTGCCGATAGTGGTGGATGAAAAGCCGGAGGCAATAACCACCAGGGCGCTGGAGGAGGCCAAAAACGGTTCATATGAAGTGCTTATACTGGATACCGCAGGCCGCCTGCATATTGACGATGGCATGATGGATGAGCTGTGCAAGGTAAAGGAAATGACCAAACCGGCGGAAATCATGCTGGTGGCGGACTCACTCACCGGGCAGGACGCTGTGAATATAGCGCAAAGCTTCCATGATCAGCTTGACCTCACCGGCATAATCCTCACCCGTATGGAAGGGGACGGGCGCGGTGGTGCGGCTTTGAGTATGCGTTACATAACCGGTTGCCCGGTTAAGTTCATAGGTGTGGGTGAGAAGCTGGATAATCTGGAGGAATTCTACCCTGACCGCATAGCATCCCGCATCCTGGACATGGGGGATGTAGTATCCCTGGTGGAAAAAGCCGCGCAGACCATAGACAAGGAGGATGCCGAGAAGCTTACCAAACGCGCCATGGAAGGCAAATTTGATCTGGAGGATCTACTCAGCCAACTGAAGAACATGAAAAAAATGGGCGGCATGGGTTCGCTACTGGGGATGCTCCCCGGCATGGGGCAACTCAAGCAGATGATGGGTGAGGTAAAGGTGGATGATAAAATAATCTCCCGTCAGCAGGCCATAATATGTTCCATGACGCCGGAGGAGCGGCGCAACGCCAAGATTATCAACGGCTCGCGCAAGCGCCGCATAGCTACCGGCTCCGGCGCATCCGTGCAGGATGTAAACCGCCTGCTCAAGCAGTACATGCAGATGAGCGATATGATGAAGAAAATGAAACGCATTGGCGAGAAAGGAATGATGCGCGGCGGCCTGCAAAACCTCCTCGGCGGCTTGCGGTAGG
>CAYTOJ010000174.1:0-2512 GCA_964439415.1 uncultured Rickettsiales bacterium
GCTGCCGACAGGCACATACATAAATCTCCTTAAAATTGATTTTGTCAGCGTTTGTTTAGAGTTAACCGGGTTATCCGGTGCAAGAGCTCTGAATTAATATAACGCTAACACTAGGAGATACTAAATGGCTACCGGTACTGTAAAATGGTTTAATCCAACCAAAGGTTTTGGGTTCATTCAACCTGATAATGGCAATTCTGATGTATTTGTGCATATATCCGCAGTTGAACGCGCTGGCCTGCACAGCCTTAATGAGGGGCAGAAAGTAAGCTATGATCTAGCCACCGAAAAAGGCAGAACATCAGCCGCTAATTTAAAGCTGGCCGCTTAAAATACACCAACTGAATAGACTTCCCTCGGAAACTCGCTGCGGCGAGCTTTAGTAGTGCGGAGTGAGCATCGCAAAGCGTAGGCGTGAAGAAAACGCTGAAAGCGTTTTTAGCTAAAGCCTGAGTGTACTTTATGGTACATGCGGATTGAGAGCGTAAGCTTAGCTTGCAGATGACTAAACATCATTTGTGTAGCTTAGATGCCAGCGACAAGCAAATTTGCCAGCACAGTAGAGTTTAGAGAGAAGTATAATAACTGAACGCTGATTGCGCCTTTGGTTTATGCCGGGCGCAAAAGCTTTTTTATGGGAAAAATATGGAAAATTTTGATACTCTTGGCTTAAAGCCGGAGCTGCTTCGTGCGCTCACTAAACTGAACTTCACTGCCCCCACGCCAATTCAGGCGGCGGCTATTCCGCCCGCGCTGGAAGGGAAAGACATTCTTGGCACAGCGCAGACAGGAACCGGCAAAACGGCCGCGTTTGGCATACCGCTGGTTACATATTTACTTGATAATCCGCAGGCCACCGCACTGGTTATGACACCCACGCGGGAACTGGCCACGCAGGTTGCCGGAATGCTGCAGAAACTGCTGATGAATTACCCAGGCATCACCAGCGCACTGCTTATCGGCGGCGCGCCTATGGGCAGGCAGCTTGACCAGCTTCGCAGGTTTCCACGCCTGATTGTCGGCACACCTGGACGTATTAATGATCACCTCCAGCGCCGCAGCATCAAGCTCAACTCCACCGGCTTTTTAGTGCTGGACGAGACCGACCGTATGCTAGACATGGGTTTTGGTATACAGATTGATAAGATACTTGAGCATATGCCGAAACAACGGCAGACTCTGCTGTTCTCAGCAACACTACCTGCAAATATTCTAAAGCTCTCATCCAAGTATTTGAGCAACCCGGTACGCATTTCAATGGGTTCAAGCAATGCCCCTGCGCCAAAGATAAAGCAGGAAACGCTGAATGTGGCGGAGGATGATAAATACAACCACCTGCTCACCCAGTTGGATCAGCGCAAAGGCTCCATTATCGTGTTTGTTAAAACCAAATACGGTGCGGATAAAATGGCTAAGAAATTGCGCGCCCTTAAGCACTCCGCCGATGCCATTCACGGCGATCTGCGTCAGAATCAGCGTGACCGCGCTATCAAGGCTTTCCGTGATTATGAAACGCGAATCATGATTGCAACCGATATCGCCGCACGCGGCCTGGATATTCCGCATATTGAGCATGTGATAAATTATGACCTGCCACAGTGCCCGGAGGATTATATCCACCGCATTGGCCGCACCGGGCGTAATGGCGCGGAAGGACAGGCGGTAAACCTGGTAACCCCGCAGGACGGTAAAAAATGGGTAGCCATCCGCCGCCTGTTAAACCCGAATGAAAAACCGGAACGCCCGGCAAACAGCAATAGCAGTGGCAAGGGCAGGCCTGATTTCAAACACGGCAAATCCCGCAGCACAGGTTTCCAGCCACGCAAAATCCGCTCAGGTTTCAGAACTGCGGCTTAAAATACTCGCAGTATCGGCTGACCGGGCAATTCTGACATAAAGGTGTGCGGGCTTTGCAGATGTAACGCCCGTGCAGGATCAGCCAGTGGTGGGCGTGGCGTTTGAAGCGATCGGGTATGTTGTCGCTTAGTTCCCGCTCTACCGCCTGCGGGGTTGCGCCTTCGGCAAGCCTTAGGCGCCGTGCAACCCGGAAAACGTGAGTATCCACCGCAATCAGTGGCTCACCCCATATAGTATTAAGCAGAACGTTCGCGGTTTTGCGGCCAACGCCAGGCAGTTTTATCAGGTGTTCCATCTGCCTTGGAACCTGGCCGTTAAAATCCCGTTCCAGAATCTCGCACATGGCTATAATATTCCGCGCCTTGGAATTAAACAGGCCAATCGTTTTGATATGTTCTTTCAGGCCAGCCTCCCCCATTGCCAGTATAGCTTTTGGAGTATCCGCCACTTTAAAAAGCTCTTTCGTGGCTTTGTTCACGCCTTTATCGGTACTCTGAGCGGAGAGAATCACCGCAACTAGAAGTGTAAACGGGTTAGTATACTCAAGCTCAGTTTTCGGCTCCGGATTGGCTTGCTCCAGAATCTCAAAGATATTGATAACTTTCCAGGTCTGCTGGCCTAAATGTACATTGCTTGTCTCCCCCACCGCAGGCGG
>CAYTOJ010000175.1:0-2489 GCA_964439415.1 uncultured Rickettsiales bacterium
AGGGCGCTGCACACGCTATTGTCCAGCCTGTTACCGTTTACCTCAGCTATTACCAGTACCTTTGACATATAACCAAATAGTCAGCGTTTCAGGAATCTGCTGCCCGGCTTTTCCGCTGGAATACTCGCCAGCTCCGCTGGGAGTTCACTTTCCGGATAAGCGCGAATATTTAAATTCAGCAGCGCAATTAATGGTACTCCCAGGTTTGCGCCTCCCCCGGATCTGTCAATCAAGGCGGCCTCCCCCACAACTTCCCCCCCCGCTTCGTGGATGCAGGTAAATGTCTCCAGCGATGATTTGCCCGTTGTAATAACATCCTCCACCACCAGCACTTTTGCGCCACGATCAAACTCAAAGCCGCGGCGTAGTTTGAATTTTCCTTCCTCCCGCTCACAGAACAAGGCATCAACCTTTAAATGCCTGGCAAGCTCATAGCCCACAATAATTCCGCCCACTGCGGGGGATACTATAATATCTATCTCCGCCTTTAACTGCGCACTTACCTTCATTGCAAGCTGGCTGCACAGAGTAGAGGCACGCTGAGGATTCATCAGTGCCCTTGCGCATTGCAGGTAAGTATCGCTATGCAGGCCGGAGGAGAGGATAAAATGCCCCTTCAGAATCGCCCCGGCATCCTCAAATTCCTTGATTATCAATTGCTCAGACAGCATAAGTTACAGCATAATCATAATTGAATATGAGTATGACCTATACCCCGCCTTACATCCACTGGAAAGCAAAAAGCTGTCTACTAATTTTCCTGTGTATTTTTCTGCCGTGTAATGCAGATGCAAGAGACCGCCTGCGTATAGTTGGCTCATCCACGGTGTATCCGTTCTCATCAGTTGCGGCTGAGATTTTCGGCAGGCAGGGCGATTTCAAAACCCCGGTGGTGGAGGCCACAGGAACCGGGGCAGGATTTAAGTTATTCTGCTCAGGGCTTGGGGCGCACACCCCTGATATTGCCAATGCCTCCCGCCCCGTCAAAGCATCTGAGTTGGAACTTTGCCGCGCTAATAACGTCACCAGTATAATGGAGCTTAAAATAGGTTATGACGGGATAGTCATAGCCAGTGCGGGATCAGGCAGAAAAATGGATTTCACCACACGGGATATTTTCCTGGCGATGGCGCGGGAAGTGCCGCATCAGGGAAGCCTGACTCCCAACTTCTATAAAAAATGGAATGAGATTAATCCAGCCCTGCCGGATATGGATATAGTCATCTACGGGCCACCGCCGACATCAGGAACCAGGGATGCTTTTACTGAACTGCTGATGGAGAAAACCTGCGCTAAATTCCCCGAATTTGCTAAAGTTTATTTTGCTAAAGTTTATAAGGATGAAAAGGAACGCAAATTAAAATGCCAGCTACTGCGGGAGGATGGCGCGTTTGTCGAAGTGGGGGAGAATAATAACATCACCATACAAAAACTCAAATCCAACCCCGGCAGTTTTGGTATTTTCGGTTACAGCTATTTCGAGGAAAACCAGGACACACTGCAAGCCAGCGCGATAGACGGCACAGCGCCGGAGCCGGAAAACATCACCAGCGGTTTATACCCAATCAGCCGCTCGTTATTCATCTACTTTAAACTGGCACACGTTGGCCTAATCCCAGGCATGACGGAATTCGCAGCAGAACTGACATCGGGCGGCGCTATCGGTGAGAGTGGCTACCTGACTAATATCGGCCTGATTCCGTTAAGCAGGGAGGATATTAAACAAACTCAGGAAACCGCTGCGAGTATGAAAGAAAACGTTATACTTCTACCATAATCAAAAGCCACCACAGTGCCAGCAGTCCCTAGCTGCTCACTTTACGTGTTTGGGAATTTATCCGGCCATTTTTGTGCCCCATGCAGCACAGCCAGCACCCTAATCTCTGCCCTTTTGATGTAATAAGGTACGATATAAGGCGACCCGGCAATAACCAGTTCATGAGTACCGGCCACACGGCCATGACGACCAGCGAGGGGCATATCGAGTAAGTTGTCAGCGGCTGCTTTGATTCTACTAACAATACGAAAGGCGGCCTGTGGATTTTCTCTGGAGATATAGCGGGCGATTTGTTTTAAATCCTCAACCGCTTCTTTCAGCCAGATAACTTCCATCATGGCTCAAAACTGCCAACGACAGCATCAACTTCCTGGCTGGAAAGAAAGATTCCACCATTTTCTGCAAGGTCAAGGCGTTCTCTAATCTTTTCTGTTTGATAGTCATACGTTTCAAGATACCGCTCTATAGCCTCATTAATCAGCCAGTTACGGGAACGATCAAGACTTGCTGCTATCTGTTCCAGCCTTGCCTGAAGCTCTGCTCCCATTCTCACTGTGACACTTCCAGTCTGGGACATTGCCCCCCTCTTTATGGTTACATGTGACTACATTTGTAATCATGGAGTAATTCTCAAGGATAATCAAGCTCTTTTATTCTCTTGTATGCGGCCAGGGTAAATGAGACTAAACTGGCCGAACAAATAACGCTATAT
>CAYTOJ010000176.1:0-2487 GCA_964439415.1 uncultured Rickettsiales bacterium
GCAGATTCTTTGCATTTATAACGCGAGCAGTATAGACGCGGATTCGGCTGGATTGCCTGTCGCCCGAAGCTGCTTTAGCGTAGGGTGAGCGGCCATGCGCAAAACATAAAAAGATATACCTATCGCACTCTTAAAGTGCGATAGGTATAGTAAGAGTAGCAATGAATTACAATATAGTTTCACACTTTTTCAAGCATAGCCAGAATTCCCCTGAAGCACTGGCGGCATCAGCGTCTGGCCGTGAGAGCAATTATTCAGATTTTGCGGATGATGCGCAGAAAATATCCCGCTGGCTTGACGATTCGCTGAAGCGCAGGCCTCAGCGTGTGGGGATACTGGGCAGCAGAAGCGTGGAGGCGTGTATTGCCGCATATGGCGTAAACTGGGCAGGCGGCGCGTTTGTGCCGATCAGCCTGAAGGCACCTTTGGAGCGTTTGAAAGTAGTATTCGAAGTATCGGAACTGGATGCTCTGATTGTGGATGATAACGGTGCACCGCTTATTACAGAGGAACTGCTTGTCGCCTGCCCTGATAACATCCTGGTTTTTGGTAGCGGTCTGGACGCTCTGCCGCAGAACAAAATCACCAGATTCAGTGATTTGCCCAAAAGTGGTTATCAGCATCCACCAGTGCAGGTGGAGAAGGATGACACGGCTTATATCATATTTACCTCAGGCACTACCGGCGTTCCTAAAGGCGTTGTTATCTCCCAGGGTTCTATCATGCGGCATGTCCAGGCCATGTTGGAGCTTCAGCCTTTGACAAGAGAGGATAGAGTAGCGCAGGTTTCTGAGCTGAGTTTTGATGTCGCGCTATCTAACATGTTCATGGCGCTTAGTTCCGGCGCTTGCCTGCATATTGTTCCGGCATCACAGGCTATGGCTCCCGCTGCTTTTATCCGCGAGAGAGAAATTACTTACTGGTATTCAGTGCCGTCAGCCATACACTTCATGCAATCCATGCGGATGTTGAAGCCTGGCGCATTCCCCAGCATAAAATATTCCATGTTCACCGGCGAGCCTCTGCCCCTGCAAGCGGCACTGGCCTGGCAGGAAGCCGCCCCGAACAGCGTGGTGGATAACACTTATGGCCCAACGGAAGGCACGGTTAACTGCGTCAGTTACAGACTGCCCAAAAACCCACCCTATCTTGAACAGCGGGGCATAATGGCTTTCGGCAAGCCATTCCCAGGCTCTAAAGTGGCGGTGGTGGATGAGAAACTGAATTTTCTACCCCCGAATGTGCAGGGTGAGATTGCCCTGGCGGGTGAGCAGGTGGCAATGGGTTACTTCCGGCGGGAGGATTTAAGCCAGTCGCGCTTTCCGGTAATTGGTGGTGAGCGTTGGTATCTCACCGGGGATAGCGGCTTATATGACGAGGACGGGATATTCTATCACCACGGCAGAATTGATAACCAGGTGAAGATTCTCGGTTACCGGGTTGAATTGGAGGATATAGAATCACACATCCGCGCTGTAGCTGGGGTGGAACTGGCGGCGGCGGTGGCCTGGCCGGTGCACCAGGGCGCGGCAGCGGGGGTTGTTGGGTTTGTATCCGGTTCAACTATTCCTGTTGATGAGATCAGGGAAGCCTTAAAGCTCCGCCTACCCACTTACATGGTTCCCGGGGTAGTGTACGAGATCAAGGATATGCCTGTAAACGCCAATGGCAAGGTGGATCGCAAGGCTCTGCTGGCACGCCTTCAAGCCGGACTTTAGGATTCGTTCATGCTAATATCTCAGGCAAAGTTAGGTGTAAGCATTCTTCTGGGGCGGGAGACTCCACCTCAGGTAGTGCAGTTCGCACAAAGCGCCCTGGGTAAATGGCTGTTTCTGGCGTTGTTCTCCGCAATAATGATATTTTTCTGGCAACGCAGTTTTATCAACTACACTGAATTGCCGATGCCATTCGTGATACTGGCGGTAGCAGCCTGCACATTCCTTCCACAATACCGCTGGCGGATTATGGGATTTTTTACAGCCTTCGGGATATTCCTCTCCCCCTTCTGGTTTCATCCAGTTCTTCCCTATACAGTAGCAGCCCAGGAAGGTGCTGCGGATAAAATCAATTTCAGCCTGCTGCGTTATGGCATAACCATTTTCTTCTTTATCAGCGCGGCAGTGTTTCTGCTATTGATACGCCGTTACAGGAATACATTTCTGCTTCGCCGCCCTTTACTGGCTATGCTGGCGGTATTTTTCGCTCTTGTTCTGCTTGCCAGTCAGAATGTTCTGCACGGGATACCGCAGGTTATGTTATGGTCGTTCATTGGTGTTTTTGGTGGTTATTTCTGGTTTCTGGCATATGCCGTGCTCGATTCCCGGCAGAATAAGCCCGATATGATCCATCAGCTTGCCACGTTCCACCCTTTCTGGGGTTCAAGCATTGTACCATTCGGCAAAGGAATTTCTTTTCTGAAAAAGATGGAAGCTAAGGATGAGACCCAGGCCGCCATAACCCGCATTAATGGCCTGCGGCTTCTGCTGC
>CAYTOJ010000177.1:0-2462 GCA_964439415.1 uncultured Rickettsiales bacterium
TTAACGTAAATGCAGCGAATAGGTAATCAAGGGGTAAAAATGTGATGGTAGATTATCAGTCTGACAATCAAAAGGGCTGAATAAATGGCCACAAACACAACAAGCGTTATTATGCCAGTGAATGGCAGAGTAACTATGAGGCATAATCAGGAGTACCCTGAATGGGTTGAAGAGAAGAATCCAGTTCTGGAGGGAGCCATAAATTTAGGTATTGATCTCGGCGCTGCAGGTAGCGTAATTGCTCCGTCAAGAATGGAGTTTATATCTGCTGAGCGTGATTACCGTTACACAGATTCCGGTGGTACAAAGCATAGCACAGGTGGGCTTGCATTGTTCAGGGCTTATTATGATCCGCCTTTAAGCATTGATGTGGATAATGATGGTGTACCAGAATCACTCAACTGCATAGATTACAGATTCAAGCATGTACAGCCCGAAAGCATAGATGCTTTGCTTAAACGAGTAAGTGATAATGGAGGGTTTCTCACCCTGGAGCAGGGCGAAGCATTTGTGAAGGTATGGGATGGTGTACCAAGAGATTCCAACGGTAACCGCGAGCAGGATGTTACTGCGGATGTAACAGGTGCGCACCTTGATTTTTCGGCTTCACCAGTGATTAATGGTGAGTCGGTTTTCTCAAGAGATATAAATTTTTATAGGCGTGGGGCAACATCCTACCCAGACACGATTGATCCTCTACTGCTCATAGGCGATGCTCCAGTTGCAGCCGCGCAACAGGCAAGTGCACCTGTAAATGACTCACTACCTAACGGTAATTCTGGTGTATCTGCTAATCCGCCACCACGGGTTAATCTAAACGATCAGACTGATTATTCAATGAATCTGGCGGATGGGCAATATCATATACTGATTCAGCCAGTAGGAGAACCAGTATCTGCCGATTCAAGGTCGGTAGTAAAAACCAGGATTTTAATTGTGGCTCCTGATGGAAGCGTTCAAAACTTTGATGCTAACCATGCAGGACATGGTGATACCATATTGCCAATCTTTATGGAAAATTTTCCGTTTCCGGAAGGTTTCGATGCTAAAACAGATGCGCATAAGGTATTTACAATTCAGGCTCCTGAGCAACCATTTGTCGTAGGCAAGTTTGGAGCACCATATGCCTTCAATCAGAGTACAGGAGATGGTTATTCGCTGAAAGTTTATACCACGCCTCAGTTCCCTGTAGATGGCAAGCATAACGCTAACGATAATAACCTCGCCATAGCTTTCCATCCAGACGGGGATTCCAACCAGGATGGCGTGACAAATGATGGTAGTAGTGGTTGTTACGCAATACCACAGGATCAAGCTGTAGCTTTTTTTAATGCCATCAATGCTATTCCAACCGGGCAGCTATCACCAGATATTGGCTTTGTAAAACCTGGCTTTGATCCAAGTGCGGCTTTGGGAATAACCAAGTCTGTAGAATCTGTAGTACCCGCTGCACCTTCAAACCCGCAGGCTGAAATAGTTACCAGCCAAACGTTTACGGATAATATTCCAGCGAAACAACAGGAATCTATCACTCAGCCAGTCATTCAACTTGAGGAAAGCAAGGAACAGCCACTGCAAGTTCAGGTTATGAGTTCTGGAGGGAATACGGAAGCATCTTTAAACACCGCCATTGAGGCGATGAACCAGAAAATAGCGTCTATAACCTCAGGTGGTTTAGGGCAGGCTATAAAACTAGATGCTGATTCTAACAAACACCCCCTTGGCAGCAAAGCATTGCAGAATATTCAGGAAGTGGTGTCTAACCCCGCTTTTACGCAGGATGATATATATAAAGCCATACTTAACGCATACACAGTACCAGGTGGACTTGCTATAGGCGATCATAACATAAAAGCGCTTGCTGGTATTTTCGTTGAGAATTTCAAGCCAGAATCGCTACAGCAGGTTGCTGCTGCAACTCCTCCAGCGCCAGCAGTAGAGGCTCAAGCAGCACAGCCAGCTTTGCCACAACAACAAGTGCTATCCGAACCAGTAGTAGCAGAGATAGATTTAGCGGCTGCATATAAAAGCGCGGCGGATAATCTGGTGTTCGCGCAGCGGCCAGGTTTTGACCCGGCGGCTTATAAGGCGCTGCTGCGGGATGGTAGAGTCGGTCAGCGGATAATTACTGGTATTGAGCAGATGGCCGAAAGTGGAGCTAGTACAGAAGAAATAGGCGATTATGTATATAAATCCCTGTTTCCTGATGATCCCACAAAAAACTGGATAAAGGGTGAGCAGGCATTGGTGGTAAAAAATGCTTTTATTGAGAATATTAGCAGTCAGGCCATGGCGTTTGCATATCCAGTTGAATCGCCATTAGTGGATACTAATAGCGTCAATTTCCCGGTTGGTGGCAGGCAGGCACAAAATCAAGGTGTGGCGGTTGGATAATCATCCATCATATACTTGCCATTAAATCCACTGATGTTATCTCACTGTCATGGATAAAATTATAGTTA
>CAYTOJ010000178.1:0-2450 GCA_964439415.1 uncultured Rickettsiales bacterium
CGTTGATCCATCTTAATCCATCCATCCTTGCAATCGTACTCTCATATATAATATATTACCACTCAGTGCTAGGGTTAATAGATGTGCCCATCAATCTATGATTGATATTGACTGTCATAAATTTGCAATTATAGATTGTGCCAAAATGGGTAAAATAAAAGATGGGGAAGGTATTAATCGCGGAGGGAGACCGCACGCAGCGCCTTATTCTGGAACTGCTGATAAACGATGCTCTGCATCTTCACGCTGAAAGCGTGGTTGACGGCAGACAGGCGCTGGAGAAGTTGAATTCAGCAGCGGGAGAGGAGATAGACCTGGTTCTTGCAGGGTCATGCACGCCAGGTATATCAGGAGTTGAATTGATGGAAAATGTGCGCCTGCAACGCCCGGAAGTGCAGTTTATCATTATTTCTGACGGGGATGAAATGGTTTCAGCGGCCAAATCGCTGGAACTGGGCGCAACTGACTATATACCGCAACCGCTGGATATTGAACGGCTGAAAGTATCAATCTGCAACGCTCTTAAAATACGAAAACTGATGCAGGAATTAAAACGCCTTGGCACACAGGGTAAAGGGCAGCATACTGACATCTCACTACTTAAAGAAAATGGCCATATAAAAAGCTTCGGCGAGATTGAACTGGATGTTCTGAAAACCGCACTCAGGATTTACCAGGGCAGAATCACCGAAGTTTCGCGCCGCTTGAAACTTGGGCGCTCCACCATCTACAGAAAGCTGGAACCGGAACAAATAACCAGCAACCGCAAGCAGGAACATATCCTGGCAGGCTAAATGCCGCTATTTTGATACCAACCTTCTCCTGCTGTGGTGACGGCCATAAAGGAAGTAAACCAGCAGGCCGATGGCAAACCAGGCACCGAACATCTTAAATGTATTGGCAGGCAGACCTGATGCAAGTGCCAGGCACATAAGAATTCCAAGTATTGGCACTATTGGCATACCAGGGCATCTAAACGGGCGTGGCAGACTGGGCTGCTTTTTGCGCAGATACATAACACTGAAACACACCACTGAAAATGCTATTAAAGTACCCATGCTGACCAGATCGCCAAGCTCCTTTATGGGTGTGGTTGCAGCAGCGGTGGAGAGAAACAGCCCAACTACGAAGGTGTTAACATATGGCGTCTGAAAGCGTTTATGAACTTTAGCGAAAACTGAAGGCAGCAGACCATCCTTAGCCATGATATAGAAAACCCTGGTCTGGCCGTACATTGTCACCAGCATTACGGATGTAAGCCCAAGCAACGCACCAGCTTTAACCGCGATTGCCATATTCGGCATGTTCATGCGATCTATGCCGAGTGCTATAGGGTCGGATACATTCAGTTCGGAATAATGCACCACACCAGTCAGCACAGCAGAAACCAAAATGTATAGTAATGTGCAGAACAGAAGCGAGCCAATAATTCCAACCGGAATATCCCGCTGCGGATTCTTTGATTCCTGCGAAGCGGTGGAAACTGCCTCGAAACCAATATATGCGAAAAATATCGTTCCCGCCGCTGAAAGCACGCCGGAATAGCCAAACTCGCCGGATTTGCCAGTATTTTCCGGTATAAACGGCTGCCAGTTATCGTAATCAATATAACTTATTCCGGCAGCTATAAATATAATTATAATAGCAACCTTCAATACCACTATGGCATTATTGGCATTCGCTGATTCCTTCACACCCAGCGTTAAAATTCCCGTGACAATCCAGACAATTATAAAAGCCGGAAGATTAAAAACAGCCTTCGCTGTTTCACCGTTTGCCAGTAGTACTTCCTCCCCCCTTGCAGCGGAGAACTGTGGCGGAATCTGCATACCAAAACTACTGAGCAGACTGTTGAAATAACCTGACCATCCCACAGCGACAGTGGCCGAGGATACGCCGTATTCCAGTATCAGCAGCCAGCCCATAATCCAGGCAAAAATCTCCCCCAGACTGACATAGGAATAGGTGTAGGCACTGCCGGACACAGGTAGCGTTGAGGCAAGTTCGGCATAACATAGAGCAGTAAAACCACTGGCAATTCCCGCCAGAATGAACGACAGAACAATTGCAGGCCCGGCATGGAGTGCTGAAGCCGTGCCGACAATCACGAATATGCCGGAGCCGATAACCGCGCCAATACCAAGGCTGATTAAATTCCAGGCTCCCAGTGAGCGTTTTAAATGGCCGGATTTCGACTCATTTATAACATCCTCAACCGGCTTTTTCGCCAGCATTTGCGAAAAGTTCAAATGCACCCCCTGATTTTTCGCAGCAGGCTACATAATAAATTCTGATCCGCAACTTAAAACAAATTACATGCAGACTTGAAAGGATAGGTATAATAATTCGTCAACAACATTAATCGGAATTTTATAATGACAACGGATACAATCACAAAAGACGGTGCAATATATGCAGGGACAAGCGATAGCGGCGATCAGTGGTTACGG
>CAYTOJ010000179.1:0-2365 GCA_964439415.1 uncultured Rickettsiales bacterium
CGCTAATGCTAAAATTCAACATAATTATACAACTTCAAAACATAGTTGATATACCCCCAAAGACATATAGAAAACCCAATTTTTGTAACGATAAGGGTATAATATGAGAAGCCTGAAAAAAATAGTAGCGGGTGAGGTTAAGGCGGCACTTCAGCACCGGGGTTTTGGCGATACCCGCATTATAACTGACTGGGATGAGATAGCAGGAGGGCGCATCGCCAGATTCACCTGCCCGGTACGGGTTAAATACTCTAGCCGGATGGAGGGGGGCAGACCGATAGAGAGCGCGACTCTGGTAGTGAAGGTGGATAAATGCTTCGCTCTGGAGTTCAGTTATATGGAGCAGTCAGTACTGGAGAAAATCGCCGCTTATTTTGGTTATAAGCTAATCGCCCGTTTGCAGATTCTCCATGCTCCCGTGACAGTTAAGGGGGATGAGTTCCGCAGAAAGGTAAATCCACAACCTGACGAATCGTTAAGTTGCAATGTCAGGGAAAAAATAGGAAACTGGGGCACTGATGATCACGATGAACTAAAAGCAAAACTGCAAAGGCTGGGGGAATCCATTTATGAAAAGAGTTAAATTTACCTTAGTGCTTGGTGCTTGGCTCATAACTGCCCCGGCGCAGGCCGAACAGGCGGCAACGCCAGCACCACCTACAGCGCCGAAGGTGGCGGATGTTAATACCCCTGCTGATGTCAGAATAAGTGAACTGGTGATAAAGCCAACTGATCATGTACTTGGCAAAAAACAGGCGAAGGTGACTATTTTTGAATACGCCTCCCTCTCCTGCACACATTGCGCTGATTTTTACGTAAAAACCATGCCGCGCTTAAAAGAGGCATATATAGATAAAGGCAAGGTGAATCTGGTTTACCGGGATTATCCATTAAATGAACCGGCACTTAGAGCTGCTCAGATTACATCCTGCATTGGTGCTAAACAGGGGGATGAAGCATACTTCAGGATGCTAAAAGCGCTGTTCGCCTCACAATCTGGCTGGGTGAACGATTCCTTCATGAAACCGCTGGAGAATATTGCGCGCCTAGGTGGTATGCCCCCGGCAGATTTTAAAGCCTGCCTGGAGAATAAGGAAATTGAGCAGGCTGTTTTAGAGAACCGCAAAAATGGCTCCCTGCTTGGTGTGAAATCAACCCCCACCTTTTTTATTGGCACTACCAAAATGGAAGGCACAAAAACCTTTGAGGAATTCATAGCGGTAATCGACCCCCTGCTGAAGTAGCATGAGAATGCAAAGGAACTACTTAAGTATCGGCACTAACTCTCGGCTTCCCCCACCGCCTGCGGGGGGGGCTAAGGGGGGGGCATCTTTTTCTTGCCATAGTACCAACACATTCCCCCCCTTAATCCACCTTGGTGCACGGTGGGAAGACAAGAAATGTACATTCAGGCCAGCAAACATGGTAACGGAAGTTTCCCATGACTAGCCCACTGGATACTATAAACCGCAAAGCTGATGACTTCAGCAAATTAAGCGGATTTACTGCAAAATACAGGCAAAAACCGGGGGATGGGCTGGAGATTGTTATTCAGGTTTACTCGCAGGAAATCGCAGCGCGCCTGAAAGCACTGTTTGATTCCCTGGATGCTGTTGCCGCAATAATACCGGAAGTGCAGGATTTTGGCGGTGGAACCTTCCGCTACACCGTATGGCGCTATCTGGTATGCGTGCCATATCATAAATTCAGTGGGGATATGCTGCTTAAGTTTGGCAGGCATAAAAACTACCTCCATGATCTCTCCATGATGGCAAGCACACTGCGGGATCAGCACTATTCGTTCATCAACACCGCAGCCAACCTGGCCGCAGGCATCAGAGACTTTGAGAAAGCCCTGACTGAGATTACCCAGGATATAACTGAAAACAACTGACAAAAAAAATCCGACACTGTCATAATATTGTCACTATAACTGTTATGGTAGTGGTGAAAATTGAAGGGATTTTATGACGCAGGATCAGAAGGAGTTTGACCTCGGTAACAATGTAAAGCTGATAATGAAACCACATAGTGATCTTGGTTTATTTCTTAATTGTAATGAATTAAACAATATGCTTGGTATTGAGGCTATGGTGCAACTAACGCCTGATGTTGAGCCTTCCAGGCTGCTTGTAATCAGTAATGGCAACGCACGAGGACATAATGCAATAATTGGCTATTTAAAACGTATTGGGATAGACACCGATCCTCACCATGGTGAAATTGTAAAGCATGTAGAAAACTTCTTCGATGAAGTACAAAATCCTCATCCGAATCAAGTTGAAGTAGATCTTGGCGATGGAAAGCTCATAATAAGGCCAAGCCTTGATCAAAACTACACTTATAGTGCGCCCCTGTTCAAGGA
>CAYTOJ010000180.1:0-2360 GCA_964439415.1 uncultured Rickettsiales bacterium
GCAGACTCGTATCACGATCCGCAAGATCATCCTCAATCACTGCTGCCATGTGTGCTATGCCACCAGTTGTGTAACGCATGATAAACTCCTGTTTCTTTGCAACAGGAGCACTCTAGCACCTCAAAATTTATATCTCGTAAATTCTGTCAGGTGGTGAGATAAAAATAGTTTGCCAAGTATAATGCTACACCTGTATGTATACCGAATAATTTCTATGGGAGAAAATAATGAAAAGCGCGATTAAAACTGCCTTGCTTACCGCCGTCTGCGGGTTTCTGATGATGACTCAGGCTCAGGCCGCTGAGGAAAAAAAGGAAGAGAAAAAAGAATCCGCCGCATCTGAGTCCATGCACGAGCGGAAGGATTATGTGCTGGTGAAATACGGCAATAATGCTTTGAAGAAAAGTGAGATTGAGAAGGAGATTGCAACCGCAATGCCAGGCGCAAGTGAGGTGGATTTTGGCACTTTGCCGCCGCAATTACAGGAAAATGTTGTACGCAATGTTATATCGCAGAAGCTGATTTTTGAGGAGGCTAAAAAAGCCGGAATGGAAAACAGCGATGAGGTAAATGCGAGGATTGATCAACTCCGCAAGCAGGTGGTTATGGATGCTTACATCCGCCGCAAAGCCAAGGAAATGGTGAAGGATGAGGAAGTAAAAAAGCTCTACGAGCAGAAAATCGCTACAATGAAGGATAAAGAAGAAGTCCGCGCCAGCCATATCCTGCTTGATAACGAGAAGGATGCTAAAGCTATAATCGGTCGCTTGAAGAAGGGTGAGGGGTTTGACAAGCTGGCGAAGGAAAAGTCAAAGGATCCTGGATCAGCGCAGAAAGGTGGCGATCTGGATTTTTTCAGCCCTGAGCAGATGGTGAAACCTTTTGCTGATGCCGCGTATAAAATGAAAGTGGGTGAACTCTCACAAGCTCCCGTGAAAACTGATTTTGGTTATCACATCATCAAGGTGACAGACAGGCGCAAGGCGAATCCACCGTCAATGGAGGAAATGAAGCCGCAACTGCTGGGCGAACTGCAAGGCAAGGCGGTTAACAGCTACCTGTATGAAACATTTGATAAGGCCGGTGTGGAAATACTGGATGCCGATGGTAAAGCGCGCAAAGTAGCAAGTGCCCCGGCCTCTGCGCCAATGCCACAACCTAAGTAATAATTGAAGTGCAAAGAAACGCCGCTGCCATGGAAATACTCATAGTAGCGGCGAACTTTTATCAGGATATTGCATATGAGCTGGTACGCGGGGCATCTGAAGTTTTGCAGGAGAATAAAAGAACTTACCGGGTGGCGGTAGTCCCGGGTGCGCTTGAGATTCCGCCTGTTATAAGCATGGCGATAGAATCACGGGAATTTATTGGCTATATTGCCTTGGGCTGTGTGATACGGGGCGAGACTTACCACTTTGAAATAGTGTCTCAGGAGAGCGCCAGAGGCTTGATGGATTTATCCCTGGCTTTTCAGGTTCCCATAGCTAATGGTATTCTAACAGTTGAGAATGAACAGCAGGCTTGGGAGCGTGCCAAAATCACCGGAAAGAACAAAGGCGGTGCGGCAGCCTCGGCTTGCCTGGAACTACTTAAACTGAAAGAGATGTTTTGACGTTGAGTTCCATATGAGTATGCCAAAAAAACGGCGCCCTGATTCTACACTGAAAAAGACTGCGGCACGGGTGGCGGCTATTCAGGTGCTTTATGAACTTGTGCAGAATCCCCCTGATTCACCGGAGGAGATGGACGCCATAATCACGGAGAAAGCACAGAATCTCTATAAAATAGTTGCCGCCGTGAAAGGGGAGGAAAGCGAGAGCGAAGTCCGCCCTGATCCTAAAATGCTACGCGCGATAGTTGATGGCGTACTTTATGGCAGTGGGGAAATTATGCCTGAACTTCGCGCAAATCTACCGTCAGCGGAGAGTTTTGAACGCCTGGGGCCGTTATTATCCGCCGTGCTACGCGCCGGGGCTTTTGAGCTACAGACCCACAAATCCGTGCCATACAAAGTGATAATTGATGAATACACCAACATCTCCGCCGCCTTCTTTAACGACTATGAAGCAGGGCTGGTGACAGCCGTGCTGGATAAACTGGCGAGGAAATAAATCACCATTTATGAATATTTGATTATATTGATTGGACGCGATGTTTTGACTATTTTTGTGTAAAAAAAGCTTAATGCAGGAATGCTATATTGCTGAATTACATAATGAGGTTACAGCCGTATGCTAGGGAACAATAAAAAACCCCATAAGAATATATCAGCATCTATAGAATCCCCCCCCCCCCCCCCCCCCACCCCCCCACCCCCCCCCCCCCCCCCCCCCCCCGACCCACCCCTCCCCCACCTCCCT
>CAYTOJ010000181.1:0-2128 GCA_964439415.1 uncultured Rickettsiales bacterium
TAATCACCTTTGAGCCACTGCCGATATACCACAACTTCATAGTTGTGCTGGGCACGGATAGCATCAGCACCAGCGATTTTATCTTCGCTGCATAACCTTCAAGTTCATGCACCCATGCCGCTTCAGTTATTGGAGCGGTGTGGGTGAGTAAATACCGCTTCAATAATCCAGCAGAAACATTAATCTACAGGCGATGCTGTTATTTGAAATATAATAAGCGGAAGTAGATGGCGAAGTTACAACATCACTGGGTGAAGAACATGATGATATATCCACCCACGGCCTTATTTTGCCTGTGCCTGGTTTGCCATCGTCCACCTTTTTATCTATTGTGTAGGCATCAACAGGTTTTAGTGCTGCCCCAACAGTTAAGTCGTTCGTATACTCTTTACCAAACCAGAGTACATTGCCATATTTTCCATCATACATTCCGGCGTAACCAGATTGAGCTGGATAATAGGCAAATGAGTATCCAGCCTTTGATATTGCTTTGGATATTGGGAGATTAATGCCAATATCCCCATCGTAACTTGCATGACCTGATCCGTTTAAGCCTGTATAGCTTCCCGGGTATAATCCGGCTGCTGCGAGTTGTTTCCAAAAGGTAAACATTTCTCCAGTAGCACTTGCAGCTGCTGCATGATCAATCGTTTCATCACCATCACCGTTGGTTTCGCCGGAGAGGTAGGTGGAGATGTTATAACAGTCCCCCGGGATGCAGTTGTATTTGAGATAAAATGTATTCATGGCGGTCATTATCTGTTCCCGCTCACTGATGACTTTATTCAGCTTGGCCGCTTTTATAAGGTCAGCCCCGGCTAATATTCCGCCCACTAACAGGCCAATAATCACCAGAACAATGGATAACTCCACCAGCGTAAAACCAGCATTTTTGCTCTTGACAGACTTTACAAGCCCTTCACACTGGCTTTTGGCTTTTGGCTTTTGGCTTTTGGCTTTTGGCTTCTCATTTCTTTCCTGCTATAAGTATTATAGTCCGGATAAATATCATCATACCGTTAATAAAACATTGCAAAATTGAAGTCCACCCATTCATAAAGTGATACAAAACCAGCGTTTGCACTTGCCAGAAACGGCGTTCAAGCTATTGTACGTTTATGAACACGCCGCTAACACACTGGTTTGATGGGGTATTACATTTCAGGAATAATATGGAAAAACAGATTGCACAGCTTTCCGTCCACCGTAATGTTATAGGTATTGGTAGCTGCAAGGCCACAGGTTATGCTAACCGCATCGTGGGTTAGTATTTTTCCTGAGAACGGTTTGCCATCGTCATATTTTAAGTCTATGCTCCAAGCATCTTTAGCTGTCAGGAATCCTTGGGTAGGAAATAAAGCTCCTCCTGTTTCATACGGTGAACCTATCCCTAAAACGCTTTTGTAGAGATACGGTGACCCTGTTTCATAACCGCTGTTAGCTGTTCCATAACCTCCATTGCAGCCACTCAGGTTTTGTATATGGTAAATTGTCTTTCCTATTGAACCGGCTGGCATATCAGTGCCAATAACCGTACCAACAGCACCGGAATATGACCCCCTGATAAATCCAGCCAGAGATAAATGCTGCCAGAATAATGCTGGTTCAAGCATATAAGTTGATATAGTGCAGCCAGAAATTTCCCCCACAACACCGCTGCCATTGCCGTTGCTAGTGCCGCTGAGGTACGTTGTGACATTATACATATCACCTGGCAAGGCGTTATATTTCCCCATAAATGCATTGATTGCTAAACTGTATTCTTCCGTTTGCGCCCTTATCTTGTTTAGGCGAGCCTGCTGTACTAAAGTGCCGCCTGCAAGAATCCCCCCCACCAGTAGGCCAATAATCACCAGAACAATGGAGAGTTCGACCAGCGTAAAACCGCTGTTTTTCTGCTTGACAGAGTCTACAAGCCCTTCACACTGACTTCTGACTTCTGACTTCTGACTTCTGACTTCTGACTTCTGATTGCTGGGTGCGCATTCATTCTATTCCTCTGGTTATTATATTGGAACTTTAAATGCAGAGTCGCTAAGATAAGGTTAATTAATCACTAGAACGCTGAACTTCAAATCACCCGCCTTTTTTTGTTTCATCGCCTATGGTTTTGGGTATGAAATTCAAG
>CAYTOJ010000182.1:0-2111 GCA_964439415.1 uncultured Rickettsiales bacterium
CATACACATGCAGCAACCCACACTAAAACTCATGAACCGGGCAGAGGGTAGGCCTTCATTCAAACCACCTTAACTGCGCGTAATTAAAGGAGGTTCTTGCTTGCCTATAAACGGGGCTGGAAAAACATCAAGCTGGTTCTGTAAATCTTCCAATTCCACAGTGACCGTGAAGTGTCGGGCTGCATCTGACACACCTTCCATATAGCCAAGGTATTGGCTGGCATCACGCATTATCTGGCTTATACGAAACCAGTTTTGCTTATCAGCAAATTCATCCAGTTTTGTTTTTATGAGACCTTCTTCATTGATATGCTGATTCAGAAAATCAGCCAGAGTTTGCGTGGTTTCCCTTCCATGCATCAGATCATCCAGAGTTTGTCTGGCAATATCCGAGGTCTGCTTATTCTCAGCATTTTGCAGCAAATTATCCCAGGTTTTGGCATGTGCGGATTCATAACCGGTGGAATACGCGGTAATTAATGCATCAATATCCAGCGCTCTCTTATTTGCAAGGTAGTCCATCATTACACCAGTCTGCCCTAATATAGAGCGCAGGAAAGAAAAAGCATCTGGTAGATCATGGACTACTTTAGGTGAATAGCGCGCATAATTATCCAGATCATCTTCATAGCTCAGAGCCACGGCTTTATAACTTTTTCGCAGCAATGTTTCCAACCTTACGCGAGCCTGCTCATAATTGATATCAGTGCCTGTAGTCGGAGTGACGCCTGATGGTGTTGCAGCCAGATCATCTGTAACTGCCTGAGACTGAACATTGCTAGTGGCAAGACCTGGCGGCAGAGTGTTATCCTGTATAGCATTTATCAATTCTACACTGGTAAGATGGTAATGCTGACGCGCAGCAAATTCGGCAATTCGGAAGGCTTCTTTAATGTTGTTTGATTCAGGTGGTATAAACGGCGATATTCCATTTGCTAATTTAGACTGAATCATGCCTGCATCTGGTGATGTCAGCATAATAATGCTGGAAAAGGTTTCAGAATCTAAAATTAGTTCAAAATCGTCTAACTGGAATGTTATAGAATGTTGCGCATCCTCGGAATTAAGCCCAGCAATCACATCCTCCATAAACTCTGTTACATCAACTGACTCTGTGGAGGAGCCAAAGCTGAAAACCCCGTCAATGAACATCAAAGTTCCGGGATTCTCAGAGCGTGCTGATATTTGTACAATGGTATTCTTCGGCATGATTCTTAGCAGCTTAGCAGTCTAATTTTACGATTATATTGATAATTCATGATAAAAGATATACCGCAGATGTGATATGAAAAACTTCAAATCTTCAGACGATAGCGGTATATCCTGTTATCCCGGTAGTGCCGGGGAAGCTGATTGGAAGATTCAAGTGCCTTCGTACCGCAAGGTAGGCGAAGGCTTCTGCCTCCACCATATCACCATTAATTCCTATGCTTTCGATCGGCGCAACGTTGCCCAGTTTATCCTTCAGTTTCGCCATAATCACCGGGTTTCTGCGCCCACCACCACATACTATAATCGGCACTGCGGTTTTTATGGCAAGAGTGTTACGGACTGCGTATGCGACAGCTTCAGCGATAAATTCACAGATACTCGCCGCCGCATCCGGAAAGGGCAAATGCGTGAACGGCTGGCAGGTAAAGTAATTCCGATCCAGTGATTTTGGCACCGGAGTTTTAAAAAACTCATCCTGCATCAGCTTCGCTACCAACCCGGTATCTGCCTTGCCTTGCGCTGATACCTGGCCGTTTTTATCATACGGCTTTCCGGTATTGTTATATATCAGATCATTCAGCGGTGCATTGCCGGGGGCACAGTCAAAAGCCTGCATATCATGCGGGTTTGATGAGGGGATAAAGCTGAGATTCGCAACGCCGCCTATGTTCAAAAATATTATAGGAAGATTCTCCGCAAGTGCCCAGTGATAGATGGGAACAAGTGGCGCACCCTGCCCGCCCCGTGCCATATCGTATTTCCTGAAATCCGTAATTACATGCCTGATGTTGGTAAGAGCACTGAATAACGCCCCATTCGCCAGTTGCACGGTAATCCCATCAGCAGGCACATGCAGAATAGTCTGCCCATGAAATCCGGTAACGTCAATATCAGCGGCA
>CAYTOJ010000183.1:0-2072 GCA_964439415.1 uncultured Rickettsiales bacterium
AAAATATACCCCTGAAATGACATAGATTAAAACACACTTTTGAGACGATAGGGGTATATGCCGCATATTACGCATAACTTTGTACTGGATGTTCCTCTCAGTCAGGGAGCAGTGCTGGAGATGCCTTACCCGAAGGATAAAACCGAGGGTAGCTTTTTTGGCGCGTTTAATCATACCATATCCATCGCTGGGCGCTTCTTCCGCAGCCCGCAGGATTTTGTAGTAGTGCCGAAGCCCGGCAAAATGCTGCTGAAATGGCTGCACACACAGGCGATACCTGTGGGTTGCCTGGTTAATATGCAGCTTGAGGAGATTGGTCTGGATTCATACCTTGACCCTAAAACCGGAGTCAGCCTTAAAAACACCGTTGCCGCGCCCACTTTTCTGCTCAGCTTCCGCAGCCCCATAGCCGCAACGGATGATTACTACATGCCACGAACATTGATAAAATCAGCCGGGAGCCTGCCGCTGCAAGTCCAGTTTCCTGATATTCCCCGCTCAGTTTCCATTCACTCCACCGGGGATGACAGCAACCGCACCTTCCGCATTGAAGGAGAAGATTATTACTACCGCACCATGATTGAGGAAGTTCGCGGCGCAAATGCCGGAATTGCTGAGTCCAACAAAGCTTTTGCCAAAATCTCCAGAGTTATCACTGACGATGCCTGCGCGGGTGAGGTATCAGTAGGCTGTGGTTTAAGGCTTGGGTTTCCTGTATTTATCGCCTCAACTGCCCTGGTTTTAAAAGTTATTTATGGTAATCAGGAGTTATCAGGTTGCCAGATAATATCCGGCGACATTGATTTTGCGGGAACCAGCAGCAGCGACCGTAGAGGTTTGCTGATACCACCAGCAGGGCTAAGCCTGGATGGTAAAACCTCCCTCTACGCCCTGGCGGCACTCACCAATCCAAGTAATATCGGATCACCGGATTATTCGGGTTGAATCTGCTTTTCGGTTTTTTTCAGGTAATTCAGCCCCTTTTTCATATCAGCGAGTATTGCCTGAAACGTTGAACGCAGTGCTGCCGGGCGGCCAATGATTACATAATCGGCCGGGGGAGAACTATTACCCAGTATTTCCCTTGAAGCAGCTCTCAGGCGGCGTTTGATGCGGTTGCGCTGCACCGCCCCACCATTTTTCTTGCTGACGATAAAACCAACTCTGGCCGTTTCTTTATCAGTCCCAAGTTTAAATATAAGGTGGGTAGTGGTAATGGCTTTAGCACCCCTGGTTTTCAGGCGTTCAAAGTCTGCAGGCTTTTTCAACCTCTCCAAACCCTAGGCGCTCAGTCGCTTTCTGCCCTGGGCGCGTCTGTTACTAAGCACTTTCCTGCCGCCTACAGTTGCCATACGGCTCCTGAAGCCATGACGGCGCTTTCTGACCAACTTGCTTGGCTGATACGTTCTTTTTGTGGACATCACTAAACCCTTAAAATAGCCGCGCTTGATAACCCGTCAGGCTGTGATAGTCAAATAGATATTTATCATTTGTCCGCGGCCATGTAAATTTAGCCCTTGATTTTAGCTAAAAATATGCTTGTGTGCACCGCTCTAATTTAAGGTTTGGTTATGAATATTCTTCAGCAGTTTGAAAGCGAACAGGCGGCAAAGCTTAGCGCTAACAAGTTTAATGGCTTCAAAGCAGGCGATGTAGTGCGCGTTAATGTGCGTATTGTAGAGGGTGCTAATGAGCGTATTCAGGCATTTGAAGGGGTGTGCATAGCAAGGAAAAACCGTGGTTTGAATTCATCCTTCACTGTCAGAAAAATCAGTCATGGCGAAGGTGTGGAGCGTATTTTTCCGTTTAATTCACCCAGAGTTGAAAGTGTGGAGCTTGTGCGCTCAGGCGATGTTGCCCGCAGCAAGCTGTATTACCTGCGTGCATTGACTGGTAAAAAAGCCAGAATTAAAGAGAAAGTTGATTTCAATAGAATTGCAAAAAAAGCTCAGAGTAACTAACTGAACTTTATTAGACTTCTTTCGCAACTCGCTGCGCTAAGCAAAGTGCGCGAAGTGAGCATCGCAAAGCGTAGGCGTGAAGAAAACGCTGAAAGCGTTTTTAGCCTTAGC
>CAYTOJ010000184.1:0-2036 GCA_964439415.1 uncultured Rickettsiales bacterium
AAGGCCACAGGCCAAAGCCGATTGGGTGAGGGGGGAGGCGTTATAGATTAAGATACTCCCCTCACCGCATCGACCTTCGCCTCTTTGAGGCTTGATCTCTGCGACTCTCCCACAAGGGGAGAGTGAAAGAACTATAGAACGGATACGGGATAAGATAATGGAAGCAATAATCATACCGGCACTGGTTGGCCTGCTGATTCTAGGGGTGGGGATTATCATAAGTGGCCGCCTTACGACCAAGGACAATATAAAAAGTCGCATAAGGAAGATGAACGCTCTTTCATCCTCAATCTCTATCAGCGAGGAGAATGAGTTTCTACTGGGTGCGGATCATGAAACCGGGATTGCTGCAGTAATAAAAGGTTTTCTACAGTCCATCGGCGTGAATTTTGAGAAATATAAGCGCGAATGCGAACTGAAATTCCTGCAGGCGGGAATCTATTCGCCGAATGCACTTGTTTATTATGTATTCGTCAAGAAATTCGGCATCTACGTTGCAGCTATTATTGTGGCTGTTCTGCTACTTATTAAAACCACCACATTAATAAAAATGCTGCTGATGGTAGTATGCTGCGTGCTGATTGTAATGGGGGTTGTGGGTGCTGATATATATCTGGCCAACCGCAAAAGAAGGCGGCAGACGGTATTGCAGAGATCATTCCCGGATGGGCTTGACCTTATCCTGGTTTGCGTTGAATCAGGTTTAGCTTTTGATGGTGCATTGGCCAGAGTCTGCCGGGAACTGGAGCGCGCCCACCCGGAAATTACCTATGAATTCAATAAAACGCGGATGGAACTGACGCTCCTCAACAACCGCGAGAAAGCTTTGAACAATCTGGCTATTCGCACAGGCCTCATGCCGTTTAAGGCACTGGTTGGGGCGCTGCTGCAATCGGAGAAATTTGGAACCAGCCTTACTGAGACTATCCGTGTATTATCTGAGGACTACCGCTACACCAGAATGATGATGGCGGAAAACAAAGCCGCCCGCATCCCCGCCATTATGACTATTATCATGATGTGTACCATGATGCCGGCATTTGTTATGATTGTCATGACTCCAGCCGTCCTGGGTGTGCTTAGCGTCTGGAAGTAAAGGTATTGCACTGCAGCGTATAAAAATTTTCATAAAAGCCGAGTTGTGTTTGTAAAAGAATATTAATATTGCTAAATATCAAAAATTCAGCATCAAGCAATGTCTCAAAAACCCATCAGAATTATTGCCGTTGGCAACCCCGTACAGGATATAACCGCGAACGCTGCAAATATCCCTGGCCTGGCGGAAATGCTCCAAAAGCCTGAATATGCCATGCAGACTAATGGTAAGCGGTATATGAAAACAGATGAAGAAAAGCAGTTGTTCAATCAACTGGGAACTTATCTGGAAGGGAAGGGCGTAGAGACGTTAGGGGGAAGTGCGTGTAATACATTCGCTAATATAATCAGGCTACTAGGGTCACGGGTTAAATGCAGCTTAATCGGTGTGGTTGCTGGTGATGAGCGTGGAGTAGCAATACGTGAGCAGCTAGCTCAGGATTTAACCCTATTGCCAGAAAAATACCCTGATGGAGTCAAGCCTGAAACGGCTATTTCATATATCATTAATGATGAAGGTAAGAAAAAAACATATGCCCACCCCGGTAATTCTGATAAAATTCTGAAGGCTGATAGTCTGAATGGCGTGGAGCCGCAGGATATTTATTTTGTGCAGGGTAATACCCGGCTGAAAACTCCGGCAATCGCACAGCCATTTATAGACAAGGCAGTAAATGAGAAAGCTGAGATATGGTACAGCCTTCCTACTGACCTGAAATATACCGCGAATAACAGAGAAACCATAAAACAGGACATCGCAAAAGCTGATCTGATATTCTCTAACGAGGAAGAACTGGCGAGATATATCGGCTCCGGGGTGAATACCATCCAGGCATTGCAGGCATTGCAGCAGGATATCTTCAATAACCGCCATAATAAAAGGCAGGTGGCTTTTATCAGCCGCGGTAAAGATGGCGCTACGATTGTAACCCCTGACGGTT
>CAYTOJ010000185.1:0-2023 GCA_964439415.1 uncultured Rickettsiales bacterium
GTTGTGCAAGGCGTATTTCAGCAACTTCTCATATCCACCACTCGGCTCTAAAACAACTCTTTCCAGGTTGTCATAAGCCAAGATACAGCGAATTAAATTGCTGATTCCGGAAGGAGTGTTAGGAAATTGCTTATGGATAGTACGAATAGATTCTGACATCACCGCAATATCAAGATGATTTTTGGCGATATCAATACCAACATAAACGTTGGCTAAGGTATTGTTTGTCATGATTTCTGCCTTATCTACGAGCGTAATGCTCAATCAACCGTTCGAAATGAGTAGTACAGGCGGGCGAAATGTGCTGAGGGACGAGAGCTAAAAGTCTCAGAGGGGAGAACATTTACACACCGCCCAATGATGACGTGGTTGCAACCACGTCATCATTGACTAAGTTAAAGTCATACTACTCGTAATCACTTCTACAATCATTTTTACAGATAAGGGGAGAGTGAAAGAATTTCAATAATTTAACAGCCATCAGACAGGTAAGTTACTTAGTTGTCAGCAGGGGGGCTATTTTTTCTTCTATTATTTGAGTGGTCAGCGGGTTTGCTATGCGGGCGAGGACTTTGCCATCCGCATCCACAACAAAAGTAACCGGAACACCGTGCACGCCGAACATTGAACCAACCACGCCTTCCGGGTCAAACCCCACTTTCTCGTATACAGGTGTTTTTACTTTCAGCCATTCTTCAGCTTTTGGCTGGCTATCGCGCCAGTTAACGCCGTATATTTTAACGCCGTGTTTCTCGCGCAGTTCCTGTAGTGTCTGATGCTCCATGGCGCAGTAACCGCACCAGGAAGCAAAGAAATTTATGATTTTAACTTCACCACTGAAGTCGCTGTTGGATAAACTTCCTTCACTGCCTACCAGCGGCAGAGAGAACTTTGGCAAAGGCTTGCCTGTAATATCAGTGACTGACGGATAGATAAGTACAATCAGTGACAATGCCAGCACAAGCCCGGCGATAACGCTCAGTAATGTGGATGGTTTTTTCTTCTCAGCCTGTTTCTTTGAGGAAAACATCTCTTTCTACCTCTTTTGGCAGTTTGAATTTTACACTCTCCTCTATACCATAAAGTTGCGTAACTGTGACATCTTTTTTAAGCTCACGCAGACGGTCAAGCACCTGCATTACCAGAATTTCCGGCGCTGAGGCTCCGGCGGTAATGCCAACTCTTAACGCATCATGCAGCCATGCTTCCTGAATTTCGCTATAATCGTTTATAAGGTATGACTTTACCCCGCATTCCTCCCCCAGATCGCGCAGACGGTTGGAGTTTGAGCTGTTCGGCGCGCCGATAACCAGCAGCAGATCCACCTGCGCAGCCAGGTTACGCACGGCATTCTGGCGGTTCTGCGTAGCATAACATATATCTTTAAGTTCTGCCCCCTTGATGCCTGGGAAACGGTTTTTCAGTGCGGTTATAACCTCCCTGGTATCATCCACGCTTAATGTGGTTTGCGTAACATAGGCCAGATTATCTGGCGTGGCGACTTGCAGGGCTTCTACATCCGCCACATCCCCCACCAGATAGACCGGGGTTTTTACCCTGCCGCTGGTTCCTTCAACTTCCGGGTGGCCTTTGTGCCCGATTAGCACAATCTCCCGCCCTTCCTTCTCATAACGCATAGCCTCCAGATGTACCTTGGTAACCAGCGGGCAGGTTGCATCTATTACTTTAAGGCCGTGGCTTTCCGCGCTTTTCTCCACCGCTTCCGATACACCATGCGCGCTGAATATGGCAACCATTCCGGTGGGGATTTCCTCCACCTTGTCCACGAACACCACACCCTTGGCGCGGAGATTCTCCACCACATATTTATTATGCACAATCTCATGGCGCACATAAACCGGCGCGCCGTATATCTCCAGCGCCCGCTCCACTATCTCTATAGCGCGCTCCACACCCGCACAGAAGCCTCGCGGCTGCGCTAATATAATTTCCAGGGTCATCTCTAATTCATAGTCCCTTCTGAGGTTAAAACCCCCGCCTTCAGGCGGGAAAAGACTTCAGT
>CAYTOJ010000186.1:0-2022 GCA_964439415.1 uncultured Rickettsiales bacterium
GTGCGGTTGCAGGTCGACAAAATTGCCGCTTCTTTGCCGCCTTTGTTAAGGAAGGTTAAGGCGGCGGGACGCAATGTCGTGTGGTGTTCCGACCCGATGCATGGCAATACCATGACTTCGGCGTCGGGGTATAAAACGCGGCAGTTTGATAAAATCTTGTCTGAAGTCAAAGACTTCTTCGCCATTTGCCAGGATGAAGGGGTTTATGCTGGTGGCATCCACCTTGAACTGACCGGCCAGGATGTCACGGAATGCACCGGCGGGGCGCAGCAAATCCTTGATGAAAACCTGCCCAGCCGCTATCACACCCACTGCGACCCGCGCCTGAACGCCAGCCAAAGCCTGGAACTGGCATTCCTGATCTCAGAGGCGCTGAAGAAAAGGAAGCTGGGATAACACCTGTTATCTGCATGGATTTCATTATTTGCAAAAAGTGTTGTTGAACAGCTTTTGATACGCTAATTACATTCCGCGCTCGCATGGTGGAACTGGTAGACACCCAGGACTTAAAATCCTGTTCTCGCAAGAGAGTGCCGGTTCGACTCCGGCTGCGAGCACCACCCAATCTGTCTAAATGTGCTTAAAAATTACCAACATCACAAGGGGCGGGAAACAAGTATAAAATATACTATCCCCCACTGTTCGTTATGCGCTATATCTCTTACATGAATATGGCGGATAAATCTTCAGCATTACGGCGCTGCCTTAGCGTATCATGGCTTATTGTCATGTTTTTACTCTCTACGGGGCAAGCCTGTGCTGTTGGTGGCATCCGTGATGCGGAAATTGAAAGCACGCTAAAATCCTATCTTGCGCCGTTGCTTGAGGCATCCGGCACGGGTGCTGGAGTCGTGAAAATATACATTTTGAACGACCCTGAAATAAACGCCTTTGTAAGCGGCGGCTCCAACATATTTATTCACACTGGTCTGATTCTGGAGGCAAAAAGCGCTGAAACATTAATTGGCGTAATGGCGCACGAATTGGGGCACATAACCGGCGGCCATATAATCAAGCGTGGGCAGGAGGAAGGTAACATCCTGGCGCGCCAGATTATCAGCCTGGGTCTCAGCGCCGCAGCGGCGGCAAGCGGACAGGGGCAGGCGGCAGTGGCGATATTGAGCGCCGGGCAGCAGGTATCGCAGCGCTCGCTGCTTTCCTTCACCCGCGAACAGGAACAATATGCCGACCAGCGCGGCCTTGAATATCTGCGCAAGTCCGGGATTCCGGCTAATGGTCTGCTTTCCCTGCTGGAGATGTTACGCCGCAGGGAGGATAATTACTACGGCGGTGAAACGAAGTATCTGCGCACTCACCCTTTATCTAAAGAGCGCATTGCCCATATCCGTGGCCATTTAAGCAGTCCCGCTCCAAAAGTGTCCCCTGACATTCAAAAACGCTTCAGCCGTATGCAGGCCAAGCTGCGTGGCTTTCTGTTATCACCTGATGAAGCGCTGAGCTATTACACCGGTCAGGATTCGCTGGAGGCTGATTATGCAAGGGCAGTGGCCTGGCACAGAAAAAATGAGAAGATAAAAGCATTGGAGGCAATAAAACGTGCGGAACAGAAGCTACCGAAAGACCCCTATATAAAAGAGCTTGAAGGGCAGATTCTGTTTGAAAGCGGGGATATTAAAGCCGCCATTGCCGCTTATACGGATGCTGATAAACTGATGGATGAGCCTTTAATAAAACTTGGCCTGGCGCAGGCATTGCTGGCTGATGACGAAAAAGCAAGCCTAATCCGCGCTTTAAACATTCTTAGAGGAATCGAGGGGCAGGAGGCTCATAACCCCATGCTGTGGCAACTAAGTGCAAGTGGCGAGGGCAAAGCAGGCAATATAGCAAAATCACGCATTGCCAGCGCGGAATATAATCTGATTATCCGCAATTACGATGAGGCGATCAAAAACGCACATGCTGTGAAGAATGATCCCAAAGCCCCCTCACCCCTGCAAATCCGTGCTTCAGATATTGAAAGATTTGCACTTGGTGAGAAAAAGAACGAGAGAAAATAATCTC
>CAYTOJ010000187.1:0-2022 GCA_964439415.1 uncultured Rickettsiales bacterium
GCCAGCTTGCCATCCTCATTATAAAATTTCTCTATAATAACTTCAAAAGTATCCCCAACCTTAACCTGACGCTGAAAGTCAACATCGTAGCGGAACAGGTTAACAAGGTCACTCATACGGTTGGCGGGCACACCCATTTTTACGGCTGTTTCATAAAAACTGCCTTTAACCACACCACTTGCATAGAAAAGTTCATGCTTAAGCGGAACGTTAACTTCTTCCGCTGTGAACTTATTGCCAAGTTTTGATATTACTATACGCTTTTCTGAGGAAACATTCACGGTAATCTGCTCAGGCTCCAGCGCACCAGTCCAGTTTTTTACGCCTGAGACTTCCAGTTCCTGACCTAGCTGAACACTCACCAGCATTCCTTTTTTGCGAACAAAGTCAGCTATTTCTTTTGCCTTGCCACGTTCCACACCTGCCCTTGCCAGGGCGGCGGCCAGGGAATCTTTCTTCTGGAAGGTAAGATTCGCGACAGTTGATTCAGCGGCATCCGGGCTTGGTAACAGGGTATCCAGGCCAAATTCAAATTCATCAGGCGTTTTCTCCGCACCTGCTATATCAATGGAATCCTGAGCATTCAAAGGCAAAGTAGTGGGGATATTTGCTGCGGTATGAACCGGCGTGTGATTCGCCACACCCGCTTCATCCACACCACCCCGGCCATCTACTTTGATTACAGCGGCACTATAGCCGACTAAAACCAGTGCGGAAACTTTTATAAGGAGGTTTCTTCTGCGCTTCTTACGACTGTTTTCCAGAAGCGAGTCGATCCTCCTGTTTATTTCTTCTATCAAAAAAGCCTCATTCTGATATTAACAAAAGTATATCCAAAACACTTATAGAGTGTTTCAATATACTGTTTATATGTTTGCGAATGGCCGCTAATCCGACCGAATGCGCTAACAGAAGTGTGCAAAAATAGAGATGTCTGTTTACAACTCCCTTCCCGGATGGCAAGCAAAAACTGCTTGCAAGCCCAGGCACTCACTTTAAAGAATGTATATAAATATATGGTTTATATACGAAAAGCTGTTGATAACTAACTGGATTAAAATCCAGGAGTTGAATATCTTTATAAAAACATTATTTATTTTCAGAAAGTTAGAGTTGATATTTTATCAACAGGAGATGTTGTGTGGAAGTATTGAATAAAACAATAGATGTGGGCGGAATCAGGGTCGGGAATAGCCTGCCACTGGTTATAATAGCAGGCCCATGTCAGATGGAATCGCGCCAGCACGCTATGGATGTATGCGGTGTACTCAAGGAAATTACAGGAAAGCTGGGCATTGGCCTGATTTTTAAAACATCATTCGATAAAGCAAACCGCAGCAGCGCAAATAGCCCGCGAGGTATAGGGCTGGAGCAGGCATTGCCTGTATTTGCTGAGATTAAAGACACATATTCGGTTCCGGTGCTAACTGATGTTCATGAGGCCTATCAATGCGCGGAAGCGGCTCAAGTGGTGGATGTTCTACAGATACCTGCCTTTTTGTGCCGCCAGACGGATCTCCTGAAAGCGGCGGCGGCAACGGGCAAAGTCGTTAATATCAAGAAGGGGCAGTTTCTCGCACCCTGGGATATGAAAAATATCACAAAGAAAATGGAGAGTTTTGGCAACAGCAGAATATTGCTTACTGAACGCGGGGTAAGTTTTGGCTATAATACTCTGGTAAGCGATATGCGCGCCCTGCCTGTCATGGCTGAAACAGGCTATCCTGTGGTGTTTGATGCTACCCATTCGGTACAGCAGCCGGGCGGTAGGGGGGCTGAGAGTGGCGGTGAGAGAAAATACGTTGAAATTCTGGCGCGGGCAGCCGTAGCCGTGGGCGTTGCCGCCGTTTTCATGGAAACCCACCCCGACCCTGACAATGCCCCCAGCGATGGCCCATGCATGGTTCACCTGAATGATATGGAAAGAATCATATCAAGACTTGTAGATATTGACAGACTTACTAAATCAACCAGTTAAGCCAATCCTATACCTCTCGCACTTTTGGAGTGCGAGAGGTATAT
>CAYTOJ010000188.1:0-1957 GCA_964439415.1 uncultured Rickettsiales bacterium
AATCCCTGGCGAAAACTCGGGAGAGATTCGCGGCGCGTGGTGGGCGGGCGGCTTTGTTCTTAGGGCTTAACGGTATTGTGGTGAAAAGCCACGGCGGTTCTGACGAGCGGGCGATAATGAGCGGCATACTCACAGCAGAGGCACTGGCCAGGTTTGATTTAAGCAAATCAATCGCCGATGAAATACAGGCTTCATCTTTAGTTGTACCTAAGCCGGTGTGCGCAGGAGAGTCGCAATAGATGGGTTCGATTATAACCGGAGTCGGGGCATATCTGCCGGAGAAAGTGCTTACAAATTTCGATCTGGCAAGCAAGGTTGATACCAGCGATGACTGGATTATAGAACGTACCGGGATCAAGCAACGTCATATAGCTGCGAAAAGTGAATTCACTTCTGACCTGGCGCACAACGCGGCTATGCAGGCCTTAAGTAATGCGGGTAGAAAAGCGACTGATATAGACCTGATTATTGTGGCTACCTCAACGCCTGATCTTACCTTTCCATCCACGGCTAATATCCTGGCGGGTAAGCTTGGTGTGAGCTACGCCCCTTCATTTGACATTAACGCCGCCTGCAGCGGCTTTGTGTATGCACTTAGCATAGCGGATGGAATGCTGAAATCCGGCGCGGCCAAATGCGCGTTAGTGGTGGGTGCGGAAACCTATTCACGGATAGTGGACTGGACTGACCGCAACACCTGCGTACTTTTTGGTGACGGTGCAGGGGCGGTTTTACTGGAGGCGGACGGGGAGGAGGGAAGAGGCATTTTATACTCACGCCTTTATTCCGATGGCGCAAAGGCCGGATTACTGGAAACCAGCGGCGGGGTATCCGCCAGCCAGACGGCGGGAGTGGTTAAAATGGCCGGGAAGGAAGTTTTTCGCCATGCAGTGGAGAAAATGAGCGGAAGTTTGATGCAGGCGCTGGATAGCCTTGAAATGCCAGTATCAGCTATTGACTGGCTGGTTCCGCATCAAGCAAACCTCAGAATTATAAACGCAATAGCTGATAGAACCGGAATAGACCCCGAACGAGTAATAATTACTATAGATCGCCATGCTAACACATCAGCCGCTTCCATCCCGCTGGCTCTGGCGGCTGGAATTTCTGACGGAAGAATCATAAAAAACAATATTATCGCTTTACTAGCACTTGGAGCTGGGTTAACCTGGGGGGCGGTAGTGATCAAACTTTAACGCTGCCGGTTTCTAAAAACTATGTTTAAAGCTACAATTAAGAAGTTATGAGCAATACATTGACACGTGCGCATCTGGCTGACCTGGTGCAGACTGATTCAAGCATTAGCCTTTCCGATGCATCCCTGCTGGTGGATGCGGTTTTTGATGAAATATCAAAATCCCTGGAACTGGATGAGGTTATCAAAATTTCATCATTTGGTAGTTTCAGCATCCGCAAAAAAGGTGAGCGGGTGGGGCGCAATCCTAAAACCAAGGTGGAAGTGCCGATCAAGCCACGCAAGGTTGTATCCTTTAAAGCCTCCAACCTTCTTAAAGAAGGTGTAAACGGTGAAGAAGGCGAAGAAGATCAGGAAGATAATTAAAGATTGTGAGCGGGATTAATCAACTCCTGCATTTGATGTCCAGGCTCCGTGATAAACAGAACGGTTGCGCCTGGGATATAGAGCAGAATTTTACATCAATAGCCCCATACACCATAGAAGAAGCATATGAAGTCGCTGAAGCCATAAGCAGCGGCGATATGAATGCCCTGCGCATGGAATTGGGGGATTTGCTGTTGCAGGTGGTTTTTCATTCTCAGATAGCGAAGGAGGAGGGCTTTTTCGATTTTGAGGATGTAGCCAAGGCTATCTGTGATAAATTGATTCAGCGTCATCCGCAAATTTTCGCCAATGCCTCTTCGCGCACCAGTGAGGAACAGGCAGTGGAATGGGAAAAACAGAAAGCCGATGAGCGGCGGCGCAAAGCATTAGATCAAG
>CAYTOJ010000189.1:0-1928 GCA_964439415.1 uncultured Rickettsiales bacterium
ATAGTGAACAGCATTACCGAGGCCATCGGCTCTGACAGTTAGCGGCTGCACAATACACTTATCGCACTCCAAAAGTGCGATAAGTGTATCTTTTATGTTTTGCGCATGGCCGCCCCACCAACCCCATGCGCACGCATACTGAAATTCCTGCACTTTGTCATTTTACTTTCGCAATTTGTGGCTATTGTGCCACCGTTAACAAATAGGGAATTCAGTTAATGGGTCAGGCATTAGAAAATCTCACCACCGAATCTACAAAAGCTCCGGTAGCGGAGATTATAACTGGATGGGCAGGTAGATTAGAGCATTACAGAAACCGACAGAATGGCGATTTAAGGGAGCATCCCCTTACCAGCGTATTACTGCGGCTGAATTATGACAAATGCCCGGATAATATAAAACCTGTTGTTGATGCAATCCAGCCTGGAACTGAAATACATGAAGCAGTTAAGGATTATGTGGCTGCCAGGCAGTTGTACAGGGGGTTTTCTGATACACATTATGGAAAGCAACTGGGATTAAACGAGGCCGATGAAGGGACTGAGCAAGACTACAACACCGCCAGGCAAGGAGTTATAGATGCTGCTGAAAAAGTCAGTGCAGCTATAAAGGAACTTAACCTGACCCCTGAGCAGCGCGCCGGGCTTTCTGAATATCTGGCACGGCAGGAAGTTATCAAGGGTGTAGCGGAATCCTTAATAATTCAGAGGTCAGAGAATCTAGGTGAGCAAATAGAAAAGAGCCTGCAAGTGGCATTAACAGAACTAACGGCAGCATATGGGGATGAGAGCCAGGGAAAGCAGGCACAGAAACATCTGCTGCCAAGGTTATATCCCAGGATTACCTCCACCACGCACCCAACCCATTTTTTCAGTGACGACTTAACCAGCCAGGTAGAGGCAATATACCGATTATTCGATACCGCCAATGCGGGAGGCTATGGGAACGTAGACAGCGCAGCTGTAGTAAACTACCTGCAAGACGGCGGCCTTGATGATATAATGCAGAAATTATCAACTACTGATTTAGGCTGGTCGCAACAGATAACTACCGCGCAGGAAATTGCAAGAGATGCTGAACTTACCAGAAAATTCGGTGAACACTCCCTGCACGCTTTGGAAGTATTTAACCAGGCGGCCAGCAAAGTTCTTGACGAGACTATTGTTATACCAAAGGAATCTGTCCAGCTTGCCGCATGGGGTGGCTTTGAGTCTGACGGAAGGGAGCAGGAAAATGTAGCATCCCTTATCCGTGCTATTGATAATGTGGAAAACATACTCCCCGCTACCGGGCAGCGTATAGGGGAAATGCGGGTTAACTCATCCACTCAGGCAGATATATTCAAGGTTATTTTCAAACAGCTTGCGCTTGAGTATCCATCTGATGAAGCTGGTAGAATCGCCGCCTTGAAACAGCTTATGACGTTTGAGCGCGATGTGCTGGCCGAGGCCTTTAAAGGAATAACCATTCCAACCGATATACAGGATACCCAAAGCTATACGGACTTTGAAAGTGCTATAAAAGGCGTGGTAAGCCCTATTGTGGATGGTGATAGCAAAAGAACTGATCTGGTAGCGCATTCAATCGCCAGAATGAAATATTTCGCTGATTATACGGCTGCAGGAAATAAAGCGGGCAAGCGGCAAGTGGCGGATAGTTATATTATCGCCAACTATCAGGATTTAAGTGATTTTACCGAAGCGGCGGCATTCCTTAAAATTACCGGAAATGCGAATATCGGCGGAGACAAAGTAGAAAATACCAATCTTGAGATTGTCCCCCTTATTGAAGATGGAATCGGCCTTACCAATGCCAGGAAAGGTTATGATCCGGCCACCGGGGTTTTCGATGCTGGCAACCAGGAAAATGAATACTTCGCCCTTGTTCGGCAAGAGATACCGGCGGGCGACCATCCGTTCGTAACGCGA
>CAYTOJ010000190.1:0-1897 GCA_964439415.1 uncultured Rickettsiales bacterium
TTACCAATAACCCTTAGTAACAGATAAATATGCGCCAGTACGCTGGCTGATATAGTTGCTGCGTAACCTATGGTAATGGCGACTACGTGCGTGGCCAGCCAGAAGTTAGTATCCAGCACGGCGGTTAGAACTCTTAAAGTGTCCCCTTCTGCTTCATAACGCCCGGCTATATAAAGCAACACCGCACCGGCAATGCTGGCAAGCAGCATTCCATAACCGTGACTGCGCCGCCATTCCAGCACCAGCCCCAGTATAGATGCAGCAAGTGACACGAATATAATGGACTCATAAAGGTTGCTGACAGGGGGGCGACCCATTATCACCATGCGCATAACCAGGCCGGATGCATGGATAACTACCGCCGTTACTGCCAGAACTGCGGATGCGGTATATAAGTATTTCGCTTTGCCAAAAAGCATGGCGGCTATAATGGCCGTAAACGCCAGAAGGTAAAAAAATGCCGCCAACTCCAGCGGTTTAAACTGGTGGAAGCGGTGTTCAGTTATAAGCTTGGGATGTGCAATATATGGTTTAGAGACTTCCTGCATTGCGGCGCTTAAGATGTTGGATGCACTTTGCCATGTATCCTTTTTCCCGCTGTTATAAGCCTGCCGCAACTGATTCCAGAGGTTCAGCATTCTAACGCTCTCCGGGGAACCTGAGCCACTCATGCCGATAGCCCAGAAGGATAACCAGCGCCCTTCAGAATTCCCCCACAGCGGCGGCATTACCGCCAGCATTCTGGTGTTTTGAGCTGTCTCCACTTCCTCCAGCAGCCGAAGTAACTGAGTGGCTTCTGAATTGGTGCTCATGTTCAGCAGTAAATCCCGTTTTTTCAGCAGTTCCAGATAATTGAGCTTTGTTTGTGGTTCAATACCCAGAGCCTTGGCTAATCTGGCATCATCAACCGTTGTGAGAGGTGCTACCATGCTGAATGATCTGCTGAGGTCAGCGAATACATTTACCGCTGAAACTATTACCAGTAACTGCGTCTGGTTCAGTGTCAGTTCGTTTTCAGGAGCGGCGTACAGCCCTGCTATCATTCTCAAATTGCCCATGATTGCTGTCAGCATTTCCTGGAAGTTATACCTCCGGCTCTCCCTTGGGGTGAGTTTCAGCACATGCGCTATTGCTGGCGGAACGCTGAAAACCTCCCGCGCTGCCGCCTGTTCCGGCGTGAAGAGAACTTCCGCAAGCCAGGCTATGGCGGGTTTATCAGGCAGGCAATCACGGCCATAGATGATTTTCAGATAACTTCTGGCGAAGGTGTCCAGCGGTTTGATTCTGCCTTCGTCCTGAATTGGCAGCCTTGCAAACTGTGTGTAGTCATAATCGTGGTTTTCTGCTGCATAAGCAGGAAGGGTGAGCAGTAGAGTTATGAGCAGATAGATTAGGTGAAGTAATCTCATCGCAGCAGCCGTGGCATTTTCAGGAAGAAGTGAATAAGCAGGCCAATACAGATAAGTACGCTGGATATATATGGAAAAGACCTGCCGATATTCTTAACTACCGCCAGCACGGATGCAGGTTTGCCATCAGCATCCACATAGGATGACTGATACAGCGCATAGCCCTTGTAGCGCAGCGGTTTATTCATTTCAATCAGGCTCCGCCATTCAAGCCCACCTTCTTTTATAACTACTTCCGAGCTATAGCTTTTAGGAATGCTGGTTCCGGGGTGAATTACGCGGGTGAATTTCTCCAGGGTAACACTGAAGGGCAGGGGAGCCTCCCGCTTTCTAAGTATAACGGAATATTGATTAGTGGATATTTTCAAAGCCGGACTGCCCGGCACGGATTCAGTAATGATAGAGTACGCATCCTTTTGAGTTTGCTGGCTTGGATGTACGTTGCTTGTCTCCCCCACCGCCTGCGGGGGGGGATTAAGGGGGGGGAA
>CAYTOJ010000191.1:0-1881 GCA_964439415.1 uncultured Rickettsiales bacterium
GTATCGGTATTCGCGGCTATGGAAGGATCACGTGCATTGATGGTGGAGATACAGGCGCTGGTTGCGCCTTCCTTTCTGGCAACACCGCGCCGGGCGGTGGTGGGTTTTGAATCTAACCGCCTCGCCATGATACTTGCAGTGCTGGAGGCCAGATGCGGCATTCAGCTTTCAGCGTTCGAGGTTTATGTTAGCGCTGCAGGTGGGTTTAAAGCTTCCGAACCAGCGGCTGATTTACCGGTAGCGGCGGCGATTATCTCCGCATTAGCGGGGGAGGCACTGCCAACAGGTGCGGTATATTTCGGTGAAATTGGCTTATCGGGCGAGGTCAGACGTGTCGGCAAAACAGATCAGCGTATTAAGGAGGCTGGCAAATTAGGCTTTAAAGCAGCGGTTGGGCCATCGCTGGCGGAGCAGTCAGCGGCAATGCTTCCCACGCTTTCTTACCGTGGACTCAAGCATCTGAACCAGCTTGCGCACGATTTTGACTTGCGTAAATCCGTAGCCCGTCACAGAAAAAACACCGCTGAGGTTTAAGATGCTTTTAAAAGAACCAAGTTATAAGGACAGAATAACATCCAAGCTTACCGTAAGATTTAACCCCACCCATCTGGAAGTGCTGGATGAATCACATAAACATGCCGGGCATGGTGCTTTTAACGGCACAGGCGAAACTCACTTCAGGATTATTATATCGTCAAAGGAGTTCACCGGGTTAAGCAGAGTCAGCAAACACCGCCTGATTAATGAAACCCTTGCTGAAGAATTGCTGGAACAGATTCATGCACTCAGTATAACGGCTAACAGTCCGATATGAACTACTGAATAAGTATCTCAACCCGGCGGTTACGCGTACGGCCTTCAGGGTTATCACTGCCATCGGGATTCGTATTATCAGCTACAGGATTAGTCTCGCCGTATCCCTTTGTATGCAAAAGATCAGCAGAGACTTTTTCATTATCAACCAGCCATGCTTTTACTGATTCAGCGCGTTTTTCAGACAGGTTCTGGTTATATGAATCACTGCCTTTTGCATCTGTATAGCCGTATATGGCAACCTGCTTTTTGCCTTTCTCTCGGATGACTATAGCCAGTTTCTTCAGGGAATCTTCAGCGTCCTTCCGTATGTCTGACTTATCAAAATCAAATAATACATCAGCATTAAGTGACACACGCCAGCCGAAGTCAGTCTGCTCCGCTTTAAGGTCAGATATAGCCTGTGCAAGTGGAGTACTGGTTGCGACCAGGTTGCTGCCTGAAGATTTTAAATCCAAACTTAAGCCAGGTATCGCATAAATCTCCGGCTTTAAGGCCAGTGCACCTTTGCCATCCCCTAATAACTGCACGGCTCTTTCAGCGGCTGCTTGCAGTTCAGGGGAATCAATATCCTCCCGGTTCCACGCATATGCAGTGCTTGCAAAAAGCAGCAGAGCGGAAAAAACTATCGTGGCAAAACACTTATGATACATAACTACCGCTGAAGAGGCAGTGTAAATGGCGCAACTTCTGGAATCTGGAATTCAATTGATGTTACATCAGCAGGGGGCACTGGGAACTTGAACCAGACTATATCTGATGATTCGCCTGAAATAAGTCCACCAGCCATATAATCACCATTACTTCCAGTTAGCGGTGAGGCAAGCCAGTTACCTTTCTCATCCTTCAATACCTGGTATTTTTTTTGACCTGCAATATAAAAAACATCCTTTGTGCGAAATGAGTTATAGGTTGTATTCTTACTTGATGTATTAACGTACTTTACGGCAACCGTTAAAACATTGCCATTCACTCTGGCTCGCATGGCTTGAACCTCCAGCCCATTCGGACCAGGCTGGGAATCCAGAACAGCCTCAGCGGCAATAGCTGAATTCACGCTTCCGGTGC
>CAYTOJ010000192.1:0-1821 GCA_964439415.1 uncultured Rickettsiales bacterium
AGGTGGGGATATGGACGAGGCACGTAAATTTGTAAGCTTCTTAAAGGCGCGTCCTCTAGTAAGCGCCGCTGGATTTAAGTAATGCCGGAAAAGTTTTGCAGATGATGGCAATGTCATGCCAGAATGACCAGTTGCGTACATACCAGCTATCCATATGCACCCGCTGCGGGTAGCTTACATCACTGCGGCCACTTACCTGCCACAGACCGGTAACGCCTGGCCGAACCTTGTAGTAATGGGCAATGTCACCGGCATAGTTGTTGATTTCCGCGCTGACTATAGGGCGCGGGCCTACCAGGCTCATCTCCCCGCGCAGCACATTAATAAGCTGCGGTAACTCATCCAGGCTGCTTTTGCGCAGGAATGCCCCAAGCCTGGTTACTCTGGGGTCATTATGAAGCTTCCGGCTTGCCTGCCATTCCAGCCGGGCTTCTGCATTATCCTCCAAGTGTTTTTGCAGAACGGCATCGCCATTCATCACCATGGAGCGGAACTTCAGGCAGCGGAACTCCTTGCCACTTCGGCCAATACGGGAATGACCGAAGAGAGCCGGGCCGCCGTCCCTTTTCACCAGCGCAGCTACAACCAGCATAACCGGGCTGAATATAATAAGTGCGCTTAAAGATGCCGCAATATCAGTCAGCCTTTTCAGAATGCAGGGGATGGGCTGTTCCAGGCCGTTGCTTCTTGTAAGCAGCATAATATCGTGATTGAAGAAATACTGAGTAGTCATGCCGAAAACCGGCAGGCCGCCAAGTGGTGGGCAGACTGAAAATGGCACTGATTCCCTGGCGAGCTGCGACAGGGGGATATGCGCTGATGCTAATTCCTGCCCATCCAGCGCGATAATTATATAATCAGCCCCGTGATTTTCACAGAACTTGCTCCAGGATTTTCCCGCCTGCATAAAGGCTGAAGGTAAATCCCTCACCTGTGCTACAATTTCATAACCAAGCCCGGGTTCGCTGTTCAGCGCCATGCGGGTATGGCCGGCGGTATCACCACCGCCTACCAGAACGGCTTTTATATGGAATGCTCCTGCCTCACGGAAATGCCGCCTGATTAAATTACGTGAGATTATCATTGCTCCTGCCGCAACGCACCATCCGGCAACCAGCCATAAACGTGAAGAATCAAGTTTAAAGGAGAATTGCAGGAAACCATCCAGTAGCATAGCGGTTAAAAGTACGGAAACTATTTTCTTAATTTCCATCCAGAAAGGCATACGGATTCGGTAATGATCGGTATGCTGAAACCAGAGAATTATTACCGCTGCCAGGGCTGCAATTTCAATAAGCCGGAGATAACCATATTGGGTTATTGGATTAATAAACTCACGGTCAAAAACAATCGTATTAATATAAGCAGCGAGGGATGTGGAAAATAAAAAACCAATTATCAAAGCTAAGAAATCCACCGCAATATACCAATGCAGTACGGTATCCTTTCTGCAGATAAGTTCTGAATTATGGCGATGTCTGTAATCAGCTTCCAGACTATGTACAGCTACTTCGTGAGTATTAACTATATTAACGGACGACATGCGATAACTACCCTTTTAGTGCCAACTGACAGGCTGAAAGCGTTATGAAATTAATGTTTTCTTAATAAAGAAAGAGTATATACCCGCTTTTTTATTAAATGCATCAGGAAAATTAATGCTTAAGTAAGGATTAGATGTGATTTAACACAACCTTCATGAATGAGGTAATAATGGTTAATGATGATTAATGTACTCTAAGGGTCTGTAGCGATTTCTCGAGTGGGTTATCTTGTCTAAATTGCAGGGTTGTTATTAGATTTCTTTCGAAACTCTACTGC
>CAYTOJ010000193.1:0-1816 GCA_964439415.1 uncultured Rickettsiales bacterium
GTATGAGCGAACAGCCAAATAAAACTTTCAACATCAGCATGCAGTCTCGTCTTAGCACCGATGCTGATGGAATAGGTAGGTGCTTGGGTTTGCAGGCAGAAGCAAGAATAGAGCTTGAACAAATAATGCTAGCGTTGCAGTCCAAAATATCTCCAATGACTTTATTCTCACCCGTATGATGTTTTTTGAAATCGTTCTGAGTATTTGAACAATTTTCCTAACTCCTGTAAAACCTCAAGAAATTGTACCAAGCGGTTCGAAGTTTTTCCGCGCTGGTGCACCACGCTTCGCCCTTACGGGCTACGCGTGGCACAGCCACGTGGAGAGCCGCACCTTGGGCGAAGCAGTGCCCGGCATAGCCCGCAGGGCGACGACGGGCTAGAGGATACTATGTGGTATGTTTACATTATCAGAAGCATTAATTTCCCCGATCAGGAATATACCTATCGCACTTCAAGAGTGCGATAGGTATAATGTTTATATTTTGCGCATGGCCGCCCCACCAGCCGAATCCGCGTCTATACTGCTCGCAAAATCACTGCAAAGAATCCGCACTCTTTATTCGCGAGCAGTATATATAGCCATATCAAGCAGTTGATTATGTGTCAGCGTATAACCTGACTCTACCCAGATTTTCTCCAGAGCTTTAAGTTTAACGCCGATGTGTGAGCCGGGGGTGAGTCCTGCATCCACTAAGTCCTGGCCTTTTAAGGGAAAAAACGGAATCGGCCAGTTTGATAAGCCCTTTAACTCATCAGCGGATATGTTTGTGTCACTGAGGCAAACCGACTGAGCGAACGCCTCAAAACCAAATTTCCTGATGTTTTCTTTTGTTTTTTGTTGTGTCAGGCTTGCTGCGCAGTCAAGAATCCGCTCTGCCGTATCCCTCTGGATACGTGGCAGCCGCCAGTAATCAGCTATTCCGGCATTACCGGATATGGCCACAAGTTTAGTCATGGGGTGCAGAGTTATATTTAATGCCAGGGATTTCTCCACCGCCTGTTTTAATGCATCCAGGCCTTTATGCTGTGGCAGTATGATATTCAGCACTCCTGTTTGCTGCATTGGCTCCAGAGCTTTTAAGGTATCAGGGTGATCCAGTATTTTCAACATCTCCCAGCCGATTCGCTCAAGCGATAGATTTTTTATGCTATCCTTTAACCTGGTTATGGCGGCCATTGATGCTTCGTGTACTGATAGTGCCTCCCCGCCTTGCACAGGCGTAGAGAAGCGCATAAAAAAGCGGAAGTAACGCAGTATCCGTAAATAATCCTCACCAATGCGCGTATCAGCATCACCTACAAACCGGACTATACCGTCACGCAGGTCATCCCGGCCAGTAGAGTAATCGAAAACCTCGCCATCATAACTCATGCTAAGTGCATTGATGGTGAAATCACGGCGCAAGGCATCCTCCAGCCAGTTCGCGCCGAAGGCAACAACCGCATGGCGGCCATCAGTTTTTATATCGCGCCGCAGTGATGTTATCTCAAACTTATTTTCATTCACAATCGCTGTAACCGTGCCGAATTTAAGGCCGGTCGGCACACATTTAATACCCGCCTTTTGCAGTTGTTCCATAACTGCTTCAGGTGGTAGACTTGTGGCAATATCTATATCGCTTATATTAGACCTCTTTCGTAACTCTACTGCGCTGGCAAACTTGCTTGTCTCTGCGCTTCTCGAATCCGCATGTACTTCTTTGTACACTTGCGTTTCTGCGATGCTCGCTTCGCGCATTTTGCTCACCGCAGCGAGTTCCGAAAGAGGTCTATTTATCCCTGCCAGATAATCGCGCACACAGCCGCCGATAAAT
>CAYTOJ010000194.1:0-1770 GCA_964439415.1 uncultured Rickettsiales bacterium
GGGGTAGGTAATGGTATCATCGTTCCTTAATATAAATGAAGGCCTCTTTAATCCGCTGGATGTGGCGGAGGAAGTTCTTACCAGGCAGAACTGGCCGTTTGAGCGCATCAGCGAGGCAGACATAGGCTTTGAATTCGTAGGCTCCTACACTGATATTAAGGCATGGATTGGTTTTAACGGGGAATCCCATTCCATGATACTGGCCTGCGGCTTTGAAACCAGAGTGCCGGAACGCCTTAAGGATAAAGTGCGGGAACTTCTGGCAATCGCCAATGAGAAAGTCTGGATCGGCCTGTTTGAGATGTCCAGCGTGGATAATCTGGTCTGCTACCGCTACGGAATGCTGCTGGCTGAGGATAATAAAGTAACACCCCGCCAGATGGAAACCATCATGCTGCAGGCATATGCTGAGTGTGAAAGGTTTTATCCCGCACTGCAATCAGTGGTGTGGGCGGGCAGTACCCCTGGGGAAGCTCTGGAGCAAGTAAATTTCGATGCATTGGTCTGATTCCGTTCTTATTATCGGCGTTGGCAATCTCGGCAGGGCGTTGCTGTCGGGGGTGATAAAATCCGGCACTCTCAGCCCCAGCAATATCAAAGCGGTGGAAAAATCTGCTGACAGGCTGAAAGAATTTCCTGACATTAATTTTGCCGCATCACTGCATGATTTGCCGGATGATTATATGCCGGATGCTATTATAGTAGCCGTAAAACCGGGTGACTTTAACAATGTGCTTACTGAAATCACTAAAAGATTTTGTAACTCCTCAGGTGTTGGGACTGCCGATCGGCTTCCCCTCCCGTTTACGGGGGGGGGTAGGGGGGGGCATCTTTCTTCTTGCCATAGTAACAACACATTTGTCCCCCTCATTATCTCAGTTGCTGCCGGAAAAACCATAAAACTGATGGAGAGCTTAACGGGCGGCCAGGCGGCGATAATCAGAGCCATGCCAAATACCCCGGCTGCGATTGGGCAGGCGGTAACGGTGGCCTGCGCTAATGCGGCGTGTAGTGATATGCAGAGAGACTTTGCCGCAAAAATCCTGAAATCCATAGGCTCCCTTTTCTGGGTGGAGGGGGAGGATACGCTGAACGCAGTCACAGCCCTGTCCGGCAGTGGCCCCGCTTATGTGTTTTACTTTCTAGAAAGCTTAATTGAAGCTGGCGTTAAAAACGGCCTGCCGCAGGAATTGGCAGATCAATTGGCTCGCCTGACACTAGCTGGAGCAGGGAATATGGCGCTGCAAAGCAGCACCAGCCTGGAGGAAATGCGACGCGCCGTCACCAGCCCAAGTGGTACCACCGAAGCCGCTTTGAAGGTCCTCTCCCCCACTTTCCCAGCGCTTATTGAACAAGCCATAACCGCCGCCACTACCAGAGCGAGGGAGTTAGGTTAGAGCGGCTATATCTATCGCACTTCAAGTGTGCGATAGATATAGCTTTTATGTTTGCGCATGGCCGCCCCGCCAGCCCCATGCGCGTTATATACTAACGTTTATAGACATTGTATGAACAAGCAGGAAACACTGGATCTCTTCGACAAAGGGCGGGAGGAGTGGAACAAATGGGCAGAATCCCTCCTTAACGAGAAAAAGCTCTATGAGGAGGATGGAACCTGGGCGCAGCATGAATCAGCATGGGAAAACCGGGCTACTGCCGACTTCAGTGGTCATGTTTTTGATGAATATGTTGACTTTTCCCATTCCATCTTTCCTGGTAAGGCTGATTTCTTTGGAGCCAAGTTCAATGAAAATGTTTTTTTTCATGATA
>CAYTOJ010000195.1:0-1684 GCA_964439415.1 uncultured Rickettsiales bacterium
GTGCTATACCTTCCTTCTCCAGTTCCGGGGTTACTGTGGTGTCAAGGATTACGAGTTTATCCTGTGAGCTAAGGACGGCACTATTCATGGAATCCACTGGCTCCAGCGTCTGCCTGTACTCGCCTTTAATCAGCAGCACTCCGCCAACCAGGCGTTCATCAGCATTTATTTTTTTCCAGTCTCCCGCCTTTGCCGCTGCCAGTACCGTTTTGATTTTATCCGGAATCCTCTTTGCGGCTACTTTGGAGTCTACCTGCAATTTAAAATTGCCATACTGTTTGAAATCTTCTTCAGAAGATACTGGAATTACAACGGTATCTTTAACGTTCACTTCATCCTGAATCAGCGGTAGATAAGAATTTATATTTTCCAGCCCATACCCTGCAATGCTCAGACTGTTCAGTGGCTGGCGCGTTCTGATATTACGCTGGCTACGCACTGAGTGCGCGGCGTTGCATACCTCCCGCACCAAATCCATTTCCATTTCCAATGCTGCGTCTGGTTGTACCTTGCTCAACACATCCAGCGGATAATCCTCCAGGTGGACGGAGCGAATGTTGTTGGTCTCAGATATTGTAAGCCCCTGGAAAATCTCCTCAGTCACCATGGGCAGGAGCGGCGCAGCGGCGCGACACATAACATGCAGAACGGTGTAGAGGGTGTTGTAGGCTGACTGTTTGTCGCTGTCCTTCTCATCCTTCCAGAAGCGTGTGCGGCTGCGGCGGATGTACCAGTTGTTGAGCACCTCGAAGAATGCCGCTATTGCCGTGCAGGCCGCCGGAGTATCGTACTGGTTCAGTGATTCATCAACCGTTAATACCGCCTGATGCAGCTTGGTTAGAATGTAGCGGTCTAAAATATTGATGGAATCAAAGCTATATTCACCTTGCAGGCCATCAGCATTGGCGTAGAGGGTGAAGAAACTGTAAGCACTCCAGAACGGTTTTATATATAGCCGCACAGCATCGCGGATGAATTTGCCTTCCTTATCAATATACATCTCCGCGCCGCGCATAACCGGGGAGGACATCATAAACCAGCGCAAAGCATCTGCCCCGTAAGTATCAAACAGCCATTTAGGATCGGCGTAGTTGTTCAGACGTTTGGATAGTTTCTGCCCTTTATCGTCCAGCACCACGCCGTGACAGATGCAGTTTTTGAACGGTACGGCATCAAACAATGCGGTGGAGAGAACCATCATGGTATAAAACCAGCCACGGGTTTGCGCCTGGTATTCCACTATGAAATCGGCGGGGAATTTAAAATCCGATTTCTGACTTCTGGCTTCCGGTTTCTGGCTTCCGAACGGCATTGAGCCGGATTCAAACCAGCAATCCAGAACATCCTCCACCCGGCGTAGGGTATATTTAGGGTCTAGAGGGTCTGGTTTAGTAAGTTCATCTATAAATGGGCGGTGCAGGTCAGTTACGGTCACGCCGAAGAATTCTTCCAGTTCCTGCGTGCTGCCGAACACATAGAGGTTTTTATTATCAGGGTTATCACTCCGCCATATGGGTATGGGCGCACCCCAGAAACGGTTGCGGGAGATGCTCCAGTCCCGCGCATTTTCAATCCACTTGCCGAATAAACCATCTTTTACGTGGGAGGGAATCCAGTTGATGCCCTGGTTAAGTTCCACCATGCGGTGGCGGAATTTTGTCACCGCCACATACCAGCTTGGCAC
>CAYTOJ010000196.1:0-1647 GCA_964439415.1 uncultured Rickettsiales bacterium
CATGTAGCACTCTTTGACACCGTTTACATAAATTCAATAGTGCCTGGCGAACTGGTGGTGACAAACGGCAAGCTTACAGTAGAAGGCGGCGGGATAGCAGCGGATATCCCGTTTGAGATAAAAGCTACACCGCAGAACTGGAATTTAAATAGTGCGGGATTTGACCTGGATAAAAATCCCTATCTGGCAAAGCTTAAAAATATAACCGCCAGCATGAATCTGGGGGAGGATGAAATCTGGCGCGGTGAAACAAAACTGGAAATATCCGGCATAAGCGGCCTGCCTGTAGAATTGCCGATGCTTAAAATCGCAGCTAAGCAAAACATCAGCAGAAAAAATCTGACCGTGCAGATGACTGCCCAGGATACCGCAAAACAACATAAAACTGATATGGCTTTTACAGCGCCACTTGAGCAAATACCAACAGGTGAGATCAGGATTAAATCCGCCCAGTTTCCGTGGAATCAGGGTAGTGTCAGCATAGAGAATGTAAAAGTGGGGCTGGGGCGCAACAGACCTGTGACTATACCAGTCCGTTTAAACGGCGTGGAGATTTCTGATCTGCTTGCTAAAGTGAGTAATGGCAAAGTCAGCGGCAATGGAAGAATAAATGGTAGCATTCCTGTGATATATTATCCTAATGGACATATAAATCTTGGGACTGGCAACCTGAAGGCTATAAATACCGGAACGCTTTCAGTATCGCCTGAAGCCCTGCCGGGAAAGTTGAAGGAAATGGAAACTGCCCGCCTGGCATTACAGAATTTTAATTATACAACTCTCCAGATAAATGTAACATCTGATGCTAATGGCAAACCGATTATTGCTCTGGCAACTGAAGGCTCCAACCCAGATGCGTTTAATGGCCGTGCAGTGAAATTGAATGTGAACTTGCAAGGCGACCTGCTATCGCTTATACAGCAGAGTTTACTACCGATTGATGATTTTAAGCGGTTATTGAAAATGGGGGACGAATGAAAATAAAAGCAAGATTGTTTCTTTTAGCGATAGCTCCGGCTTTTGCGGCATGTTCACCCACAGTCAAAGTGCAAGCACCGGATAAGCCGATTGAGATTAATCTTAACGTCAATATCGAACACCGTGTGAAAGTGGAAATTGAGCAGGACGTTAAGAAAGCCATGAAAAAGAACCCCAACCTATTCTAGGAGATATATATGAACCGCTTTAAAACAGCTTTTGCAGCCTTTACTGTTCTTATAGCCATATCCTCCGGCGCATACGCCCTGAGTCTTCAGGAAGGCAGAATTCAGGGCAAACTGGGTGAGCAGGCTGATGGTTATGTTAAAGCACTATCCGGCGATGCAGCATCTCTGGCGCAGCAGGTGAACGATGGCAGGCGCGCTGAATACGCAAAAATATCCAGCCAGAACGGCCAGAGCCTGGATGTAGTGGGCAAGCTGGCGGCCGGGCAGATTCAGCAGTCCCTCCCCTCCGGTGCAATGTATCAGGCATTGGATGGCAGTTGGAAAAAGAAATAAGCATCAGATATACCGCTATCGTTTGAAGAGCCCCAATTTTCTCTTTCACTCCGGTGGTATACCTATCGCACTTCAAGAGTGCGATAGGTATATTTTTATATTTTGCGCATGGCCGCCAACCCAGCCCCATGCGCGTATATACTGCTCG
>CAYTOJ010000197.1:0-803 GCA_964439415.1 uncultured Rickettsiales bacterium
GTGATTGATAAGCAGAAACTCCATAACCCCTTCACGAGCCTTTTTCACCATGGGGGAATCGGTCTTTATCACCATTCCCTCACTCACAGGCAGGGCGCAGGAGGCTTGCGGCTTGGGCGGTCCAGGCGATACCTCCACCAGGCACATGCGGCAATTGCCAGCTATGCTAAGGCGCTCGTGATAACAGAAACGGGGAATCTCAATCCCCAGCCGGTCACAGGCCTGTATGATGGTGAGACCAGCTTCAACCTCAAAAGGGGTATCGTTGATGGTAATTTTTGGCATATACCCTATCGTCTAAAGAGTGTGGTTGAGCGTTGTCATTTCAGGGGTATATTCTTTTTGTATATAAGGGGCTGCCGCCCCCGCGCTCTGCGCTTCCCCCGCCGCGCCGGCGCGCTCCCTTACGGTCGCAAGAAAATGTCACCCTTGGAACGCGAGGAGCATATACTGAATATGCACCCTAACTTTTTTGATGCAACTGGCATTTAACGTAAATGCAGCGAATAGGTAATCAAGGGGTAAAAATGTGATGGTAGATTAAAATGATAATTGGGATCAAAATAAGTATACTAGGATGGTTTCCCCTACACAAAAAACTATAAACGAATATACTCAACTTTTACTGAAACAGACGCCGATAAGGGTGGAACAAATAGGCTCACCCTTTGATTGTGATGCTGTTGTTACCTCACTTCATAACATACCATACGATCCTGCCCAGGTTCCTGAGCAATATCATGGAAAAACTAATCATGGTTGCGATGTGGTTCCGCAAGCAGATCAGAATGTGTATACTCCTG
>CAYTOJ010000197.1:813-1545 GCA_964439415.1 uncultured Rickettsiales bacterium
TTGTATTGGGCACAGATGTCTTCAATGATGAGAATGTTCAGGCTGCCGCATATTTAAGAATGGGGCCTTTTAACCCTCCGATGTCTTATGAAATGGAAGATGGAACTACAGTATATCTTGAGTTCGTTGACTGTAGGGCTATGCACCTTAAAGGCAAAAGTATGGCAGCTTTACAAGCAGGCGAGGTTTTGCCAGCAGGCTCTTTATTAGGTAGTCTTGCCGATCTTCCTGGTGGACGCAACCATTTGGATATAAGTTTTTATCCAGTAGTTAAAGATGCTGATGGTAATTATGTATCCTATTTGAGTGGAGCCTCTAATCCCGGTTGGGGGATTGAAGGAATGCTAAATACCTCAAACAATGGAATATTAGGGCGATTCTGGAATAATGGAGCCTCTACCACTAGGGATCAGATGATTAATCCCGCTGAGTTTTATGGGTCTCTAAGTGTTAATAGCATTTTAAGCATAAATACTGTAGCGCAGAAACCACAGATACGCGATACCCAGCAGCAGACGGATATTGCTACTAGCCAGACCGTTGCGGATGCACCAGCCACAACACAGGAACCTATAGTCCAGCCGGATATTCAACTTGAAAAAGTGGGGGGCAACCAGCAGCCGCAAGTTCAGGTTGTGAGTTCTGGGGGCGGTACGGAAGCATCTTTAAACACAGCTATTGAGGCGATGAACCAGAAAATAGCGTCTATAACCTCAGGTGGTTTAGGGCAGG
>CAYTOJ010000198.1:0-1532 GCA_964439415.1 uncultured Rickettsiales bacterium
TCCTTTAAAAAGGCCGTATAGTCTAACTCCTCCAGTTTTTCCAGTGAAATCGCGCCGGATTCATTAAAAACTCCCACCTTAGTTCGGCGCAGGCTCCAGATAGAACCATAAGTGCCTAGATGCTTAGCCAAGTCACGCGCCAGGGCGCGCACATAAAAACCCTTGCCGCATTCCAGACGGAACATGGAACACCCATCATCAGCCTTATGTTCCAGCAGGTTAAGGGCATGACACTCAACTTCCCGGGGGTTTAGTTCAACTGCTTCCCCGGCTCTAGCCAGATCATACGCCCTTTTACCATCCACCTTCAGCGCAGAATACGCGGGCGGCAGTTGCTGGATTTTCCCTAAAAATGACGGCAACGCGGCGGTTATAGCCTCCAGCCCCGGCATAACTTCAGAAGTAGCTGTGACTTTTCCTTCCGCATCCAGCGTGTCAGTCTCCACACCCCATTTTATAGTAAATTCATAGGTTTTGCGGCTATCCTGCGCATGATTAACCAGGCGGGTAGCCGCACCAATGGCAATGGGCAGAATGCCGGTAGCCATGGGGTCAAGCGTTCCCGCATGGCCAGCTTTCTCCAGCCGGAGTAACCGCTTTACTTTATTTAGCGCATGGGTGGATGTAATGCCGGACGGCTTATCCAGATTCAACCAGCCGGGGGTGTTTCTAACGCTCATATTCAGTTAATAACCTTCATTAAACGGCGATAAAAACTTCATAAGACTCTTTTATGCAAGCATGATATGTTTTAACCGTTTAAATATGGGGTGATATTATGAAAGTTGCACAGATTGAGTCTCAAATGCAAAAAACTGATAGCGAGATGCAAGATGCGATTGTAGACATAAAGTTTGTATCTGAATATGGAGAGCCACCATTAGATAAGTGTTTGGCTCTGTTTGTGCTGGCACATATTAGTAAAGGAAGTAAAGAAACGACTGATGCAAATCGTCGCCCAGGCTATGCTGAGTTAGTAAATGGTGATACCGTAAGCATTTCTGCTGCCCATTGGAATAAAGAGGATGCTTTGCCTAAAGATTATTCCTCTATGATTGAAATGATAATTGAAGGCTTGCCGAAAACGGCAGCGTTTTTTGAGCAGCAAGCCGCTGGTGGGCAATTGGAATCACCCGTGAAGATAAACGGCCTTAATGACGCAATTATAGCTCATAAGGCAAGGCAAACTTCAAGCGTAATTGCTGGCCGCAGAAATTTCGTACCACCAGCTTTGACGGGAGAAGGCGTTCAGTTAGGACATGGAGTTTCGTAACTAACACTCACCTCCCGTCATAAACTTATGGTTTGCATACAATTGTATGCGGCACTACAATGGGTTAAAAATGGAAATTAGAGGCAAGCATTACAGAACATTTGATGAAGTAACGGAGGAATATTATGCAAAGCACCCGGAAGAAATTGAAGATTTTCTAAAGGAGAGTTTTGAAGAATACGCCAGGGATGGTTATACCCCCGCTAGGGCTGAGGCATAAATTACTAACAGGAATTTTATTAATTTAACGATCATTTAA